>NZ_LT629689.1:3850000-4177500 GCF_900102035.1 Pseudomonas extremaustralis
GCCAGTCCGGGCGTTGGCGACTGGTGACCAGCACCACCAGGCCATCGGGCAAATGGTTGAGGAAAAATTGCAGGCAACGGTCAAGCACCGGCCCCTGGGCCAGATGGTAGTCATCCAGCACCAGCAACAGTGGCGCGCGGGTGGACAGGTGCACGGTCAGCTCATCGAGCAGGCCATCGAGCCATTCTTCAAAGGCAAAGGGTTGGTGACGCTGGCGCATTTTCAGCAGGCCCAGGGATTGGGCGCCGAGTTGCGGGAAGTATTGCTGCAAACCGTCGAGCAGGCGCTCGAGGAAACGTCCGGGGTCGTTATCCCGCGGGCTCAGGCCCAGCCACAGGCTTTGCCAATGGGCCGGCAGGCCCTGGCAGAACTCCACCGCCAACGAACTCTTGCCGAACCCTGCTGGCGCGCTGACGAGCAGCAGGCGTCCTTCCAGTCCAGTGCTCAACCGCTCGCACAAGCGCGGTCGCGGCACGTAGCCATCAGGCAGCGGAGGTCGGTAGAAACGCCCTTCCAGGGGCGGAATGACCGCGCTGGCAGGCCTTTGGATTCGGGACAGATCAGTCATCGCCGGGCTCTTGTAGAAGGCTGTTGTCGGCATTGCAGATGTCCGCAGACTAGCGGTAAAAGCGGCAGGTTTGTAGAGCTTTGCAACATTTGCCTGAAAAAGAACTACGACAAGAAATGTGAAAAGGGGCTTGCTCCCGACTGCGCTGGGTCAGCCAATGGATTTATTGGCTGTCAGACCGCTATCGGGAGCAAGCCCCCTCCCACATTTGGCTATGTGTGCAGCTTAGCGAACACCGTCCTGGCGCAGGGCCGCTGGGGTGAAGTCGCTGGTGGTGGCGGTGAAGCCAAAGTCATACGCCTGCTTCTCTTCGTTCTTCATGCCCAGGGCCAGGTAGCGGCCGGACTGCAGATCGTAGAGGGTTTCCAGGGCATACCACGGCACTTGTTTGTCGTAGTAGTTCTCGGCGTGGGCTTCGGCGACGCGCCACAGTTGGCCACGACCGTCGTAGTGATCGATCACGGCCGCTTGCCAGGTGTCTTCGTCGATGAAGAAGTCACGTTTGGCGTAGATGTGGCGCTGGCCTTCCTTCAGGGTAGCGACCACGTGCCAGACGCGGCGCAGCTCGTAGCGTGCCAGGTCCTGGTTGATGTGGCCGGCCTTGATGATGTCGACGTATTTGAGCTTCGGATCGTCGATCTTGTAGCTGTTGGAGGCGATGTAGATTTCCTTCTTGCCTTCCAGTTTCCAGTCGTAGCGGTCCGGCGCACCGTTGTACATGTCAAGGTTGTCGGAGGTACGCAGGCCATCGGCGGCGGTGCCCGGCCCGTCATAGGACACTTGCGGCGCCCGGCGCACACGGCGCTGGCCGGCGTTGTAGACCCACGCCGAACGCGGTTCCTTCACCTGGTCCAGGGTTTCGTGGACCAGCAGCACACCACCGGCCAGGCGCGCCGGCGCGGTCACTTGCTGTTTGAAGTAGAACAGCACGTTGCCGGGGTTTTTCGGGTCGAAGTCCTTCATCTTGTCGCGGAACACGAACTGGTCTTTGAAGTACACCAGGCTGAACGAACCGTTGGTCTGCGGCGTGGCCTGGGTCACCAGGCGCGTCACGCTGCCGCCGCGATAGCGGGTGATGTGGTTCCAGATAACTTCCACGCCACTTTTAGGAATCGGGAACGGCACGGCGGTTTCGAAGTTTTCCAGACCGTTGCCGCCGGACACCAGATTGGTATGGGTGGCGTTCTTCTTGATGGCGGCGAACACATCGGCCGGCACGGTAGCGCCGCGATGGGTCGGGTAGACCGGCATCTTGAAGGTTTCCGGGTAACGCTTGAACATCGCGTACTGCCCCGGCGCCAGCTTGTCTTTGTATTGCTCGACGTTCTGCGCGGTGATGATGAATTGCGGTTGTTCATTGGCGTAAGGGTTGGCCAGGAATCCACGGGCATCGACGGCGCCGGCGTTGGTCGGCATAGGCGACCATTTAGGGATGGTCCCCGCTGCGTTACCGGCCATTTCGGCGCCCATCGGGGTCAGAGTCGTGCCGAGTTTGGCCGCTTCATCCGCCGAGACTGCGGCCATGACGTTGCTCGCCAGGATCGACAGCCCAAGCACACCGATGTGCAACAGACTTTTGGTTATTTTCATGTTCTGGTTCTTCCTGAAATGCAATGTGCTTAGAAGTTCACGCCGAGGCTCAGAGCAACGAAATCGCGATCATTCACCGTCGAGAAATCACCGCCGAAGAAGTTGGTGTAGTTCAGGCTGGCGGTGTAGGTGTTCTGGTATTCGGCATCCAGGCCCAGGCTGATGGCTTTGCGGCCCTCTTCGAAGTTGGCGCCCGGACCTGGGGAGTAACCCTTGACGTCGTGGGACCACGCCACGTTTGGCTTGAGGTTCACGCCGGCGAAGACGTCCGGGTATTCCCAGATGGCACGGGCGCGGTAGCCCCAGGAAGTGGCAGTGGTGAAGCCATCGTTGTTGCAGTTGGTATTGAGGCTGGCGGCATTAGCCAGCCCCCCACCCTGAGCAGTCGAGTTATTCAGCGCAGTACAGAAACCGCCAGGCAACGTACCGGGGCCGAATACCGGATCACGCCCGTAACGAGCCTCGGATTTGCTTTCCAGCCCGCCCACGTGTGTCACACCGATTTCAGCGACGGTGGTCAAGCGGCTGGCGCCCATCACTTGGTCGAAGAAGTGCGTGAACGTGGTCTGGAACTGAGTGACTTCCTTACGGTTGTAGCCATGCAGATCCTGGCCCGGACTGCCTTTGAGCACCGAAGCATTACCGTAGCCTGGCAGCGGTGTGACACCGGCATAGAGGATGTCGGTGGTGCTCAATTGCACAGGAGCATTCGGGCGATAGCTCAACTCACCGCTCCACGCCGTGCCTGTCGGCAAGGTGGTGGAGAAGCTCAAACCATAAAGGCGAATGTCTTCAGGGTATTCGACGAAATAGTTGGAATTACCCGCGACAACCAGCGGACGCAACGTGCCTGGAAGCCCGATAGGCCCCGTGTAAGCAGACTGTGGCGCGCCCTGCGCACTGAAAATCGGCGCACGGCTGTGGTAGTTCATGAAGTACGCACCGAACTCGGTGTCCAGCGGCTCGAAGTTGTAATGGAAGGCAACACCGAATTGGCCGCTATCGCGCGCGTCACGATCCGCCCCACGACGAACGAGGACGCCCTCGTTATTGACGTCCACACCATTGGCGGCAAGACCTGGGAGGACAGCCCCCGGCAGGAAGCGTCGACTGTTGAGCACCCGCAGGTTGTCACTGCAGCCATCGGAAATAACATCAGGCTGAGAGAAGAACGTCCCGCAGTTATCCGTAACGGTCTGGTCCCATTCCAACTGATAGAACGCTTCCGCCGACAGGTTATCGGTCAAGGTTTGCGACACATAGAACATGTTGACCGGAATCAGGCCTTCCTTGATTTCGGCGCCCGGACGACGGAATGCAGACACGTCGATCGGGTTGATGGAGTTGATGCCGCCGCCGATGAAGGTACTTTCCCCCCAGCTCACCACCTGCTTACCGAAGCGCACAGCCCCCGGTTGATCGGCAATCGAATAGTTGTGATAAACGAACGCATCGAGAATCTGGCCACCAGAAGACTTGGCACCCTCCTTGCGGTTGTTATCGCTGATGTCCTTGAACTCCCGACTTTCATCCTTGAGTTCAAAGTCATACCAGTACTTGCCGCGCACAAACACACCGGTATCGCCGTACTTCAGTTCCAGGTCATGGATGCCCTTGAAGATCTTCGAAAACGTTTCGCCGCGCTTGAAGTTCAAGTGGCCGTCATCCGAGGTCTGGGACAAACCCTTGCCGCCGTTGTTCACGCCGATCAGGTCGCGGTTGGGCTTGGCTGTGGACCAGCTCGCCCCCACGGAAAGCGACGAGTCAAAACTCCCTTCGATTTCACCGATATTGAAACTGACGCCGAATGCGGGCCCGGCGAGCGTAGAGGCGAGACTGACGGCCAGGGGCAATCTTGCCCGGCGCCAGAACTGGTTTACTGAGGTCATCGACGCTACTCCATGTGCATTATTGTTATGGCAGTGAGTTCTTTCTGTGATGCATGTAACGGCCGGAATACAACGATTCCAATGCCGCTCGGCAACCGAGCCCCCATGGCCCGAAGCGAAACATCCGTGAAAAACTCTGGAAGGGACTATAGCCAGCAGGGGGGTAGCGCTTGATCCCTCTAAAGTGTGATTTGCATCAGCAACCCGTCTGCCACAACCCTTTCGCCACGTCGGCGAGGGCCGACGCGGCAAGGATGGCTGAAAACTGGCAAATCACAAGTGAAGGCGCGAGATAGAGCGTTGCCGTGCCACGAGGGCACGGCAAATCCACTCAGAGGGTAGAAAGGAACGTACTGTTGTTGGCCTGCCATTCGATGATGTCAACGCGGATACGCTTTTTGTCGAGCTTGCCGACACTGGTCTTGGGAATTTCCGTAACAATAGCGATCTGGCTCGGAATCGCCCACTTACTCAAATGGCCCAACTCCACGAACGGCTTGAGGTGTTCCTTGAGCTCACGGGCCCCAATCACATGGCCATCACGCAGCACCAGCAATGCAAACGGGCGCTCGCCCCACTGCGGATCAGCGATGCCCACCACCGCTACTTCGCGTACCGACGGATGGCGGCTGACCAGGTCTTCGAGGGCCAGGGATGAGACCCACTCACCGCCGGTCTTGATCACGTCCTTGATGCGGTCGCGGATGTCGATCACCCCGAACGCGTCGAGGGTCGCCACGTCGCCGGTGTGCATCCAGCCGCCTTCCCACAGCTCCGCGCCTTTTTGCGGCTCGTTGTAATAGCCCTCGGTCAGCCACGGCGCACGCAGTACCAACTCGCCCTGGGATTCACCGTCGGCGGGCAGGAAGTTGCCCTCGGCGTCAATGATCGCCGCTTCCACCAACGGCCCAGGCACGCCGGCCTTGATACGGTAAGTGGTGCGCTCGTCCTCGGTGCCGGCGATCAACTCTTCATTGAGGTGAGCACAGGACACCAGTGGCCCGGTCTCGGACATACCGTACGCAGCGGTCAGTTGAATCCCACGAGCCTTGGCGGCTTCGTACAGCGTGCGGTTGAGGGCGCTGCCGCCGATGACGATTTTCCAGCCGCCAAAGTCCACACCCTGGGCCGCCTTGGCGTTGAGCACCATTTGCAGGATGGTCGGCACGCAGTGGGAGAACGTGACCTTCTCCTTGCGCCACAGCTCCACAAGGTATTCCGGGTCGTAGCGACCGGGGTAGACCTGTTTCAGGCCAAGCATGGTCGCCACATACGGCAGGCCCCAGGCATGCACGTGGAACATCGGCGTGATCGGCATATACACGTCGTTGGTGCCCAGCAGGCGCACGCTGTCGACGCAACCCATGATGGTCGCCACCCCAATGGTGTGCAGCACCAGTTGGCGATGGGTGAAGTACACACCCTTGGGATTGCCGGTGGTGCCGGTGGTGTAGAAGGTAGTAGCGACGGAGTGTTCGTCGAAGTCCTGGAAGTCGTACGTCGGGCTGGCAGCGGCCAGCAGGGTTTCGTACTCGCCCACCAGGTTGGGCAACTCGGCGGTCTTGGACTCGCCGTCCGTGAGCAGCAAGGTCTTGTCGACGGTGGTGAGCTGCCCGGCGATAGCCTGGTAAAGCCCCACGAACTCACTGTTGACCAGCACAAAGCGGTCCTCGGCGTGGTTCATGGTGTAGAGAATCTGCTCCGGCGACAGGCGCACGTTAATGGTGTGGATCACCGCGCCGATCATCGGGATGGCGAACATGCATTCCAGATAACGGTGGCTGTCCCAGTCCATTACGGCGACGGTATCACCCGCCTTGACCCCGGCTTCGGTGAGCACATTGGCCAGGCGCGCGACCCGTTCGATCAGGGTCGGATAGGTGTAGCGCAGCTTGTCGCGATAGATGATTTCCCGGGTTTTTTCGTAACGGGCGCCTGACATCAACAGGCGTTTGATCAACAGCGGGTATTGGTACGCACCTTCGGCGGGCGGGATAACACGGGTCTGCAACATACGAATCCCTTTTTATGACTGCACGGTCTTGGCTTGAAGACCTGCACTGTAGAGACGTTATGTGTCGGCCAAATCAGCCAAAGGAATGATTTGCAGGGTCTGGAGAATGCTAGCTTTGCGCCAGCATCAAAGCCTGGTAGCGACCTGATCTGGAGAGCTTTTTGATATCGACCACGCTCATTGATGAAGCCGTATTTGCACCATTCTTACCTTGACTGACGCCCATATCAGCCACTTCCCACCCCCGTTCCGACTGCCTCCGACAGCAACTTCGTATTCTCCGCAGATTCGGCTTTTAACGGTTGCCCCTGCACATTTTGCGGGCTTAGGTTCCTCGCCAACACTGACAACGACGAGGGAATGCACATGACCGACCAATGCATCGCCCCACACGAACTGGATCTCAAGAAACTCTGGGACAGTACCTGCGAACTGTCTGCCTGCAAGCGCATAACCAGCCATGACGGTAGAAACCCGAAAGTCACCATCGAAGTGCCGATACTGACCTGCAGTTGCCTATGGCACAGGTTTCAAAAAGAAGCGGAAGACTGGATCGCCCCCGGCGGCATACTCATCGCCGACCCACTAGCCCGCAACCGCAGGATCAACGCGGCGTATGCGCAATTGTGGCTGGCGGATAACCGCTTTCAATGGGCGGGGTTGGCAGCGTTTGCGTCGAAACAGGTGGGGTGTGGGTTGTTGCATGCTGTCACGCTGGATGAACGAATCGAAGCGGAGAAAAGAGCCTATCGGAAGCTGCAAGACAGTTATCCCAAAGACCTGTACGAGCGCATCGTGACCAATAAATTGCGCCCCAACGTTGAGCTTTGGGAGGCGTGGGACAAGGCCAAGCAGCAAAACCCCGTTCCACTGACAAGTGACCCGCTTTTGGGCGGGCTGATTACCAGGGTTCAGGAAGAGTTGAAATACGTTCATGAAATGCTGGCACTGGGGAATACGGCGCTGTTTCTGGATGTTTATCCGTTGCATCGGTTTTTTATGGTGCGGGGATTTAAAGAAATGGAGGAGTGTTTACCAAACCGCAGAAGCCTAAAAAACAAGGTGATTTGGCCCATTACAGAAAAAGTTGAATTTGGCGTCGCCCAGCGAGAAATCCTTGAAACCTTTGCCTATATCGATCAAGGCAAAATTAGCAATAGCGTTTACGAGATGGCACGGCATGAGCAACTAAATATTCTCCAACCCGCAATGTATGACGTGGAACGCTTTGCACGGCTAATGAGAGGTACCCAAGTGGGTGATGTCATTTCAGTAGTGACGGGTCTATTTTCCGGGCTACCCGAAGAAATACAACTAACGCTAGCCAGTCAGTGCAAAGCACCGGACACTAAAATCACTTTCAGCCAAAACCCTATTGCCGACTTGGCGAACAAAGACCAACGCATGGAGTTTGTATCACGAGCCGCCGAACAATTTGACAGACTGCTTAAAAACCAAACTACTCGCAGCCAATTAAAAGATTCCATTATAAAAATTGCAAATGGCGGAGGAGTAGAATAATGCTCAAATTATGCCTGAGCATCTCATTCGCAACATTGACCATATTGATATTTTATTTCAATCGCCCCCCTGAAAAAAATAACGCTATTTCCTTACACATAGGAAAACCCTACGAAGATGTACTTCGAGACTCAACATTTCCAGTAAAATCCAACACCGCAATGCGCCAAACTACCCCCCTAGTAGAGGATTCAACCTGGATTACCAGCCCAGTTATTGTAAAGTTTGATGACCCTCAACACGGTTTCACCTTACCCCCAACAAAGTTTGGAGCGATAGGCTATAACAACGGAAGGGTCACAACCCTCACTACCTCGCCGATGCTGGAGGCACTACCTTTTGACGAATTGATACCATTATTTAACCACTTACAGGGAGTTCTAAAAAAGTCCGGATGGTTACCACGCAACACTGACCGAAACAGCTGGCTCAAGTTAGATAGCAAACTTGAGAGAGGCGCATTACAGCGCTTACTCTTCGATCAAGCTGAAACAGTGGTACTTCTGATACCTCACAAATACGGTATGTCCCTCAGCGTCAAATGCTACGTGCGTTGCAATGAGCGTGATCCAAACACGGCGAAATATCTAATCGATGTTAGTGTTGGAAAGGATTACAGCAACAGATGAACATTAGCTCAGACATCCAAATACCCGTGCTGGCCCGGAGTATCTATGACACAGGTTTCAAAAAACCGAAGACGCCCCTCCCCGTCGGCAGCGTCCCCCTCGCCGCGGCATCAACACCGTCGCTTGAACAAGCGTTACTTCATGCTGGTAAACGCCAACTTCACCCCAATCGCGATCAGCACCGCCCCCATGGTCCGATCGAACCAATGCCCCATCCGCGCAAACCCGGCGCGTACACGTTGCTGGCTGAACAACATCGCCACCAGGCAGAACCACAACGCCGTGGCCACCGCTAGGTACACCCCATAACCGGCCTGGATCGCCAGGGGCGTCTGCGGGTTGATCACCACGGTGAACAACGAGAGGAAGAACAGCGTGGCCTTGGGATTCAAGCCGTTGGTGACGAAGCCTGCGGTAAACGCCCCGCGCGCAGTGCGCTCGCCCACTTCGCGGTGCAACTCGCCCTCGGCGGCAGGTTTGGCTGGCTGGGCACGCAGGGCCCTGAAGCCGATGTACAGCAGGTATGCCGCGGCCGCCCATTTCAGCGCGTTGAACAGCACAATGGACTGGGACACGATCAAGCCGATCCCCAGCAACGAATAGCCCACGTGCAGGAAAATCGCCGAGCCCACCCCCAGTGCGGTCCAGGTTCCGGCGCGACGGCCGTGGGTCACGCTTTCACGTACCACCACCGCGAAATCCGGGCCTGGGCTGGCAACGGCCAGTAAATGAATCAAGGCCACGGTCAAAAACTCGGCGAGGTACATACGCACTCCATTAAGTAACGGATTATTTCATCTGATAGGCTCGGCAGATTACGCCTTCGAACCCTGTCGCAAAAGGTACAGTTGATGACGAACAATCGCCGCGCCGTCTTCCTTGATCACCCGTCCCTGGACCTGGGGGACCTAGACCTCAGCGAGCTGCGAGACAGCTTCAGCGACTTGCAGCTATTCGCGCAGACCACGCCACAGAATGTGGTCGAACGCCTGCAGGGCGCGCAGGTTGCGATCAGTAACAAGATCACCCTCAACACCGAAACCCTGGAGGCCTGCCCGCAGCTCAAGCTGATCCTGGTGTCGGCCACCGGCACCAACAACGTCGACCTTGAAGCCGCCCGCGCCCACGGCATCACCGTGAGCAACTGCCAGGGCTACGGCACGCCGTCGGTGGCGCAGCACACGATCATGCTGCTGCTCAACCTGGCGACGCGCTTGAAGGACTATCAACGGGATGTGGCCGCCGGCAAATGGCAAGAAGCCAAGCAGTTCTGTCTGTTGGACCACCCCATCGTCGAGCTGGAAGGCAAAACCCTCGGCCTACTGGGCCATGGTGAGTTGGGCAGCGCCGTCGCGCGCCTGGCCGAAGCCTTCGGCATGCGCGTGGTACTCGGCGCGATTCCGGGCCGCCCTGCCCGCGCCGACCGTGTCCCCCTGGATGAGCTGCTGGCGCAAGTGGACGCGCTCACCTTGCACTGCCCGCTCAACGAACACACCCGCGACTTTATCGGCGCCCGCGAACTGGCGCTGCTCAAGCCCGGCGCATTCGTGGTCAATACCGCGCGCGGTGGCTTGATCAACGAACAGGCCCTGGCCGACGCCTTGCGCAGTGGCCACTTGGGCGGCGCGGCGACCGATGTCTTGAGCGTGGAGCCACCGGTCAACGGCAACCCGCTGCTGGCCGGCGATATCCCCCGGCTGATCGTCACGCCCCACAATGCCTGGGGCAGCCGCGAAGCGCGCCAGCGTATCGTCGGCCAATTGGCGGAAAACGCCCGAGGCTTTTTCAGCGGCGCCCCGCTACGCGTCGTCAGTTGATAAACTGCGCCCCTTTTCAAGGAGCAGACTATGGATCCGCGCAGTGAAGTACTGCTTCGCCAGGCCGAACTTTTTCAAGGCAACCTGCTGTTGGTCGGCTTGCCCGCCGACGACCTGCTGGGTCGCCTGCCCAACGCCCACGGCTGGAGCTGGCATGCCGGCGATCAGGCAGCGCTCGACGCACGCTTCCCCGAGCGCAGCCAGTTCGGCGTGAACGCGCCCGAACGCTCGTTTGATGCGGCGGTGATCTTCCTGCCCAAATCCAAGGAGCTGACCGACTATCTGCTCAATGCCGTGGCTTCGCGCCTGCCCGGCGCCGAGCTGTTTCTGGTGGGAGAGAAAAAAGGCGGTATCGAAAGCGCCGCCAAGCAGATGATTCCCTTGGGCAAACCGCGCAAGCTCGACAACGCCCGCCATTGCCAACTGTGGCAAGTCACCGTGGCCAACGCCCCGCAGGCGGTGGCGCTGGAGAGCCTGGCGCAAGTCTTTGACGTACCGTTGGCCGAAGGGCCGCTCAAGGTGGTGAGCCTGCCCGGCGTGTTCAGCCATGGTCGCCTGGATCGCGGGACCGAGCTGTTGCTGGAACATCTGGACAAACTGCCCAGCGGCCATTTGCTGGACTTCGGTTGCGGCGCGGGTGTGCTGGGGGCCGCAGTCAAACGTCGCTATCCGCACAACACCGTGACGATGCTGGATGTGGATGCCTTTGCCGCCGCCAGCAGCCGCCTGACCCTGGCCGCCAATGGTCTGGAGGCCGAGGTCCTGACCGGTGACGGCATCGATGCAGCGCCGATGGGGTTGAATGCGATTTTGAGCAACCCACCGTTCCACGTGGGGGTTCACACCGATTACTTCGCCACGGAAAACCTGCTGCGAAAAGCGGCGAAACACCTGGCAAAAGGCGGCGAACTGCGACTGGTCGCCAACAGTTTCCTGAAGTACCAGCCGTTGATCGAAGAGCATCTGGGCGTGTGTGCGGTCAAGGCCGAAGGCAATGGCTTTCGCGTCTACCGCGCCAAGCGCGGCTGACGGACGTTTGAAAAAGAAGGCTTGCCGAATGGATTTTGCCTAGGCAGAATCCGCTCCGTCCTAGGGGAGTAGTCTCCCACGAGCGCCATGCTCGTCCGGCATACGTCAACATACTTGGTCAACAGACCATGGCGTATGCGACCCAGGAGTCCGCATAGACGGACCGGGGTTTGACAAGACCTATGACACGCACACCTTACCCGGGGCGGGAAGGCTGTACGTGTCATAGCCGTGTCGACCCGCCCCTGGAAACCTACCTGATGCTGGATTCATTACTCGTTCCTACCGCAATCGTTGCCTTGGCCGAAATCGGCGACAAGACGCAACTGCTCGCACTCATTCTCGCCGCCCGCTTTCGCAAGCCCTGGCCGATCATCGCCGGCATTATCGCCGCGACCCTGGCCAACCATGCGGCCGCCGGTGCCGTGGGGGCCTGGTTTGGCAGTTTCTTCTCGGATGCGGTGTTGCACTGGATCCTTGCGGCGAGCTTCTGCGCCACGGCGCTGTGGACCCTGGTACCGGACAAACTCGACGATGACGAAGCCAGCACCTCGCGCAAATTCGGGCCGTTCCTGACCACGCTGATTGCGTTCTTCCTCGCTGAAATCGGTGACAAGACGCAGATCGCCACGGTGATGCTGGCGGCGCAATATCCAGAGCTGTGGCTGGTGGTCATCGGCACCACCCTGGGCATGTTGATTGCCAACGTACCGGTGGTGCTGGCGGGGAATTTCGCCGCGGAGAAACTGCCGTTGACCTTGATTCGTCGACTGGCGGCTTCGGCGTTCTTCATCCTGGCGATTGTCGCGGTGTACAAGGCCATGCAAAGCAGCGGTTGGATCTAGCAGATGAGCTTGCCGGCGATGGCGCTCTTGAAGGCGCTATCGCCGGCAGATCAATCAGGGCTTCTTGGCCTGCTGGTACAACGGCATCACTTTCGGAATCGCCGCCTGCAACGAGGCGATCCGGCTGTCGGAAGCCGGGTGAGTGCTCATGAACTCCGGCGGTGCGCCTTCCGAAGCCTTGGCCATCTTGTTCCACAACGTGATCGCGGCGTTCGGGTTGTAGCCGGCACGGGCCGCCAGCTCCAGGCCGATCAGGTCGGCTTCGTTTTCATTGCTGCGGCTGTTGGGCAAGGTCATGCCGTAGTTGGCCACCGTATCAGCCAGCGCCAGGCTGTCCTGGCCCAGGCCGAATAACGCACCGGCCCCCTGCTTGGCCATCTCGATACCGTAGGCCTTGGACATCGCTTCACGGCCGTGTTCACGCAAGGCATGGGCGATTTCATGGCCCATGACCGCAGCCAGTTCGTCATCGGTGAGCTTGAGGTTATCGATCAACGCGCTGTACACAAAGATCTTGCCGCCAGGCCCGCAGTTGGCGTTGATCTCATCGCTTTTGATCAAATTCACTTCCCACTTCCACTGCGCCGCATCGGGGCGGAAGGTAGGCGCCTGGGCGATCAGACGATTGGCGATCGCCTGCACGCGCTTGGCGTTGGTGCTGGTCTTGTCCACCAGGCCTTTGCCGCTGGCTTCGCCCAGGGTCTGCTGGTAGGACTGGGCATACATCTGGTCGACTTCCTGACTCGACAGCATGCTGAACATGTATTGCTTGCGCTCCACGCCGACAGCACCGCCGCTGGTGGTGTTGACCGACTGACACCCGGCCAGCGACACCGCTGCCGCCAACACGCTTACCGCCAATGATTTCTTCATAAACCCTCTCCCTGAAAACCAGGCCCGTATCCTAGGCGCTCATATGTATCGACGCCATATACAACAGACGTGTAACTGTTGATTTTCAGATACATCCCACACCGCCCGGTAACGACGGCGAGCATTGCGCTCGAGCCACCTCAGCGTATTTTTCGGGGCGATCCCTAATGCCCGGCGGCCCCATAGCCGATACCACAAGGTGGCCCCTCTCTTTCTGCGTCCGGAGCTTTCATGAAATTCAAGTCGATTCAGTTTTCTGTCGCAGCACTGGCCGGGGCCATTGTCCTGAGTGTGGTCGCGGTGCTGGTGCTCTACGCCTTGTTTACCGGCGCGCGGACTCAGGCGATGGTGCAGGAACGCACCCAGCAGCAATTCGAGCAGATCATCGAACAGCGCCTGACATCCCTGGCGCAAACCCAGGCCACGCTGATTCAGCGTGAACTGGAAGCGCCCCTGGTGACGGCCAAAAGCCTGGCCACCGCCAATGCCCTGCTCGACATGAAAGACGCCAAGGGCGCCCCGGCCCTGCAGATCAGTCGCGAGCAACTGATCAACCTGCTGCACGAAACCGTGGCGCGCAACCCGAAAATCCTCGGTGCCTATATCGGCTGGGAACCCAACGCTATCGATCACAACGACGCTGCCTATGTGAACAGCGCCGTCATCGGCCTGGATGCCAATGGCCGCTTCATCCCCTGGTGGTATCGCAACGCGGATGGAAGCCTGGGCCTGGATAAACTCGCCGACGTGACCGACCAGAAAATGCTCTCCACCGGCGTACGCGCCAGCGAGTACTACCTGTGCTCCAAGGAAAGCCAAAAGCCCTGCGTCATCGACCCCGCTCCCTATCAGGTGGGCAGCGCCATGGTGATGCTCGCGTCGTTTATCGAGCCGATCATGATCGACGGCGCCTTCCAGGGCATCGTCGGCGCCGACCTGTCGGTGAACTTCATCCAGGACATGCTCACCAACGCCGACAAAACCCTCTACAACGGCGCCGGCGAGCTGGCGCTGATCTCCAGCAACGGACGCCTGGTGGCCTACACCAAGGACCCCGGCAAGCTCGGCGAAAAGGCCAGCGACCTGCTCGACAGCAATGAAATCGCCAACCTCGCCCAATCGAAAATCGGCGAAGTGCGCTACGACATCGACAGGGAACACGGGCATATCGAGCTGTTCCTGCCATTCGGCATCGGCCAGACCGATGCGCGCTGGACCTTGATGATCCAATTGCCCCTGGACGCGGTGATGGCCGATTTGCAGGAACTGCAAAGCGAGCTGCAAGCTCAACGCAATACCGACATTTTCGGCATGACCATTGCCGGCCTGCTGGTGGCCGGTATCGGCTTGCTGGTGATCTGGCTGGTGGGCCACGGCATCGCCCGACCGCTCAAACAAATGGTGGCGATGCTCAATGACATCGCCGAGGGCGAAGGCGACCTCACGCGGCGCCTGACCAGTGACCGTGCCGATGAGCTCGGCGCGATCGCCGCTGGGTTCAACACCTTCCTGATCAAGTTGCAGGGCATGATCACTCAAGTGGTCAGTTCGGTGCAGAAGGTCAGCGACTCGTCGGAGCACACCGCTGACATCGCGATTCGCACCAACCAGGGCGTGCATAAACAGATGGTAGAAATCGACCAGGTGGCCACTGCCGTGCATGAGATGACCGCCACTGCACAAGACGTCGCACGCAACGCCACCCAAGCCGCACAAGCCGCCAGCCACGCCGACCAGGCGGCCAGCCAGGGCATGCGCATCGTGCGCGATACCTCCACGTCCATCGGGACACTCGCCGAGGAAATCGGCAAAGCCGTCGGCGTGGTACAGGCCTTGGCCAAGGACAGCGAGAACATCAATGCCATCCTGACCGCGATTCGCGCCATTGCCGAACAGACCAATCTGCTGGCGCTCAATGCCGCCATCGAGGCCGCGCGGGCTGGCGAGCAAGGCCGTGGCTTTGCCGTGGTGGCGGACGAAGTGCGCAACCTGGCGCAGAAAACCCAACAGGCCACCGGAGAAATCCAGACCATGATCCAGCAGTTGCAGCAGGGCACGCGGGACGTGGTGCGGGTGATGGAGGACAGTCAGCACCGCACCGATGAAAGTGTGCAACACGCGGCCAAGGCGGCCGAGGCGCTGGAGACCATCAGCCAGGCGGTGTCAGTCATCAACGACATGAACACCCAGATCGCCAGCGCCGCCGAGGAGCAGAGCGCGGTGGCCGAAGACATCAATCGCAACGTGATCAATATCGGCCAAGTGGCCAATGAAGTGGCGGGCGGCGCGGATGAGTCCAGCGCGGCCAGTGCGGACCTGACCAAGCTGGCGGAGCAACAGCGGCGGTTGATCAATCAGTTCAGAGTCTAGGCCGGGGTCAGGCACTCCGGCCCATTGAGCTTGGGATCGTTGACCAGATTGGCCAGGACCCGCTCGCGCAACGCGACCGGTTCACTGGCCAGCAACCCCTGCAACACATGCAATGGCGTTTCGGGATCGAGCCAGGCTTGCTGCCCCGCCGCGTCCAGAATCAGCGGACGGCGCTGACTCTGAGCGGCCTGGGTCACCACCGCCGTACTCAGCCATACCTGCTCCTGCACCGGATACGCCTCCCAGATCGCGGCGAAAAACAACGTCGAGCCCTCTCCCGGCGTCAACCAGTACGGGCGCTTGCGCTGGGTGCCGCGCCATTCATAGAAACCGTTGGCGGGCAGCAGGCAACGGCGCTGGCGAAACGCCTCGCGGAACATTGGCTGTTCGGCCAGGGTTTCGGCGCGGGCATGGGCCGGCGTGCGGGAAAGGTCCGTCAGCCACGGCGGCGTAAGGCCCCAGCGCGCCCGCGCCAGGGTGCGATGGCCTTCGCTCAGGCGCTGGATCAGCACCGAATCATTCGGGGAGATGTTCCACTGGGCCTGTTGGTCGGCCGGAAAACCCGGCAACGCAGCAAAAGTGGGGTTCCAGCGAAACAGGGCATAACGTCCACACATGGGGCAACACGACTCTTGGGTAAACCGACCGACAGCCTAACAGACCAGTACGTCCGGGAAGCTGTCGGGTTCATCGCCGCGCATCGGCTGCGCGTCCATGTAGGCGGTAATCAGCGCGCGGGCGTCGGCGGCCCGGTCGTTGTCCACCTCCAGCCCCAGCAGGCCGAATATCGGCAGTTCGCCAGTACCGCCAAGCAGATGGCGGCCCACCAGGTGCGCCTCGATCCCCTCGCTGGCGAGCATCTGCTGGAGCAACTCGCCTTCCATCAGGTTTTCCGGTTCATAGATTCGCTGCATGGGCGTACCCGCTATTCATTCTCGGCATGGACGTCAAGCATCCATTCGTGACCGTCCGTTTGCAGGGTGAAATTGATCGGCCGGCAACACACCGGGCAATCCTCGATGTAGGACTGATCGCCGCCGGAAAGATCCAGCACGGCTTCGACCGGCTCACCACAATAAGGACAATCGTACGACTCGGTTTCCAGCATCGCAGCCTCCACGGTGACTTGTGCGTATAATCGCCGGTCTATTTACAGGGTTATCGTTCGGCCGAGCCCATTACTCAGGCCGCGCCCTGGCATTTCTTCTACTTACCCTAGCCGTTTCTAACAAGAGAGCATGATGGGCGAATTCGATACCATCCGACCTTACAACGACAGCGAAGTCCCGGCAGTGCTGGCACGGCTGTTCAGTGACAAGGCCTTTCTGGACATCCTGACCCACTTTCGCTTCCCGCGCTTTGCCGGCGCCCTGGGCTGGCTGCTCAAGCCAATGATCGCCCGCAAACTGCGCCGTGAGTTCGCCGGCGTCACCACCGTGGCCACGCTGCAGGATAAAGTCGAGTACTACGTCGACCACACCATTGACCGGGCGACCGACGGCGTGACCTACACCGGCGTCGAGCAGCTCAAGTCCGGCACCGCCTACCTGTTTCTGGCCAACCACCGCGATATCGTGATGGACCCGGCCTTCGTCAACTACGCCGTTTACCACGCCGGCCTGCCGACGCCGCGCATCGCCATCGGCGACAACCTGCTGCAAAAGCCGTTCGTCAGCGACCTGATGCGCTTGAACAAGAGCTTCATCGTGCACCGCTCGATCACCGGGCGAAAGGAGAAGATGGCGGCCTACAACCTGCTGTCGGCCTACATCAACCATTCGATCCTCAATGACTGCCAATCGATCTGGATCGCCCAGGCTGAAGGGCGCGCCAAGGATGGGGACGATCGCACCGAGTCGGCGATCCTCAAGATGTTTCACGTCAGCCGCAAGGACGAGCCGTTCGCCGAGGTGATCCAGTCGCTGAACCTGACGCCGGTGTCCATCAGCTACGAATACGACCCCTGCGACGCCGCCAAGGCCCGCGAACTGTATATCCGCGCCACCACCGGCACCTACACCAAGGCGCCGGGGGAAGACGATGTCAGCATCGCCTTGGGCATCACCGGCTACAAAGGCCGGGTGCATGTGAACTTCGCGCCACCGATCACCGAGCGTTTCGAAGACACCAAGCTGCTGGCCGCCGAAATGGACCGGCAGATTCTCGGCGGTTATCGATTGTTTCCGGTGCACTACCTGGCCTATGCCCAATGGGCTGACGCCGACCCGCAATTGCAGGTACCGAAGGCTGCCGAGCTATTCCCGGCCGATGAGTTGGCCAAGGCAAAGGCAGAGTGGGAGCGACGCTTGAACGAATGCCCGGCCGAGCACCGTCCGTTCCTGATGGTGCAATATGCAACACCGGTACGTAATCAGTACCGCGTCAAAGCCGGGATTGCACTGTAGGACTTACAGGCGGGTGCTGAGCCAGGAAGCGGCCAGCGCCAGCACAAGGCAGGCGAACCCGATGCGGTAAGCCACACGGTGCGCCCGTTCGGTGCGCACATCCAGAAACAACATCGGTTGGTCGATCGCGCGGTCTTCGCTTTGCGCGGTCAGGTCGGCCATCGCGCGCTGTTCGCGCAGACGGGTGATGAGCAGCAGTGCCGCGCCAGGGCAGGCCACCGCTAGAGCGACAACGTTGAACAGTAGTGAGCGCAGCGCCATGGTAAACCTCAGTAAAACAGTGTCTTGGTATCGATTCAGATACAAACCTGAACGATAGTGGCCTCCGGCGCCTGAAACGCTCCCTCCCGCATTGATGGCTAATGTATCCAGTAATTTACGGCGTCACCTGAACGTCACCTTAACAGTCCACTCTGTGGCCCTTCGAACGTTCGGGAGCTTGTCATGCTGCACGCGCACAACCAGGATCGGCTGTATCTGATTGCCCCCAGCGAGGAACAAGAGGCGCTGGTCGGCTGCCTGGCGTTCAACGTCCAGGATCGCCACTGGCTGGTGTATTGCGCCCTGGGCGGACACCAGCATGCGGACTTGCCGGAGGCCGATCTGTTGACCGGGGTGAGCCTGCTGGACTTCTGTATTGACACTGCGGCATGAAACTGAGGACGAAAAAAAACCGGGCCCATGGGTGAGCCCGGTTTTTTCAGCCAGCGGTTATTGCGAACTGAGCAATTGACCGATGCTTGGGTCTTTGAACAGGCGGGTCAACGCATCACTCAGCACGTCGCTGACCAGCTTGGTGTTGGTTTCCTGGTTCGGCGCCATGCCGAAGCGCTGATTGAGCGATGCGCCGTAGCGGCCGCTGTAGCGACGGGTGCCGGCGGTGACGTCAGACTTGAACGTCGCACCGATGGAAGCCTCGGTCACATACAGGCCTTCTTTGGGCGACTGGTACTTCAACTCGGCCAGGGTAATGGTCAACTGAGGCGCACCTGGCGAGTTGGCCGGGGTGAAACCCAACAGACGCACGGCGGCTTCTGCCTGGGCCTGCAGCTTGGGCAGCACGTCCTGACCGTTCACCGACACAAGGGCGGTTTCCGGGTACAGCCCGCCACGGGAACCCAAGGTTGGCGATGGACGACCGTCCACCACACGCACCGACACTGGCTGACCATGGCCTACCGGGGCCAACTGCGTCGTGAGTTTCGGCTCGGGGCTCAGTTGTTGCGGGCTGTTGGCGCAGCCAACCAGGGTCAAGCTGGTCACAGTGATCAAACCGAACAACAGGCGTTGCAACATGCTCTTCTCTCCAGAAATCGGGTACCGACAGCCCGGCAGTATAGCGGGGCGCCGCGGCGGGGAACCAGCGCCAGTTAAAACCTATGACCCGCGCCCGCGGTAGCGGTTCGATGTCACCGATATGTCACAGCCGTTACATGGTCTCGTCATCCGGGATAGGCATGCTTGGCCTCAATCTGAAGGAGGTCTATCGCCATGCATTTTCTCTGGTCCCTGTTTGCCAGCAAACCCGCCGTTCGCCAGTTCGCCCTGCTGGATGCGCAAGGCCGCTGCCAGGCGTTCAAAGAATGCGGCCAGCCTCCCGTCGGTGAGGGCTGGGTGGAAATCGAAGAAATTCGCCTGAGCTGGATGCATCGTCCCCTGCCGGCCCATGCCCGTGTCAGCCCACGCCCGGCACGCTCGCCCCGTCACCAACCATTGACCGCCTGACCGAACACCTAATAAAAGTCACAAAACCCGCCCATTTCCCTGACGTTCTTCGCTACAATCTCCCCCCGATTATAAGGACGTCTCCTGATCGGGCCTCGCAACATCGTTAATGCCTCGGCATCAACCCCCCCAGATCGCCCACAGAGAGCCGCCCACACAGATCGAGTGAAGCGGGTGCGCTTGCCGTTTACGTTGCAAACACCCCGTCTTGACCGAATCTGCCAGAGCTGCCATTGCGCTCGGCCACTTGAGTTGTTTGCCCGTATTGCCGCCTGTCGGCAAGGTTGTCCGGGCCAGGTGCCAGGCTGGGGCAGCCCTTTTTTGAGGTTCACGTCTTCAAAAGAGCGTGAAAAAACGGGTTTTCACAACTTCACAAGAGTGTGGCGAGCAAATGAATAGTTTGGCGTTTGTACAAGCACGATCAGCGTCTGAAACAGCCCAATCACACAGGAACGAGCACGCCTTAAAAACCGGAGCTTGAGCCTGTCCGCTACGGATTGGTTGCACGCATCGCACGCTTTGACCATAAGTCGAATTGCCACAGGCGCCCATGAATGCGTTCATAGGCAGATTAGCCCGGCAGGAAGCGTGTGCTGAAGTTGCAAAGAATTGCGAATCGGACATGGCGATCCTGGCCATGGGTAACCTGGGGCAACACGTGAACCGCCCCGTCACTCCTGGCAGCCATGCCGTCAATTTGGTGCTGCAGATTTTGGAGACGCGTTAAATGGCGCATAACGAAGCAGTCGACGTAGTACTGGTAGGGGCCGGCATCATGAGTGCCACCCTGGCCGTGCTGCTCAAAGAGCTCGACCCCGGTCTCAAGCTGGAAGTCGTTGAGCTGATGGATTCGGGTGCCGCGGAAAGTTCTAACCCGTGGAACAACGCCGGTACCGGCCACGCCGGGCTGTGTGAGCTGAACTACACACCGCAGGCCGCCGATGGTTCCATCGACATCAAGAAAGCCGTGCACATCAATACCCAGTTCGAGGTGTCGAAACAGTTCTGGGCGTACCTGACCAAAAAAGGCACGTTTGGCTCGTCCAAATCCTTTATCAGCCCGGTGCCGCACCTGAGTTTCGTGCAGGGCGAAAAAGGCGTGGCCTACCTGCGCAAGCGCTTTGAAACCCTCAGCAAGCACCATGCGTTCTCGGACATGCGCTACACCGAAGACCGCAACCAGATGGCCGAGTGGATGCCGCTGATGATGCCGGGCCGCCCGCTCGACGAAAAAATCGCCGCCACCCGCGTACAGAACGGCACCGACGTCAACTTCGGCGCCCTGACCAACCAGCTGCTCAGCCATCTGACCAGCTCGGCGGACGCCCACGTCAAGTACAGCAAGCGCGTCACCGGCCTCAAGCGTAACGGTACCGGCTGGACCGTGAGCATCAAGGACGTCAACAGCGGCAACAGCCGCGAAGTGGACGCCAAGTTCGTGTTCCTCGGCGCCGGCGGCGCGGCCCTGCCGCTGTTGCAGGCCTCGGGCATCGAAGAAAGCAAAGGCTTCGGCGGCTTCCCGGTCAGCGGCCAGTGGCTGCGTTGCGACAACCCGGAAGTGGTCAAGCACCACCAGGCCAAGGTCTACAGCCAGGCCGCCGTGGGTTCGCCGCCAATGTCCGTGCCGCACCTGGACACCCGCGTGGTCGATGGCAAGAAGTCCCTGCTGTTCGGACCTTACGCCGGCTTCACCACCAAGTTCCTCAAGCACGGCTCGTTCCTCGACCTGCCGCTGTCGGTACGTGCCGGCAACATCGGTCCGATGCTGGCCGTGGCCCGCGACAACATGGACCTGACCAAGTACCTGGTCAGCGAAGTGATGCAGTCCATGGAACAGCGCCTGGAATCCCTGCGCCGCTTCTACCCGCAAGCCAAAGCCGAAGACTGGCGCCTGGAAGTGGCCGGCCAACGGGTGCAGATCATCAAGAAAGATCCGAAGAAAGGCGGCGTGCTGCAGTTCGGCACCGAGCTGGTCGCGGCCAAAGATGGTTCGCTGGCCGCACTACTGGGCGCTTCCCCAGGCGCATCGGTGACCGTGTCGATCATGCTGGAACTGATCGAGCGCTGCTTCCCGACCAAGGCGGCCGGTGAGTGGGCAGCCAAGCTGCATGAGATCTTCCCGGCCCGTGAGAAGGTCCTGGAGACCGACGCCGAGCTGTACCACAAGATCAACGCGCAAAACAACATCAGCCTGGAATTGGTTGAGCAAAGCAGCGAGGCCGAAAGCTTCGCTTGAGGCCTGCGCCTGTAGGAGCGAGCTTGCTCGCGAGAATGGTTAACGATAACGCGGCGTGTCTGGTTTGACGTGGCGTTCTCAGGTTCTTCGCGAGCAAGCTGGCTTCTACATGAAGACATAAAAACGCCCCGCTCTCGTAATGAGAGCGGGGCGTTTTTGTATGTCCCGGGTAATCAGCCGCGGGCGTTTTCGATCAATTCGATGTACTCGGCGGCGTTGCGCTGGTCTTTGATCAGGTCGACAAAGGTCTGACCCTGTTCATCCTTGCCGTCGAGGTCCAGGCCGGCTTCCTTGAAAAAAACCAGGAACCGCTCGAAGTCGTCGATACGCAAGCCACGGTAGGCCTTGATCAGTTTGTGCAGGGACGGTGAAGTCTTGTCGACCGGTTCAAAGGCCAGGAATAACTTGATCTGGTCGTCGCCAATCTCGTCACCAATCACCTGTTTCTTATCTTTACGCATTACCGACTCCAGCCTGCAGACATTTACACGGGGCTTGAAGTCTACCTGCGAGGGGCGCACTGCGGAAGCGCTGAGAACCACTGTGGGAGGGGGTCTCAGCGTTCTCCCTACTTGGCGCGCACAGCGCCGGTGTGCAGATCCGCCCAGATATGCCCGTTGGCATAACTGAGGAATTGCACATACACCGTGTCATTGCGTAGCAGGTCGACAATCACGCGGTATTGGGCCACGGGATAAGACAGGGTCAGTGTCCTGGTCGCATCATCGAAGGCCGGCTTTTTCAGGCTTTTGCTTTCGGCATCGAAGTTGAGCACCACTTGGGCGATGGTCGCACCTTTGTTCAGGGGCTTGCCCTTGAGGCGGATCATCAGCGGCGAGGTGACCGGGATCGGTTGCTGGCTGGATTGGCGCTGATTGCCCACCACCACCGCGAACTCGGTGACTTGCAGCAACTGCTGCTGGTCAGGCTTTTCAGCGCGCAGGGTGAGGTCATCCGGCGGCAGGAATTGGCCGTGCATCGGCGCGGGCGCCGCAGCCAGCGGCAAACTGAGGGTCAGCGCCAAGGCGGCGCAGGTACGTATCAACAGGCTCATGGGCCGCTCCGTGCGAGATAGCCCAGCACTGTAGCTCAATCGAACTGGGCAAGCATCCAGCGTTGATACTCGACCACACCCGCATCGCCTTCGCGGGGCGCCCAGTCCGCCAATTCGCCATCGCCGACCGGCCGATAGGGCCCGGCCTTGCACTCGAACATCACCGTATCAGGCGCCAGCACCACCAGGCCGTGGAATACCCCCGGCGGCAGATCGACGCCCGAACACTCGCCGCCCGCCTGCATCACGCGCTTGGCGATCACTTCACCGCTGTCGCTGAACACCAGCACACCCAGGCGCCCCTGGAGCACCAACAGGGTTTCCGCCTTGTCCGCGCTCAGATGCCGATGGGGCGGCACGTAGGTGCTGGGTTGCAACCCCACGGCCAAACGATGGCAAGGTTCTTCCATCTGGTGGAAGTTGTGGTGGTGACGACCGCGAGGGCTGGCACCCGCCTTCTGGGCCAATTCGGCAAACAGGGTCTGATCAAGAAAGCGGGTCATGGCTTACATCCCTTTGACGGCGTAAATCCCATTGGCGTTGCGCCAATAGCCTTTGTAGTCCATGCCGTAGCCGAAGATATAACGGTCGATGCACGGCAGGCCGACGAAATCGGCTTTCATTTCCGGGCGCGCCTTGCGGTCGTGGTCCTTGTCGATCAGCACAGCGGTGTGCACTTTGCGCGCGCCGGCGTGTTTGCAGAAGTCGATGATCGCGCCCAGGGTGTGACCTTCGTCGAGGATGTCATCGATGATCAGCACGTCGCGGTCGATGAACGAGACTTCCGGCTTGGCTTTCCAGAACAGGTCGCCGCCGCTGGTTTCGTTACGATAGCGGGTAGCGTGCAGGTAGGACGCTTCCAGCGGGAAGTGCAGATGGGTGAGCAATTTGCCGGCGAAGATAAGGCCACCGTTCATCACGCAGAACACCACCGGGTTGGTGTCGGCCATTTCGCGGGTGATCTGCGCCCCCACCTTGGCGATCGCCTCTTCGACTTGCGCTTCGGTATACAGGCAGTCAGCCTCGCGCATGATTTGACGGATATGCTCGAGATCAGCGGACATGGCGCTCTCCAAGGGGGTGCTGTGGCAAGAAAAGCGGGCAAAGGTACGCATGTGAGGCGCAACGTTCAAGCCTTAATGGACTAACGTGCTAGATGTCTATAGGACAACACCCTCGGATAGATTAATCTAGCAGCCTGTCGGACTTGAATTCATAAATGGACAGAGCGCGACAAAGACAAAGCGAATTGCCCACTATTTGAGCGTTTTTAACCGGTTGTTGCCCTGAATTTCCTGAATTCGAGCGGATTCAGCCTCTGTTCACGCATTTTGAACGGAATGCGGGCGCAACGTGGCCATGCGTTTCAAGTTCCACGCCAGGCACACCAGGGTCCATTCGTTCTGGACATTCGCCAGACCGCGCAGCAGGAACTGACGGAAGCCCATCACCGACTTGATGATTCCGAATACCGGTTCCACCGTCTGCTTGCGCTGCCCATAGGCCGCGCGCCCGGCCTTGGTCTTGAGTCGGTGCTTCATTTTGTCGACCGGACTGGTCGGCTCCGATGACGCTGCCGGCTCTTCGAAACGCTCGCGCCAGTGCCGATGGTGGGCGTCGCGGCCCACGGCAATCAGGGGCTCGATCCTGGCGGCCTCGCAGGCTTCGACATTCTTCTCGCTGAAGTAGCCGCTATCGGCCAGGAATTTCTCCGGCTGGTTCAGCTCCTCGGGAAGCGCTTGAAGCTTGGCCAGCATCGGTACGACCTGTTCCTTGTCGTTGCCCGCCTGGGTCACATGCGGCGCCATGACCAACATGGATTCGCTATCGACCAGCGCTTGGGCGTTGTAGCACTGCTCGAAGCCGCCACCAGCCACCTTCATGATGCGCGACTCTTCGTCGGTCAGGTTGATCTGGTCGTCCGGGCGCGGGCCCACCTGCGGCGGCTTCGGCGGTTTGCCTCCAGGCTTCTTGCCGTTGGCCTTTTCCTTGGCCTCGCGCTTGTCCAGCTTGGCTTGATACTCGGCCTGCTCGCGCTCGAGGCGTTCCTTGGCCCGCGCTTCGATCTTGGTCTTGGCTTCTGCTATGGCGGCCAGGCGGTCTTCGCGCCGCTTGATCTCGTCGGGCAGACTGACCCCGTCGGGGAGGTCGCTCTGATCGGCCGCTTCTGCCAGCTTGAGCATCTCCTGGACCTCGGCCTTTAGCTGGGCCTCGATCTTCTCGGCGTGAGCATAGGACAGGGCGCTGTGCCGCGAGGCATTGGCGTGGATCTTGGTGCCGTCCAGACTGACCGTGCCAAAACGCGAGACTTGGTTCTCGCGCGCGATTTGCAGTACCTGCACAAAGGTCGCGGCGAACTGCTCTCCGTGGCGACGGCGGAAGCTGGCCAGGGTGTCGTGATCCGGGTGCTGGTCGCAGGCGATAAACCGGAACGCCAGGGAGTCATAGCTGGCTCGCTCGATCTTGCGGCTTGAATACGCACCCGTGGCATAGCCGTAGATCAGCAACGACAGCAACATAGCCGGATGGTAGGCAGCGCTGCCACGGCCCGCATAGACGCTCTCCAGCTTCGACAGATCCAGGCCCTCTACGACCTCCACCACGTAGCGCGCCAAATGTGACTCGGGCAGCCAGTCCTGCACCGACGGCGGGAGCAAGTAGTCGATTTCGCGGTTTATCGGTCGAAAGCGGCTCATACAGTCAGGTTCCAGGAGCGATGCGCAATTCTACCGGCGAGGGGAAAAGTCCGACAGGCTGCTAGGCCGGTTTTTTTGCCCGCCGCCGGAGCCTTTCCCATGCCCACTCGCGAGATCCGCCACCCGCTGATCCGACACAAACTCGGCCTTATGCGCCGCGCCGACATTAGCACGAAGAACTTCCGCGAGCTTGCTCAGGAAGTCGGAGCGCTGCTCACTTACGAAGCCACCAAAGACTTGCCCCTGGAAACCTATGAAATCCCAGGTTGGGCCGGTCCCGTCCAGGTCGAGAAAATCGCTGGCAAGAAAATCACCGTGGTGCCGATCCTGCGCGCCGGTATCGGCATGCTCGAAGGCGTCCTCAGCCTGATCCCGGGCGCCAAGGTGAGTGCCGTGGGCGTGGCCCGCAATGAAGAGACCTTGCAGGCCCACACCTACCTGGAAAAACTCGTACCGGAAATCAACGAGCGGCTGGCGATGATCATCGACCCGATGCTCGCCACCGGCAGCTCCATGGTGGCCACCATCGACCTGCTGAAAAAAGCCGGTTGCAAGGACATCCGCGCCATGGTGCTGGTGGCCGCGCCCGAAGGCATCGCCGCCGTCGAGAAAGCTCACCCGGATGTGCAGATCTACACCGCCTCCATCGACGAACGCCTGAATGAAAACGGCTACATCATCCCAGGCCTGGGCGATGCCGGTGACAAGATCTTCGGCACCAAGCAGAAGGACGCGTGAGCATGCAGGATGAATTCAACGACCCGCTTTGGCGCCAGATCCTGTCTGGCGCACAAATGCTCTTCGTAGCATTTGGCGCGCTGGTGTTGATGCCGCTGATCACAGGTCTTGATCCAAACGTCGCACTGTTCACCGCAGGCCTGGGCACGCTGTTGTTCCAGGTGGTGACAGGGCGGCAGGTGCCGGTATTCCTGGCATCGAGTTTTGCCTTCATCACCCCGATCATTCTCGCCAAGGGCCAGTTCGGCCTCGCGGCGACAATGGGCGGGGTGATGGCAGCCGGCTTCGTTTATACGTTCCTCGGCCTGGCAGTGAAGATCAAGGGCACCGGTTTTATCGACCGCTTGCTACCGCCGATCGTCATCGGGCCGGTGATCATCTCCATCGGCCTGGCCATGGCGCCGATCGCCGCGAATATGGCGATGGGCAAATCCGGTGACGGCGCCGAGCTGATCCATTACCAGACCGCGATGATGATCTCGATGCCAGCCCTGCTGACCACCCTGATCGTGGCGGTGTTCGGCAAAGGCATTTTCCGCCTGGTGCCGATCATCTCCGGCGTGCTGGTGGGCTTTGCCATGTCGTTCTACTTTGGCGTGGTCGACACGGCAAAGATCGCCGCAGCGCCGTGGTTCGCCCTGCCCCACTTCACCGCGCCGGAGTTCAACTGGCAGGCGATCCTGTTTATCGTCCCGGTGGCCCTGGCCCCGGCGATCGAACATATCGGCGGTGTGATTGCGGTGGGCAGCGTGACCGGTCGCGATTACCTGAAGAAGCCTGGCCTGCACCGCACCTTGCTCGGTGACGGCATTGCCACCACGGCCGCCGGCCTGTTTGGCGGCCCGCCGAACACCACCTACGCCGAAGTGACGGGCGCGGTGATGCTGACCAAGAACTACAACCCGAAAATCATGACCTGGGCAGCGGTGTTTGCCATCAGCCTGGCGTTTATCGGCAAGTTCGGCGCGCTGTTGCAAAGCATCCCGGTACCGGTGATGGGCGGGATTCTGTGCTTGCTGTTCGGCTCGATTGCCGCGGTGGGGATGAACACGTTGATCCGCCACCGGATCGACCTGGGCGAAGCGCGCAATCTGGTGATTGTGTCGGTGACCCTGGTGTTCGGCATTGGCGGTGTACTGGTGGGTACCGGCACCGGCCCGGATGACTTCGGCCTCAAGGGCATCGCCCTGTGTGCGGTGGTAGCGATTGGCTTGAACCTGCTGCTACCGGGCAATGATGGCTGGAAGAACAAGAAATCGGACGAGCCATTGCTGTAATTCGTAACACAACCCAATGTGGGAGGGGGCTCGCCTCCTCCCACATTTGATTTCAGCGTCGGTTAAAGCTGGCCCAGGCCATCAACCAACGCCTGGTTCTGCTCAGGCGTGCCGATACTGATCCGCAGGAACTGGGCAATCCGCTCCTGCTTGAAGTGCCGCACGATTACCCCTTGCTCACGCAACTTGGCGGCCAGGCCGGCCGCATCGTGCCGAGGGTGGCGGGCGAAGATGAAGTTGGCTGCTGACGGCAACACTTCAAACCCCTTGCCTTCCAACTGCGCGACCAGCGTGTTGCGGCTGTCGATCACCCACTGGCAGGTCTTTTCGAAGTATTCACGATCCTCGAACGCCGCTGCTGCGCCGACAATCGCCAAACGATCCAGCGGATAAGAGTTGAAGCTGTTCTTGACCCGCTCAAGCGCTTCGATAAGGTCCGGGTGGCCAACTGCCAGGCCCACGCGCAAACCGGCCAACGAGCGCGATTTGGACAGGGTCTGGGTCACCAGCAGGTTCGGGTAGCGATCCACCAGGCTGATCGCGGTTTCGCCGCCGAAGTCGATATAGGCCTCATCGACCACCACGACCGAATCCGGGCTGGCCTTGAGGATCTGCTCCACCGCCTCCAGCGCCAATACGCAGCCGGTCGGCGCGTTCGGATTGGGGAAGATGATCCCGCCGTTCGGCCTGGCGTAGTCCGCCACACGGATCTGGAACTGTTCATCCAGCGGCACCGGGTCGGACTCGATGCCATAAAGGCCGCAGTACACCGGATAGAAGCTGTAGCTGATATCCGGGAACAGCAGCGGCAAATCGTGTTGGAACAAAGCGTGGAAGATGTGCGCCAGGACTTCATCGGAACCGTTGCCCAGAAACACTTTGCCCGCATCGACGCCGTAATACTTGGCCACGGCCTGCTTGAGCAGGTCGCTGTTGGGGTCCGGGTACAGACGCAGGTTATCGTTCAACTCGGCCTGCATCGCGGCCAGCGCCTTGGGCGACGGACCGTAGGGGTTTTCATTGGTGTTGAGCTTGACCAGCTTGGTCAGCTTCGGCTGCTCGCCGGGCACGTAAGGCACCAGGTCCTTGACGAAGGGGCTCCAGAATTTGCTCATGTCTCAGTTCCCCTTCTTGTCTTCAAGGATGCGGTATTCGGCGCTACGGGCGTGGGCGCTCAGGGATTCGCCACGGGCCAGCACCGAGGCGGTCTTGCCCAGTTCGGAAGCGCCTTGTGGCGAGCAGAAGATGATCGACGAACGCTTCTGGAAGTCATACACCCCCAGCGGCGACGAGAAGCGCGCAGTGCCGGACGTCGGCAACACATGGTTGGGGCCGGCGCAGTAGTCGCCCAAGGCTTCGCTGGTGTGGCGGCCCATGAAGATCGCACCGGCGTGGCGAATCGACGGAAGCCAGGCCTGGGGGTCGGCCACGGACAGCTCCAAGTGCTCCGGCGCAATGCGGTTGGCCACTTCGATAGCCTGTTCCATGTCACGCACCAGAATCAGCGCACCGCGACCGTTGATCGACTTCTCGATGATCTCGGCGCGGTCCATGGTCGGCAGCAATTTATTGATGCTGGCGGCGACCTTGTCGAGGAACTCGGCATCCGGGCTGACCAGGATCGCCTGGGCGTCTTCGTCGTGCTCGGCCTGGGAGAACAGGTCCATGGCGATCCAGTCCGGATCGGTCTGGCCATCACACACCACGAGGATTTCCGAGGGGCCGGCGATCATGTCGATACCGACCTGGCCAAATACATGGCGCTTGGCAGTAGCAACGTAGATGTTGCCGGGGCCGACCACCTTGTCGACCATCGGCACGCTTTCGGTGCCATAGGCCAACGCCGCGACAGCCTGGGCACCGCCGATGGTGAACACGCGGTCGACACCGGCGATACAGGCGGCGGCCAGCACCAGCTCGTTGATTTCACCGCGCGGAGTCGGTACCACCATGACCACTTCGGTCACGCCAGCCACCTTGGCGGGAATCGCATTCATCAACACCGACGACGGGTACGAAGCCTTACCGCCCGGCACGTAAAGACCGGCACGGTCCAGCGGCGTGACCTTCTGGCCCAGCACGGTGCCATCGGCCTCGGTGTAGCTCCAGGAATCCTGTTTCTGTTTTTCGTGGTAGCTGCGCACCCGCGCCGCCGCCAATTCCAGGGCTTCGCGCTGAGGGACAGTGATGCGCGTCAGGGCAAGCTCCAGGCGCTCGCGCGGCAGGATCAGATCCGCCATGGACTTGACGTCCAGGCCATCAAACTGGCGGGTGAAGTCCACCAGCGCAGCGTCGCCACGCTCGCGCACGGCCTTGATGATGTCGAGTACCCGCTGGTTGACCGAGTCGTCGGACACGCTTTCCCAGCTCAGCAAATGATCCAGATGGCGGGCGAAATCCGGGTCGGCAGCGTTGAGTCGGGCAATTGCAGTGGACGTGGTCATAGCGAGGGCCTCATAGGATTGGCAAAAACTCAGGCGCCCTAAACTAGCAGTCGTTTCCGCTTGGGCACCTGAGAATTCTGGCTATGAGGCGGATAGACGGGCGCAGCTTTTCAGCTACGCGGGTTGGTCAACCGCGGTGTCGAGACTCCACTGCGTTGCGCAGGGTGTCGATCAACGCCTGGATACGGGCGTGCTGCATCTTCATCGATGCCTTGTTGACGATCAGCCGGGAGCTGATGTCGGCGATGAAATCCTGGGGTTCGAGACCGTTGGCACGCAGGGTGTTGCCGGTGTCGACCACGTCGATGATCTTGTCGGCCAGGCCGATCAGTGGCGCCAGCTCCATCGAACCGTAGAGCTTGATGATGTCGACTTGACGGCCTTGTTCGGCGTAGTAGCGCTTGGCGACGTTGACGAACTTGGTGGCCACCCGCAGGCGACCTTTAGGCTCGACGTCACCGACCCGGCCGGCGGTCATCAGCTTGCACAGGGCAATGCGCAGGTCCAGCGGCTCGTACAGGCCCTGGCCACCGTACTCCATCAGCACGTCTTTACCGGCGACGCCCAGGTCGGCCGCGCCATGTTCAACGTAGGTCGGCACGTCAGTAGCCCGCACGATCAACAGGCGAACGTCGTCCTGGGTCGTGGGGATGATCAGCTTGCGGCTCTTGTCCGGATTCTCGGTCGGCACGATGCCCGCTTCAGCCAGAAGCGGCAAAGTATCGTCAAGGATGCGGCCCTTGGACAGTGCGATGGTCAACATGGGAAACGTCAGTCCTTTATCAGGCTATTGCTGTCCGGTCGCAAACGGCGCCAGACACAGATCGAGGCCATTACAGCCTCGATTTGAAACAAATCAATCAACCGCAAACCGTGGCGAGGGCACTTGCCCCCCAGCGGGAGCAAGCGCCCTCGCCACAATTACCGCCCCTGGGACTAGCCCGGTACGCGGCGGATCTTAGCGCCGAGCATCTGCAGTTTTTCTTCGATGCACTCGTAGCCACGGTCGATGTGGTAGATGCGGTCGATCAGCGTGTCACCTTCAGCGCACAGCGCGGAGATTACCAGGCTGGCCGAGGCCCGCAGATCGGTGGCCATGACCGGGGCGCCCTTGAGCTTGTCGATGCCGGTCACGATGGCCGTGTTGCCTTCGACCTGGATCTTCGCGCCCATGCGGTGCAGTTCGTACACGTGCATGAAGCGGTTTTCGAAGATGGTCTCGATCACGGCACCGGTGCCTTCGGCAATTGCGTTCAGGGAGATGAACTGCGCTTGCATGTCGGTCGGGAACGCCGGGTACGGGGCTGTCCGTACGTTGACGGCTTTTGGCCGCTTGCCGTGCATGTTCAGCTCGATCCAGTCTTCGCCGGTGGTGATTTCAGCGCCGGCTTCCTTGAGTTTTTCCAGTACGGACTCAAGGATCGTCGGATCGGTGTCCTTGACCTTGACGCGGCCACCGGTGACGGCGGCGGCAACCAGGTAGGTCCCGGTCTCGATGCGGTCCGGCATCACCTTGTAGGTGGCCGAATGCAAGCGCTTCACACCTTCGATGGTGATGGTGTCGGTGCCGGCGCCACTGATCTTGGCGCCCATGGCGATCAGGAAGTTGGCCAGGTCGACCACTTCCGGCTCTCGCGCGGCGTTTTGCAACACGCTGCGGCCGTTGGCCAGGGCCGCGGCCATCATGATGTTCTCGGTACCGGTCACGCTGACGGTATCAAAGAAGAAGTTCGCGCCACGCAGGCCACCTTCCGGTGCTTTGGCCTTGATATAGCCGCCTTCGACGTCGATGGTCGCACCCATGGCTTCGAGGCCACGGATATGCAGGTCCACCGGACGCGAGCCAATGGCGCAACCGCCAGGCAGAGCCACTTCAGCCTCGCCGAAACGGGCAACCATAGGGCCCAGGACCAGGATCGACGCACGCATGGTTTTCACCAGTTCATACGGGGCGATCAGGGTCTTGATGGTGCGTGGATCGATTTCGACGGACAGTTTCTCGTCGATCACCGGCTCAATGCCCATGCGACCGAACAACTCGATCATGGTGGTAATGTCGTGCAGGTGCGGCAGGTTGGCCACCGTCACCGGGCCATCACACAGCAGGGTCGCTGCCAGGATCGGCAAGGCGGAGTTTTTCGCACCGGAGATGCGGATCTCGCCATCAAGGCGGGCACCACCGGTAATAATCAATTTATCCATAAGAATCTCGACGCCTTGGGGGCTCAGGTGCGCTCGGCCCAGGCCGCGCGGCTGAAAAATTTCATAGTGACCGCATGGATGCTGCCATCGGTGATCCACGGGTTCAAATGGGCATAGATCTGCTGTTGACGCTTGACCGGGCTCAATGCCGCCAGTTCATCGCTAATCACGTTCAGCTGGAAATTGCAGCCTTCGCCTTCAACCGCAACCTCAGTATTCGGCAGCTTTCCTTCAAGGAAGCTCTTAACTTCTAGGGCCTGCATGCTCAACCTCTATCGGCGCCCAGTGCGCGCGGGTCGCACATCATACAAAAAAGCCCCGCGCCTGCGAACCCCGCATAGCAGGACTCTGACGGGGGGCCTTTTCGATAATGTGTATTAAGGATGCGCCAACAGCTCCGTCAGACCGGAAACCTCGGCAATTTCGCGCATGTCATCGGGCAACGCACGGATGCTGACTGGCTTTTTTGCGGCCTCGGCATCACGTATGAAGCACAGCAACAACGACAGGCCAACACTGCTGGACTTGGTGACCGCCGAGCAATCGATCACCAGCGCAGGCGCAGTGCTGGACTCGATCAGGGCCTGGCCCTGCTTGCGCAGGTCAGGCCCGGTGCGGTAATCCAGCACGCCGCTGAGGAACAGCTCGCCGGCATCGCCAAGACGAACGGCCGACTCACTCATTGCGCTGGCTTCCCGGCAGCTTTTTTATCGGTCTCTTCCTTGGCCTTGGCGACCTCACCAGCCCAACCATTGATGGTCTTGTCCAGGTCATTGCCATTGCGCTGCATCGCGTCGGCGAACTGATCGCGGAACAGCTTGCCAATGTTGATACCGTTGATGATGACGTTACGCAGTTTCCACTCGCCGTTGATCTTCTCCAGGGTGTACTGCACCGGGTAGATCGCGCCGTTGTTGCCCTTGACGGTCATGCCAACGCTGGTGCGGTCGTCCGACTCATCCTTGGCAGGGTCGACGGTGATCCCCTGGTTGTTGTACTCGAGCAGGGCGTTGCCATAGAACTGGAACAGGCCCTTCTTGAAGTTATCCTGGAACCGTTTCATTTGGTCAGGAGTGGCCTTGCGCGAATACTTGACCGTCATGATGCTGCGGGAAATACCTTCGGCGTCGACCACCGGGCCGACGATAGTGTTCAGCGCGTCGTAAAACTTACTCGGGTCTTGCTTGTACTGCTCTTTATTGGCAGTCAGGTCAGCCAACATCTTGTCGGTCGTTCCCTTTACCAGATCGTGCGCAGAACCTGCCGCGTTCGCCATCAACGGCAGTGCTGCAAGCAGCACAAGAAGGCCACGTCGCAAGGTAGAGATCATGTACAGATTCCTCATTTGGCGTCTTTATTGACCGTATTGAGCAGGAATTTACCGATCAGGTCTTCAAGCACCAGTGACGACTGCGTGTCGTGGATGGTCGAGCCATCCTTGAGCAGGGCTGTTTCCCCACCCACACTGATACCGATGTACTTTTCGCCCAGCAGACCCGCGGTCAGGATGGATGCAGTGGAGTCGGTCGGCAGGTTATTAACCTTCTTGTCCAGTTGCATTGTCACTCGCCCGGTGAAGCTGTCGCGATCCAGATCGATTGCAGTGACCTTGCCGATGGTGACACCGGCCATGGTCACCTTAGCTCTGACAGTCAAACCGGCGATATTGTCGAAGTATGCGTAAAGTTTATAAGTATCGGCAGTGGGGCTGCCCGATAGGCCACTGACCCGCAGGGCCAGCAACAGTAAAGCCAGGATGCCAGCCAGCAAGAAAAGGCCGACACCGATTTCCACAGTGCGGTTTTGCATCAGAAATCTCCAAACATCAAGGCGGTCAAAATGAAGTCAAGGCCCAGTACCGCCAACGAGGCGTACACAACGGTCTTGGTGGTGGCGCGACTGATCCCTTCTGAAGTGGGCTCACAGTCGTAGCCTTGGAATACGGCGATCCAGGTCACTACAAAGGCAAAGGCGATGCTTTTTATGATGCCGTTGAGCACGTCGCCACGGAAGGCTACGCTGTTTTGCATGTTGGCCCAGTAGGAGCCGTCGTAGACACCCAACCAGTCAACCGCCACCCACGAACCGCCCCAGATCCCCACAACGCTGAAAATCATCGCCAGCAGCGGCAGGGAAATGAAACCGGCCCACAGGCGTGGGGCAACGATGTACTTGAGCGGGTCCACACCGATCATTTCCAGGCTGGACAGCTGCTCGGTGGACTTCATGTTGCCGATTTCGGCGGTCAGTGCGGAACCTGCGCGTCCGGCGAACAACAACGCAGTCACCACCGGCCCGAGCTCACGCAACAGCGTCAGGGCAACCATCTGCCCCACCGCCTGCTCCGAACCATAGCTGGAAAGGATATTGAAGCCCTGCAACGCCAGCACCATGCCGATGAATACCCCGGAGACCACAATGATCACCAGGGACATCACTCCCACCGAATGCAACTGTTTGATCAGCAGGCCGAAACTGCCACCAATGCCGCCGCGACCGAGCAGGGCGTGGAACAGGAAAATCGTCGAACGGCCCAGCACCTCGATGATATCGATGCCGGAGCGACCGAAAAGGCGAACCTTCTCGATAAGAGATGTCTTGCGCATCAGCGCTTCCCCAGAAGATCTAAGCGGTAATCCGCTGCCGGAAAGTGAAAAGGCACAGGGCCGTCAGGATCGCCGGTCATGAATTGGCGAATGCGCGGGTTGTCTGCATTCATCAATTCTTCAGGCGTGCCCTGGCCCAGCACCTGACCATCACCTACTACATACAGGTAGTCGGCAATGCTCGCGGTTTCTGCAAGATCATGGGACACCACAATGCTGGTTATCCCCAACGCGTCGTTGAGCAGGCGGATGAGGCGCACCAGTACGCCCATGGCGATGGGGTCCTGGCCGACGAAGGGTTCGTCGTACATGAGAATCTGTGGATCGAGGGCAATGGCCCGCGCCAGGGCGACCCGACGCTTCATGCCGCCGGACAATTCATCGGGCATCAGGTCAAGCGCACCACGAAGGCCCACCGCCTGCAGTTTCAGCAACACAATGTCACGAATCATTTCATCGGACAGTTGGGTATGCACCCGCAGCGGAAACGCCACGTTCTCGAAGACATCGAGATCAGTGAACAGCGCGCCGCTCTGGAACAGCACGCCCATGTGCTTGCGCGCATCGAACAGCTCGCTGCGCGACAACGTCGGCAGGTTCTGACCGTTGACCCACACTTCGCCGGCATTGGGACGAAGTTGCATGCCCATCAGGCGTAACAGGGTGGTCTTGCCGCAACCGGAAGGCCCCATGATGCCCGTGACCTTGCCGCGGGGAATGCGAATATCGACGTTATTGAAGATGCTGCGCGTCCCGCGCTTGAAGGTCAGTCCCTTCAGCTCGACCGCGTAGGCGTTATCGGCACTCATCTAAACTCCTTGGGATGCAGCCTTTCACTCAGACACCACGCATGCGACAAACGTTTGCAACGGTAGCGCAACAGATAGCCACATAGGCTGGGCGGACCGAACTGGCGGCGAACTATATCACTGCTAGGACAACGCCCCCAAGACCGGAACAGCGCTTGTTCAGACCCTAGACAGGGAAAAAACGTTGCGGGGCATGTTACCAAAGAGGGAACCTCAGGCGCCTGACGACGAAAGCCTGACGAACTTGCGTGAGGGAATTGATCATTACCGCTATAATCGCCGACTTTTCGTCAGGCTATACGATTTCAGACATGAGCCAATCCAGCGACCTTATTCAATCCGCACAACGCACCATCCGCCTAGAGCTTGAAGCCGTAGAGGGCTTGCTGCCCCATATCGACGCGGATTTCGTACGCGCCTGCGAGATGATTCTGGCCAGCAAAGGCCGCGTTGTCGTAGTGGGCATGGGCAAGTCGGGCCATATCGGCAACAAAATCGCCGCCACCTTGGCCAGCACCGGGACCACGGCATTTTTCGTGCACCCGGCCGAGGCCAGCCATGGCGACATGGGCATGATCACCAAGGATGACATCATCCTGGCGCTGTCCAACTCCGGCACCACCAATGAAATCGTGACCCTGCTGCCGCTGATCAAGCGCCTGGGCATCAAGATGATCAGCATCACCGGCAATCCGGAGTCGACCCTGGCCAAGGCCGCCGAGATCAACCTGAATGTCCACGTGACCCATGAAGCCTGCCCGCTGAACCTCGCGCCCACCTCCTCCACCACTGCTGCCCTGGTCATGGGTGACGCCCTGGCCGTGGCGTTGCTGGAAGCCCGTGGCTTTACCGCTGAAGACTTCGCGTTTTCCCACCCGGGTGGCGCCCTCGGCCGTCGCCTGTTGCTCAAAGTGGAAAACGTCATGCATTCGGGCGATGAATTACCCCACGTCCAGCGCGGCACCTTGCTTAAGGAAGCGCTGATGGAGATGACACGCAAAGGCCTGGGCATGACCGTCATCCTGGAAGCCGACGGACGCCTGGCCGGAGTGTTCACCGATGGTGACTTGCGTCGCACCCTGGACCGCACCATCGATATCCACACCGCCACCATCGACACAGTGATGACGCCCCACGGCAAGACAGCGCGCCCCGAAATGCTGGCGGCCGAAGCCTTGAAGATCATGGAAGACCACAAGATCGGCGCACTGGTGGTGGTCGATAGCGATGACCGCCCGATTGGCGCCCTGAACATGCACGATTTGCTGCGTGCGGGAGTGATGTAAATGACCAGCGACCTGTTACAACGCGGCAAGCACATCAAGCTGGCTATTTTCGACGTTGACGGCGTACTGACCGATGGTCGCCTGTACTTTCTCGAAGACGGCAGCGAATTCAAGACGTTCAATACCCTCGACGGCCAGGGCATCAAGATGTTGATGGCTTCGGGCGTGCAAACGGCGATCATCAGCGGCAGAAAAACTCCCGTTGTGGAACGCCGCGCACAAAACCTGGGGATTCCTCACCTGTATCAAGGCCGTGAGGATAAACTGGCGGTTCTGGACGAGCTTCTTGGCCAACTCAACCTAAGCTACGAGCAGGTCGCCTACTTGGGCGATGACTTGCCCGACCTGCCGGTGATCCGTCGCGTGGGCCTGGGCATGGCCGTTGCCAATGCCGCGGCGTTCGTTCGCCAGCACGCCCATGGCATCACCGCCGCGCGCGGTGGCGAAGGTGCAGCCCGCGAGTTCTGCGAGTTGATCCTGCGTGCCCAGGGCAGCCTTGAAGCGGCCCACGCCGCCTACCTATAGAGCGTTTTATGCTGAGCAAAAAGATTCGCAACTTCCTGCTGTTCGCAGTCATCGCCGCGTTATTCCTGGCGGTGGGCTACTGGAATATCAGCCCGGAGCGCTTTCTCGACCAGCCTGCAGCGCAGGTCGACGAAAGTGCAATCGACTACTACGCCACCAACGCCAAAAGTGTGCAGTTCCTGCCTGACGGCAAGTTGCAGTACGAGATGACCTCGGACAAGGTCGAGCATGTGAAGGCGACCGAGGTCACCCTGCTGACAAACCCGGACATGAATATCTATCGCGGCACCGAGTTTCCATGGCACGTCACCAGCAAGCGCGGCGAGGTCAACCCGGACGGTACCGAAGTAGAACTGATCGACTCGGTGCGCGTTGCGCGTACCGATGCCAAGAACCGCGACACGGTGATTACCACCAGCCGCATGACCGTATTCCCGCAGAAGCAATATGCGCAGACCGAGCAAGACGTTAGAATCGACGGCGCTGGCGGTGTATCGACTGGCAAGGGAATGAAAGCGTATTTGAAAGAAAGCAGGATACACCTGCTATCGAACGTAAGAGGACAGTATGAGGCTCGTTAAAACTCTCCCTATTTTGCTCAGTCTGGGCGCAGCACTGGGAAGCGTGAGCGCCTGGGCTCTGCCGAACGATAGCCAGCAACCGATCCATATCGCAGCCGACGATGCGCAACTGGATGACAAGCAAGGCGTTGCCACTTATACCGGCGCCGTGATCATCACCCAGGGCTCGATGAAGATTACCGGCAACACGGTGACACTGACTCGCACCTCATCCGGTGACATTGACGTGGTCACTTCGGTCGGCAACCTGGCTTACTTCGAGCAGAAGCAGGCGGCCACCGACACTGCCCCGATGAAAGGCTACGGTAAAACCATCCAGTACCACGCTCAGCAAAACCGCATTGTCCTGATCGACCAGGCCAAGGTGCTCAGCCCCGATGGCAACTCCACGGAAGGTGAAAAGATCACCTATGACACCGTGAAACAGATTGCTAACGCCGGTCGTGCCAATGGCAACAAGGTCACCGCGCCGCGCCCACGTATCGACATGGTTATCCAGCCGAAGAAGAAGGCCGAGTAATGGCAACCCTGAAAGCCCAGCATCTGGCCAAGGCCTACAAAGGCCGTCAGGTCGTGCGCGACGTCAGCCTGTCGATCGACAGCGGCCAGATCGTCGGCCTGCTCGGCCCTAACGGCGCCGGCAAGACCACTTGCTTCTATATGATCGTCGGGCTGGTCCAGGCGGATCAGGGGCGCGTCCTGATCGACGACCTGGATGTCAGCCACCAGCCGATGCACGGTCGCGCCCGCGCTGGCATCGGCTACCTTCCGCAGGAAGCATCGATTTTTCGCAAACTGTCGGTAGCCGACAACATCATGGCGATCCTCGAGACCCGCAAGGAACTCGACCGTGACGGGCGTCGCAAGGAACTGGAAAGCCTGCTCCAGGAATTCCACATCAATCATATTCGCGACAACCTCGGCATGAGCCTGTCCGGTGGCGAGCGTCGCCGCGTGGAAATTGCCCGGGCCCTGGCCACCAACCCCAAGTTCATCCTGCTGGACGAACCGTTTGCAGGCGTCGACCCGATCTCGGTAGGCGACATCAAGCAGATCATCCACCACCTCAAGGCCAAGGGCATTGGCGTGCTGATCACCGACCACAATGTCCGTGAGACCCTCGATATCTGCGAAACCGCGTATATCGTCAACGATGGACAGCTGATTGCCGAAGGCGATTCCGCGACCATCCTTGCCAACGAACTGGTCAAGGAAGTGTACCTGGGTCACGAGTTCCGCCTGTAACTACCGTGGTGTCACGGCCGTTCGCCAAGGCGCGCGGGAGTCAATGAAAACCTCCGGATTTTTATTGTTACCGCGCTCTAGGCAAAGCCCCCGATATCAGGCATATAATTTGCTTATGTTTGGCGCTCACGCGCCCTGTCGTGGATGGCGCATTGCGCCGGCGAATAAGGTGTTAAGCCCCTGCCATGAAACCATCGCTAGTCCTGAGAATGGGCCAGCAGCTGACGATGACACCGCAGCTGCAACAGGCCATCCGCCTGCTCCAATTGTCGACCCTGGACCTGCAACAGGAAATCCAGGAGGCCCTGGAGTCCAATCCGATGCTCGAACGCCAGGAAGAAGGCGACGACTTCGATAATGCAGACCCACTGGCTGACAACATCGAGCAAAAACCCAACTCCGACGTACAGGAACCCTCCTACCAGGAAACCGCCCCGACGGTGGACAACCTTGAGGAAGGCGACTGGAACGAACGCATTCCCAACGAACTTCCCGTAGACACCGCCTGGGAAGACGTCTACCAGACCAGCGCCAGCAGCCTGCCCAGCAACGATGACGACGAGTGGGATTTCACCACCCGCACCTCCGCCGGCGAGAGCCTTCAGAGCCACTTGCTTTGGCAATTGAACCTGGCGCCGATGTCCGACACCGATCGCCTGATCGCCGTAACCCTGATCGACTGCATCAATAACCAGGGCTATCTGGACGAAACGCTCGAAGAAATTCTTGAAGCCTTCGACCCGGAACTGGACATCGAGCTGGACGAAATCGAAGCCGTCCTGCACCGCATCCAGCAGTTCGAGCCCGCAGGCATCGGCGCGCGCAACCTCAGCGAGTGCCTGTTGCTGCAATTGCGCCAGTTGCCCGCCAAAACTCCTTGGCTCGTTGAGGCCCAGCGCCTGGTCACTGACTACATCGACCTGCTGGGCAGCCGCGACTACAGCCAGTTGATGCGCCGCATGAAGCTCAAGGAAGACGACCTGCGCCAGGTCATCGAGTTGGTGCAAAGCCTCAACCCACGCCCAGGCTCGCAGATCGAGTCCACTGAAGCCGAATACGTCGTGCCCGACGTGATCGTGCGCAAGCATAATGAGCGCTGGCAGGTGGAGTTGAACCAGGAGTCGGTGCCACGCCTGCGGGTCAACCCCCAATATGCCGGCTTCGTGCGCCGCGCCGACACCAGCGCCGATAACACCTTCATGCGCAACCAGTTGCAGGAAGCGCGCTGGTTCATCAAGAGCCTGCAAAGCCGCAACGAAACCCTGATGAAAGTGGCCACCCAGATCGTCGAGCACCAGCGCGGCTTCCTGGAATACGGCGACGAAGCGATGAAACCCCTGGTTCTGCATGACATCGCCGAAGCGGTGGGCATGCACGAATCGACGATTTCCCGGGTAACCACGCAAAAATTCATGCATACCCCACGGGGTATATATGAGCTGAAATACTTTTTCTCCAGCCACGTCAGCACCTCCGAAGGCGGCGAATGCTCGTCCACGGCGATCCGCGCGATCATCAAAAAACTGGTTGCCGCGGAAAATCAGAAAAAGCCGTTGAGTGACAGCAAGATCGCTGGTTTACTGGAGGCACAAGGCATTCAGGTCGCCCGTCGAACCGTCGCCAAATACCGCGAGTCCCTAGGGATCGCGCCTTCCAGCGAGCGAAAGCGTTTGATGTGACGGGCGGGCCACAGCGTTCCAGTGGCAGGCGTTCTTGCCTGCCGCTTTATGCACTGGCAACGAAGGAGAAGCTGTATGCAAGTCAACATCAGTGGACACCAGCTGGAAGTCACCAAGCCCCTGCGTGAGTACACCGAGAGCAAGCTGAACAAGCTTGCGGGGCATTTTGACAAGATCACCAACGTGCAGGTCATCATGGAGGTCGATAAGCTCAAACAGAAAATCGAGGCCACCCTGCACGTACCGAATGCCAAGCTCGTCGCCAATGCTGAGCATGAGGACATGTATGCGGCGATCGACTCGCTCTACGACAAGCTGGACCGCCAACTCATAAAGCATAAGGAAAAGAATCTGCACCTGATGCAAGGTACAGGTCGTTAACTCTCCCCCCATGATCCGACTTGAAACCATCCTGACCCCCGGCCGTTCACTTGTGAATGCGCCGGGCGGCAGCAAGAAAAAAGCCCTCGAACAAATTGCCAACCTGATCAGCCGCGAAGTGCCTGAGCTGGAGATGCAAGATGTATATGAGGCTCTTATTGCCCGTGAAAAACTCGGCTCCACAGGTTTTGGTAACGGCATCGCCATTCCCCACTGCCGCCTGAAGGGCTGCGAGACACCTGTCAGCGCCCTGCTGCACCTGGAAGCTCCCATCGATTTCGACGCCATCGACGGTGCCCCGGTCGACCTGCTGTTTGTACTGCTGGTCCCACAGGCAGCCACCGATGCGCACCTGGAACTGCTCCGGCAGATCGCCAGCATGCTTGACCGCAAGGACGTACGCGACAAACTGCGCAGCGCCAGCAGCAATGAGGCGCTGTACCAGGTTGTACTGGATGAACAGAACGGGCGGTAATCATGCGTTTGATCATCGTCAGCGGCCGCTCCGGGTCGGGTAAAAGCACCGCCCTCAATGTTCTTGAGGACAACGGTTTCTACTGCATCGACAACCTGCCCGCCGGCCTGTTGCCGGAACTGGCGGAACGCGCATTGATCCACACAGAATTGGCGCAGCCGCTGGTCGCCGTCTCGATTGATGCCCGCAACTTGCCCAGCCATCTCGAGCGATTCCCGCAGTTACTCGAGGAAGTACGGGCCAAGCACATTCATTGCGATGTGCTGTACCTGGATGCCGACGAAGAGACTCTGCTCAAGCGTTTCTCCGAGACCCGTCGAAGACACCCCCTCAGCAGCCCTCATCGCTCCCTGGCCGAAGCCATCGAAGACGAAAGCAAGCTGCTCGGTCCGATCATTGACCTCGCCGACCTCAAGATCAATACCACCAGTCTTAACCTGTACCAACTGCGTGACGCCATCAAGCTGCGTCTGCTGAACCAGCCGGAGCCCGGCACGGCGTTTCTGGTGGAGTCCTTTGGCTTCAAGCGCGGCATGCCGGTGGATGCCGACCTGGTGTTCGACGTGCGCTGCCTGCCCAACCCTTACTGGAAACCGGAACTGCGTGAGCAGTCCGGGCTGGACCAGCCTGTGGCGGATTACCTGGCGGCGCAACCGGATGTGGAGGAGATGTTCCAGGACATCTCCAGCTACCTGCTTAAATGGCTGCCGCGCTTTGCCGCGAGCAACCGGGCCTATGTCACCATCGCCATCGGCTGCACCGGCGGCCACCACCGCTCCGTCTACCTGACCGAACGCCTGGGCCAGATGCTGCAACAAACCCTCAAGAACGTCCAGGTTCGCCACCGCGACCTTAGCTGAAAGGAACACCCCCGCGATGCCCGCTCTGGAAATTGAAATCATCAACAAGCTGGGCCTGCACGCCCGCGCCTCGGCCAAATTCGTCGGTGTTGCCGGGCAGTTTCCCTGCCAGATCCGCGCCGGGCGCACACCGGAATCCATGGTCGACGGCAAGAGCATCATGGCCATGATGATGCTGGCCGCCGGCAAAGGCACCAAGATCCACTTGAGTACGGAAGGCGAGCAAGAACAGGAAGCGATGGATGCCTTGGTAGCGCTGATCAACAACTACTTCGACGAGGGTGAATAACCCCTCCATGAGACAGGCGTGAAACCTCGAAGGCTTCACCCCAGTGCGGTATCCATCACCATCATCAAACAGAACCCGATGCACAGCCCCAGACTGGCGAGCTTCTCGTGACCGTTGCGTCGCGATCAGGGATCACTTCATGAGTCACCACCAACAGCATCACGCCTGCAGCCAGTGCGAGTCCCAAAGGCAACAGCATCTCAGCCAGGCGCAGAGCACGACAAATCCAAAACAGCGTCGGGGATTAGCGGGCGCCAGGCCTGATCCAGGCACAATGAGCGCCAGTGCCACGGCAATGCGATATCACTGGCGGTATCGATCAGCAGGCGCAATGACGTTTCTGCGATCGTCCACGGATGGGTGGCGGTACAGCACGCCAGATATCGCCCCTCATTGAGGTAATGTTCGATCAAGCGAGGCTCGTTGGGATCGAGGCCGCAACGGATCTGACGACTCATCCAACGCCAGCTCTCCAGATAAGGATCCTCATGCAGGATAGAACTCATGATCCGCACCCGCTCAGAAATGATATTTACTATTAAATAATACTAAGAATCAAAACAAGACTGGCCAGCTAATCTGCCTTGGTAAGCAGCCATAAAAAAAGCGCGCTATCTGTAAGATGGCGCGCTTTTTTCGTGAAGCGAGAGAAGAATTAACTGCCCGCGACCGTCATCCGCTCGATCAATACCGAGCCTGTGCGAATGTTGCTGCGCAGTTCCAGATCATTGCCCACGGCAACAATCTGTTTGAACATATCGCGCATGTTGCCGGCGATAGTGACTTCCTGGACCGCGAACTGAATCTCGCCGTTCTCGACCCAGAAACCCGCCGCACCACGGGAATAATCGCCTGTGACCATGTTCAGGCCCTGGCCCATCAACTCAGTCACCAGCAGGCCACGCCCCATGCGACGCAACAGTGCTGCCTGGTCCTCATCGCCATGGGTCACGAACAGGTTGTGCACGCCACCAGAGTTGGCGGTGCTTGGCAGGCCGAGCTTGCGACCGGCATACGTACCGAGTACGTAAGACACCAGTTCGCCCTTCTCGACGAACGGCTTGGCATAGGTGGCCAGGCCATCGCCGTCGAACGCCGAGCTGCCCATGGCGCGCATCAGGTGCGGACGCTCATCGATGGTCAGCCATTCGGGAAACAGCTTCTGACCCAGCGCGCCTTCCAGAAACGATGACTTGCGGTACAAATTGCCACCGGATATCGCCCCCAGGAAACTGCCGAACAAGCCACCGGCCAGCTCAGCCGAAAACAGCACCGGCACTTCACAGGTCGGCACCGGGCGCGCCCCCAGGCGGCTGGCGGCGCGTTGCGCAGCACGCCGGCCGATGCTGACCGGATCGGCCAGCAAGTCGCCTTGCCGGTTGACGTCGTACCAGTAATCGCGCTGCATCTGGCCATCGGCCTCGGCGATCATCACGCAGCTCAAACTGTGGCGAGTGGACGCGTAACCGCCGATGAACCCATGGCTGTTGCCATACACACGGCATCCTTGATGGGTATTCAATGTGGTGCCATCAGCGTTCTTGATGCGGGCATCGGCATCGAACGCCGCAGCTTCGCAGATCAAGGCCTGCTCGATGGCTTGCTCAGGCGTGATGTCCCAGGCGTGGAACAGATCAAAATCCTGCAGGTCCTTGGCCATCAACGCTTTGTCGGCCAGGCCCGAGCTTTCATCTTCGGACGTGTGCTTGGCGATCGCCAATGCCGCCGCCACCGTCTCGCGAATCGCCTCCGCGCCACTGGCCGAAGTGCTGGCCGAGCCTTTGCGTTGGCCGACGTACAAGGTGATGCCAAACCCCTGATCGCGGTTGAATTCGACGGTTTCCACTTCCCGCTGACGCACCGAAGTCGACAGCCCCTGCTCCAGCGACACAGCCACCTCGCAGGCACTGGCCCCCTGGCGCTTGGCCTCGGCAAGAATCTGCTCGACTTGTTCCTGCAGTGCCGGTAACGCTTGCGGACCGACGCTTTGGGCTGCACTCATGGTTTTCTCCACTCAAATTCTGCTTTCGGTTAAGGCCATCGAGCGACCGGGCCGGACAAGCGGCCCCCGACTGGTTATCATGGCGGCGTTTCTTTGCGGACTGCCACCATGGTTGATTCTTACGACGACTCCCTCGATGGGGAGAAAAGCAAAACCCAGGTCAAACGCGAGCTGCATGCGCTGGTTGACCTCGGCGAGCGCCTTACAACGCTCAAGCCTGACTTGATTGCAAAACTGCCACTGACCGACGAAATGCGCCGGGCCCTGGCGGATGCGCCCAAGCACACCGCGAATATCGCGCGTAAACGGCACATCATGTTCATCGGCAAGCTGATGCGCGATCAGGACACTGACGCCATTCTGACCTTGCTCGATCAACTCGATGCCTCCACTCGCCAGTACAACGAACGCTTCCACAACCTGGAACGTTGGCGTGACCGCCTGATCTCGGGCGATGACGCGGTGCTGGAGAAATTCGTGCTGGACTACCCGGACGCGGACCGCCAGCAACTGCGTTCCCTGATCCGTCAGGCCCAGCACGAACTGGCGCAAAACAAGGCGCCGGCCACCAGCCGTAAAATCTTCAAGTACATCCGTGAGCTGGACGAGACTCAACGCGGCCTGCGTTGATCCTCTTCCCCGGGTGGCGATCTTCGCCACCCGAAGCTCCCGCTCTTACGACCCCGTGCCACCCACGGTGATCGCATCAATCTTCAAGGTTGGCTGACCAACGCCCACCGGCACCGACTGCCCATCCTTGCCGCACGTGCCCACGCCGCTGTCCAGCGACAGGTCGCTGCCGACCATCGACACCTTGCTCATGGCTTCCGGCCCGTTACCGATCAACGTAGCGCCTTTGACCGGCGCGGTAATCTTGCCGTCTTCGATCAGGTACGCCTCGCTGGTGGAGAACACGAATTTACCGCTGGTGATGTCCACCTGGCCGCCACCGAGGTTGGCGCAGTAGATCCCGCGTTTCACCGAGGCGATGATTTCCTCCGGGTCGCTTTCGCCCGCGAGCATGTAGGTGTTGGTCATGCGCGGCATTGGCAGGTGCGCGTAGGATTCGCGACGACCATTACCAGTGCGGGCCACGCCCATCAGGCGGGCATTGAGTTTGTCTTGCATATAGCCCTTGAGCACGCCGTTTTCGATCAACGTGGTGCACTCAGTGGGAGTGCCTTCGTCGTCAATGCTCAGCGAGCCACGGCGACCGGCCAGGGTGCCGTCGTCGACAATGGTGCACAGCTTGGACGCAACCATCTCGCCCATGCGCCCGCTGTAGGCCGAACTGCCCTTGCGGTTGAAGTCACCTTCCAGGCCATGGCCCACGGCTTCGTGAAGCAATACGCCGGACCAGCCGGAGCCCAATACCACCGGAAAGGTGCCGGCAGGCGCAGGAATGGCTTCCAGGTTGACCAGCGCCTGGCGCAACGCTTCACGGGCATAGCCCATGGCGCGGTCCTCGGCGAGGAAATAACGGTAGTCGGTACGCCCGCCGCCGCCATGGCCACCGCGCTCGCGGCGTCCGTTCTGCTCGACGATGACACTGACATTGAAACGCACCAACGGCCGCACATCCGCCGCCAGGCTGCCATCGGTGGACGCCACCAGGATACGCTCCCATACGCCAGCCATGCTCACGGTGACCTGCTGGATACGCGGATCAAGGGCACGGGTAGCGGCGTCGATACGCTTGAGCAGATCGACCTTTTCCGCGCGGCTGATCACCTCCAGGGGATTATCCGGTGCGTACAACTGAGCCACGTCCTGGGTGCTGAATGCCTGCACCGTGCCGTTCTGGCCGGCGCGGGAAATCGAACGGGCGGCACGGGCGGCCAGGCCGAGGGCTTCCAGGGTGATCGCGTTGCTGTAGGCGAAACCGGTTTTTTCACCGGATTGCGCACGCACACCCACACCCTGGTCGAGGTTGAAACTGCCTTCCTTGACGATGCCGTCTTCGAGGGCCCAGGACTCGGAAATCTGCCCCTGGAAATACAGGTCGGCCGCGTCGATGCCTGGCCCGGCCAGATCGCCGAGCACGGTTTGCAAGCTTTCGATGGTCACGCCACCGGGTGCCAGAAGGTGTTCACTGACTGAGGACAACAACTCGCTCATAGGTTTGGCCTTAAATTCATCGTTCTGATGCAGGCCGCTGTGCGCCCTGCGAGAAAAAGCGCCGATGGTTGACCACCGGCATGCGCGCCCGTATCGACGCCTGTTCACTGCTGTCGCGTTCGGCCAGCAACACCGCTTCGCCTTGATCCTGTTGCGCCAGTATGCGCCCCCACGGGTCGACAATTGCCCCATGACCGAAGGTTTCCCGTGGCCCCGGATGCACGCCACCCTGGGCAGCCGCCAACAGGTAGCACTGGGTCTCGATAGCCCGCGCGCGAATCAACACATCCCAATGCGCGGCACCGGTCACGGCGGTGAAAGCCGAGGGTGCGCTGATCAATTCAGCCCCCGCCGCGCGCAACTCGCTGTACAACTCAGGGAAGCGTAGGTCGTAACAGACCGTCAGGCCCAACCGACCGACCGGCGTTTGGGCCACTACCACATCGCTTCCGAAAGCATAGTCATCGGATTCGCGATAACGGCCTCGGGCATCCGCCACGTCGACATCGAACAGGTGCAGCTTGTCGTAACGGGCGACGATCTCGCCCTGATCATCGATCAACAGCGAGCACGCATTGGGTTTTGCGTTCGGATGGTCCTTGGGCGGCAACGGCAATGTACCAGCCACTATCCATAAGGTGAGGTCGCGGGCGGTCTGTTTCAACCATGGCAGGATCGGACCTTCACCCAACGCCTCGGCGCGACCGATATCGGCCACGTCGCGACGCCCCATGGCCGCGAAGTTTTCCGGCAGCACCGCCAGCTTCGCACCACCGGCCGCGGCTCGCTCCAGCAAACGCCGGGCCTGGGCCAGGTTGGCCAGCACATCGCTCTGGCTGACCATCTGAATTACCGCAAAGGACATGGGCCGACACTCCGTAAAAGGCATGCGGCCATGCTACTCCACAGGCTCTCAGTTTGGCTTTTCAAATGGCTTGTCGAAGGTGATTTTCGGGTCCTTCCAGGGGCCTTCCACCTTGTACTGCACGCTGGCGAAGCGCGCCACACGGTCACCGATCAGCTTGTCGATCAGGAACAAGGCACCACCAATAGCCGGCGCCCCCACGATCAACGCCGCAATCGGCAGGTTATTGGTCACCGGCAGGGTCACCAGCAGCTTGGCGTCGACACGGTCAGCGACCAGGTCCAGGGTGCCATTGAGCTCCAGATTGGTCGAAGGCCCGGTCATTGTCACGGGCTCACGGGTCACGAATACACCGTTACTGGCCGCGAGCAAGCCTTTGACCCGGTCATAGCTCAAGCCTTTACCGAGCAAGTCAGAGAAGTCCAGGCGCAGGCGGCGACCGATGGAGTTGAAGTTAAGCAGACCGAACACCCGCAGGGCCTGGGCACCACCTTCCACTTCAACGAACTGGCCGTTACGGAATGACGCGTCCAGGCTACCGGAGAAGCGCTTGGGCCCGACATAAGCCGGCGACCCCGGCCAACGCCCGTCCACATCCAGGTGGAACTCCTCGCTGGTAACGGTGGGCGCATACCCCCAGCCCTTGAGCACATCGCCGATATTCTTGCCATCCAGGCGGCCTTTGTACCAACTGGCGCCGCTTCCCGGCGCCCCTTCCCACCCGCCAGCGCCCTTGAGCTGCATGCCCTTGAGCCCCAGATCCAGGTTATTGAAGGCCAGCCCCTTGGCGGTAGGTCGGATTTTCAGCGACCAGGCGCCTATCAGATCAGGTCCCTGGAACAGTTGGTCGACGGCGATATCCAGTGCCGGAATGTCCTTGGGATCGACATCGGCCAACGGGTCCGGCGCATTTTCGTCAGCCTGCACCGTCGGGTCCACCGCCGGCAATTTCACGTATTGCAGGTTGATCGCAATCGGCGCGCCCTTGGCGTCCGGCAGGTTCGCCGAGCCTTTGGCTTGCTGGCTGGCAAGCTGCAAGCCCCAGGCGGTCGGCTTACGCTCCAGTTGCAGGCTGACCTGATCGAATTGGGTGCCAAAACCGGTCAGCTTACCCACCTTGAAATCCGCACCACTGAGCAACTGCTTGGCACTCCCTCCCGGATCGTTGCCGGCATAGCGGTCTACCAGTTTTTTCCACGGGTCGATGTCCAGCTCCGACAGCACACCCCGGATACGCAGGCCCTTGCCAGCGGGCAGCACGGCATCGCCGTCGCCGAGGAACAACTCGCCGCGGCCCTCATTGAATTTGCCCGACGGCGCAGCAAAGGTGAAGTTCGCCAGTTCGCCATAATCGAACCAGTAACGCCGCTCGGCGCCCTGCAGGGTCATGCGGAACGTACTGTCACGCCCTTGGCTGGCCGGCATGCCGAAGGGTGCCGGCAGCTCAACCGCCACACCCTTGAGGTTGGAGTTGACCATCAACTGGCTATCGGCGCCGTCCAGATTGACCTGCAACTGGTAAGGAATATCGCCGGAAACCGGCAGTGGCTGGCTGATTTTCAGCCAGTCGGTCAGCCGTTTGACCGTAACCTGGCCCTTGGCGATGACACGGGTGCTCATCGTACCCGGCTTGCCATCGGCAAAAATTTGCGCAGAGATCGGCCGGTCGAACGCCTGGGCCGTAATGTTCTGCCCACTCAAGCCCTTGGCGCTATCAAAGCGGAAGTTACCCTTGAGCTGGGTCAGGTCCAGGGCCGGCTCAGCCAATTGCAGGCGGGCTTTGTCAGTCTGGAAATCCACGACGATCTTCGGCTCAGTGCCCTTGGCCAGCGGGATATCCAGATCCAGCTGGCCTTGCAGGTCGCCCTCGCCCTTCCAGCCGGCGAAGGTCGAAGCCGTCCCTATCGGCGCTTCCTGGAGAATCTTCAGGCCATCACCCAACCCACCGGAAAACCCGCCCGTGAGCAGCAGGTGAGTGTCCTTGCCCGCAGGTGCGTGAGGAATATTGACGTAGACGTCCTTGACTTGGGTGTCGAGCAACTGGCCCTCGCTGGCCAGGATGCGCACGCCGCTCTCCTCGACAAATACTTCGCCATTGACCTTGCTTACATGGGGCCAACCCGGCTGGAACGCCAGTTCGGTGTCATGCACCTTGAAGAACAGGCTGATATTGCGCGAAGCCGGCAGCGCGTTGTGGTTCAACGAGCCTTGGTATTGGAAGAAACCCTGATCGACCGCACCTTTGAGAATCGCCGTGCGCAGCCATTCGTCCAAGGCAGGGCTCAGCACCGCTGGCAGGTATTTGGGGGTAAAGCGCCCATCGCCATCGACCATGCCGACCCGCAGGTCCATGTAGTCTTCCTGGCTCGCGTCGAAATGCAGGCGGATCAGGAAATCGGCCGCCACCTTGCCCTCTTCCCCCAGTACCTTGATGTAGGGGGCGATCAGGGTGAAGCCTTCCTTATCCAGCTTCCAAGTCAGGCGCGCATTGGCCTGGATGTACTGCCAGGGCTTGGCGAAGATCGGATCCAGGTGCAAGGAAAAGTCCTTGCTGTCCATGCGCAATTCACCATGGCCCAGGTCGCCACTGATACTGCCGGAAACGTTGCGCGCGGCCGGTGCGCCGAAATACGCATCAAAACCCACGCGATCAAGGTTGGCGGCAAAGCTGACTTTCTGGTCGGTCGTGTCCTGGGGACGGAAATCCACCAACACATTACGCAACAAGCCGGTGGCCTTGAGATGTTCGATGGTTTTGGCGAAGCCCTCAGGTAACGGGGCCAATGCATTCAACAGCGGGGTAATCGGCGTCAGGTCGAGGCGATCGGCCTGCAACTTCCAGGTTTCCAGGTCCGTGTCAGTGGCCAGCGTTTGCTGCAATTGCAGGCGTGATTCCCAGCGGGTCTCGCCGAGGTTCATCGCCAGCGAGTCGAACATCACCTTGAGGCCGGCGTCACTGCGTTGCAGGTAGGCGGTCAGGGCAAGGTTTTCGATATGCACGGGCTGACGGTCGGCGTAGCTGCCCTTCACCTGTGGCGAGTTGAGGCGCACCACCGCGCTTTGCACGGCACCCTTTGCCCACGTCAGCCAGAATTCGCCACCGGCCTTGAACTGAGTGAGTTTCCACTGCTGCGTCAGCCTGGCCGGGACCCACTTTGCCCAGTCGCTCTGGGGCAGGCTCAGGTAGGCCTCGACTTCGCCGTCCTTCCACTGGCTGGCGAGAATACGGCTGTGCAGGCTCAGGGCCAGGGGCTGGCCGTCGGGCAGGGTCATGCGGGCGTCCAGACGCTGGCGGGTAGCACCGGTTTGCAAGCTCAGACCCACGTAGGTCAGGGTCAGCGGAGCCTGATCGAACGGTTGCAAGGTCACTTGGCTGTCGAGCAAGGACACGCGCTTGATCATCTGCATGCGCTTGAGCAGTTGCTCCGGCTCCAGCGGCTGGTCATCCGGTACCGGCAAGCCTTGCAGCGCCCAATGACCGTCCTTGTCTTCCTTGACGCTCAGTTGCAGCCCACTGACTTCAAGGTGCGCAAGGCGGACCTCGCGGGCCATCAGGCTGGCCCAGATATCAGGCACTACTTCGACCTGATCCAGGCGCAAGGCACTGTTACCCTGGCCGACCATGACATCGTGCGCCAGCAGTACGGGCGCGAAACCGCTCCAACGGCCTTCCAGGCTACCGATTTGCAAGGGCATATCCACCGCAGCCTGGGCCTTTGCCTGGATTTGCGCACGATATTCTGCCACTAGCGGGGCCAATTCACGCCCCAGGCTCACGTAGAGCGCTGCCAATACCAGCAGCAAGGCACACAGCCCCAGGCCCCAACGGGTCAAAGCGGCAAAAAAGCGTATCAGACGCTCCATGTCAGGCGACCCTCAAAACAGTAGTCGGACGGCAGATCAAGGTCTGCCGGTCTCGTAGAAATAAACGAATGCGGATCAGAGCAGCACCACGTCGTATTGTTCCTGGGAATACATGGTTTCGACCTGGAAGCGAATCGTGCGCCCGATAAAACCCTCGAGCTCAGCGACGTTGCCCGACTCTTCATCCAGCAGCCGGTCGACCACTTTCTGGTTGGCCAATACTCTATAACCTTCGGCCTGGTAGGCCCGCGCCTCCCGTAAGATTTCCCGGAAAATCTCGTAGCAAACCGTTTCCGGGGTTTTCAACTTACCGCGGCCCTGACAACTACTGCACGGCTCGCACAGTACCTGCTCCAGGCTTTCACGGGTGCGTTTGCGGGTCATCTGCACCAGGCCCAGTTCGGTAATGCCGATGATATTGGTCTTGGCGTGATCGCGTTCCAGCTGCTTCTCCAGGGTACGCAGTACCTGGCGCTGGTGCTCCTCATCTTCCATGTCAATGAAATCGATGATGATGATGCCGCCCAAGTTGCGCAGGCGCAGTTGGCGGGCAATCGCGGTGGCCGCTTCGAGGTTGGTCTTGAAGATGGTTTCTTCGAGGTTGCGATGACCGACAAACGCCCCCGTATTGACGTCGATGGTGGTCATGGCTTCCGCCGGATCGACGACAAGATAACCGCCGGATTTGAGCGGAACCTTGCGCTCCAGGGCTTTCTGGATTTCGTCTTCGACGCCATACAGGTCGAAGATAGGCCGCTCGCCAGGGTAATGCTCCAGGCGGTCGGCAATTTCCGGCATCAGTTCGGCGACGAATTGCGTAGTACGTTGGAAGGTTTCACGCGAGTCGATGCGAATTTTCTCTATCTTCGGGCTGACCAGGTCGCGCAGGGTGCGCAAGGCCAGGCCGAGGTCTTCGTAGATGACACTGGGGGCGCCGACGGTCTTGATCTGGGCGCCGATCTGGTCCCACAGGCGCCGCAGGTAGCGGATGTCCATGAGGATCTCATCGGCGCCGGCACCTTCCGCCGCGGTGCGCAGAATAAAACCGCCGGCTTCCTTGATGCCTTCGGCGGCCACGCAGTCGCTGACCACTTTTTTCAGGCGCTCGCGCTCGGCTTCGTCTTCGATTTTCAGGGAGATACCGACATGAGCAGTGCGCGGCATGTACACCAGGTAGCGCGACGGAATCGACAGCTGGGTCGTCAGGCGAGCGCCCTTGGAGCCGATGGGGTCCTTGGTGACCTGCACCACAAGGCTCTGCCCTTCATGCACCAGGGCACTGATGCTTTCCACCGCCGGGCCTTCCCGCAGGGAAATTTCCGAAGCATGGATGAATGCCGCACGGTCCAGGCCGATGTCGACGAATGCAGCCTGCATCCCCGGTAATACACGCACAACCTTGCCTTTGTAGATATTGCCGACGATCCCGCGCTTCTGGGTACGCTCGACGTGCACTTCCTGCAGAACACCGTTCTCTACCACCGCCACGCGCGATTCCATCGGCGTGATATTGATCAGAATCTCTTCACTCATGGCTGGGTCTCGTTCAGGCGTTTTCACAATAGTGGCCGATCGCTTAAGGCTGGGCGCGCAAGTCAGGCGTTCAGCGCGCGGTAAGGTGTTGCCAACAGGGTATGCCGAATTGATCGAGCAGTTGCGCGGTTTCGCACACCGGCAGGCCTACCACGGCGGAATAACTGCCATTGAGCCCGGCCACGAATACCGAGCCAAGTCCTTGAATAGCATAGCCGCCGGCCTTGTCCTGCGGTTCGCCACTGTGCCAGTAGGTTGTAGCTTCCTCGACAGAAATCCCGCGAAAACGTACAAGACTGCTTACACATCGGGTTTCGCAGCGCTGGCCATCGGTAAGGGCTATGGCGGTCAGCACCTCATGCTCTCGCCCCGCGAGGGCCATCAACATAGCCAGGGCGTCGGCCTGGTCCACCGGTTTGCCGAGAATCTTGCCATCGACAATCACTGCGGTATCGGCCCCCAGCACACAAGCACCCGAGGTCTGTCCAAGCGCGGCAAAACCCGCCGTCGCCTTACCGCGGGCAAGACGCTCAACGTAGGAAACAGGAGTTTCGTTTGTAAGAGGTGTTTCATCGATAGCGGCGCTGACCACGGTGAAGGGCACACCGATCTGGGTCAGCAGTTCACGCCGCCGTGGGGACCCCGAGGCCAGGTATAGCGAATTCATTGCAAACTCTCCCTGTTGCGTTCGATAACCAGGCAGAGCCTCGCAATCCATTCAATTGATCTTATAACGACGACGCAACCCACGCAGACCGAAACTGATCCATGGCCACAGCAACGCACTGACCAATGCCGGCAGCACCAGCGCCAGGGTTGGCTGGCGGTTGCCGGTCAAGGCGCTGAGCCACAGCTGCACCAGTTGCGCCAGGCCGAAGATCACCAGGATCACCAGGCACTGCTGCCACATCGGGAACATGCGCAGCCGTTGCTGCAATGACAGCACCAGAAAGGTGATCAGGGTCAGGATTAGCGCATTCTGGCCCAGCAAGGTGCCATAGAGCACATCTTCCGCCAAGCCCAGGAACATCGCAGTCACCATGCCCACTTTGTGTGGCAGGTTCAACGACCAGAACGCCAGCAGCAGTGCCAACCAGAGCGGGCGCAGGATTTCCATGAACTGTGGCAGGGGCGAAACGCTGAGCAGCAGGCCAATGGCGAAGGTCAGCCAGACGATCCAGCCATTGCCCGAATGAGTACCGGCCATTATTCCTCCCTATGCCGCGTGGTTGCCGGGGCAGCCGCCGGTGGCTTGGTAGCGGGCGTGGTGGCCGGCGGTTTAGTGGCTGCCGGCTTGACCGGTGCCGCGCTGTGCGCTGCTGGCTTGACCGGTGTGGCCACAGGCGCGACCGGGGTCGCCGGTGCAGCCGGGGTTGCTGCGGCGGGTTTGGGTACCGTCGCAGGCACAATGGGTACAGTGCCGTTCTTCTTGTCTTCCGCTTCCTGAGCCTGGGCGGCGTCGTTGGCGCGCTCTTCCGGGGTGCGGTTGTCGCTGAAGACCAACAGCAAGTAGCGGCTGCGGTTCAGGGCAGCAGTGGGCACCGCGCGCACAATGGCGAATGGCTGGCCGGAGTCATGAATCACTTCCTTGACCGTAGCTACCGGATAACCCGCAGGGAACCGCTGGCCCAGGCCGGAGCTGACCAGCAGGTCGCCTTCCTTGATGTCGGCAGTGTCGGCGACGTGGCGCAATTCCAGGCGCTCCGGATTGCCCGTACCGCTGGCAATAGCGCGCAGGCCGTTACGGTTGACCTGCACCGGAATGCTATGGGTCGTGTCCGTCAGCAGCAGCACCCGCGAGGTGTAGGGCATCAGCTCGACCACCTGGCCCATCAAGCCGCGGGCATCGAGTACCGGTTGGCCGAGGACCACGCCGTCGCGCTCACCCTTGTTGATGATGATGCGATGGGTAAACGGGTTGGGGTCCATGCCGATCAGCTCGGCGACTTCGACCTTCTCGTTGACCAGTGCAGAAGAGTTGAGCAGCTCGCGCAGCCGAACGTTCTGCTCGGTGAGGGCTGCCAGCTTTTGCATGCGCCCCTGCAGCAGCAGGTTTTCGGTCTTGAGTTTTTCGTTTTCGGCGACCAGCTCGGTGCGGCTGCCGAATTGGCTGGCCACGCCCTGGTAGAGACGCTGCGGCAGGTCGGTGATCCAGTAAGTCTGCATCAACACCAGCGACATCTGGCTACGCACAGGCTTGAGCAGCGCAAAGCGGGCATCGACCACCATCAGCGCGACCGAAAGCACGACCAGCACCAATAAGCGCACGCCCAATGAGGGGCCTTTGGCGAAAAGCGGTTTAATAGGCCGCTCCTCCCAGGCAAATGTTTTCTTTATTCATACGGCATCTAACTGGCCTGGATGCAGATTGAAGAAGATAAACGCCAACAGGCAGCACTGCAAAGTGCTGCCTGCGGGCGAAACATGGGCTTACCAGCAAGCACTTATTCGCTGGAGAGCAGGTCCATGGTGTGTTTATCCATCATTTCCAATGCACGGCCACCACCACGGGCGACGCAGGTCAGCGGATCTTCGGCGACGATCACCGGCAGGCCGGTTTCCTGGGCCAGCAGCTTGTCGAGGTCGCGCAGCAGAGCGCCACCACCCGTCAGCACCAGACCGCGCTCGGCGATATCGGAAGCCAGTTCCGGCGGCGATTGTTCCAGGGCACTCTTCACAGCCTGAACGATGGTGGCCAGGGACTCTTGCAGAGCTTCCAGCACTTCGTTGGAGTTCAGGGTGAAGGCACGTGGGACGCCTTCGGCCAGGTTGCGACCGCGAACATCGACTTCGCGAACTTCGCCGCCCGGGTAGGCGGTGCCGATTTCCTGCTTGATGCGCTCGGCGGTGGATTCGCCGATCAGGCTGCCGTAGTTACGACGCACATAGGTGATGATCGCTTCATCGAAGCGGTCGCCGCCTACACGTACGGATTCGGCATACACCACACCGTTCAGGGAAATCAGGGCGATTTCAGTGGTACCACCACCGATATCCACCACCATCGAACCGCGGGCTTCTTCGACCGGCAGGCCGGCACCGATTGCGGCAGCCATCGGCTCTTCGATCAGGAACACTTCGCGGGCACCGGCACCAAGGGCCGATTCACGGATGGCACGACGCTCCACCTGGGTGGACTTGCATGGAACGCAGATCAGCACACGAGGGCTGGGCTGCAGGAAACTGTTTTCGTGAACCTTGTTGATGAAGTACTGCAGCATCTTCTCGCAGACACTGAAGTCGGCGATCACGCCGTCTTTCATCGGACGAATGGCGGCAATATTGCCAGGTGTACGGCCGAGCATGCGCTTGGCCTCGGTGCCAACGGCAACGACACTTTTCTGATTACCATGGGTCCGAATGGCCACAACCGATGGCTCATTCAGAACGATACCGCGCTCGCGCACGTAAATAAGGGTGTTGGCAGTGCCCAGGTCAATGGAAAGATCGCTGGAAAACATGCCACGCAGTTTCTTGAACATGGGAAAGGGACCCTAGGCAACGCGTGGGTAAAAAAGTGCGGCAAACTCTAACAACGACAGGGATTTTGGGCAAGGCGCCAATGTGCTAAATTGGCCGACTTTCTGTGCACCAACCCCCACAATCGCGGCCGTAAGACCGTAGAAATGCGGTAGTGTTCCTACAATCTAACACACGGACAGCTTCCGTTCTGTTTTCCACTGGAGATTCCCATGGCGCTTGAACGCTCCGACGTGGAAAAAATCGCTCATCTGGCCTCGCTTGGCCTGAATGAAGCCGATCTTCCACAGACCACCGCAGCCCTGAACAGCATTCTCGGGCTGGTTGACCAAATGCAGGCCGTCAACACCGACGGCATCGAGCCACTGGCTCATCCGCTGGAAGCCAGCCAGCGCCTGCGCGCAGACGTCGTGACCGAGGTTAATAATCGCGAGGCCTACCAGTCCATCGCGCCAGCGGTCGAAAACGGCCTGTACCTGGTTCCGAAAGTCATCGACTAATAGGGAAAGAGCCTGCAATGCATCACATGACTCTGGCCGAGATCGCCCGCGGTCTCGCCGATAAAAAGTTTTCCTCCGAAGAGCTGACCAAGACCTTGCTGGCGCGTATCGCCGAGCTCGATCCCAAGGTCAACAGCTTCATCAGCCTCACCGAAGAGCTGGCCTTGAGCCAGGCCAAGGCCGCCGACGCACGGCGCGCCAACGGTGAACAGGGTGCACTGCTGGGCGCACCGATCGCCCACAAGGACCTGTTCTGCACCCAGGGCATCCGCACCAGTTGCGGCTCGAAGATGCTCGACAACTTCAAGGCGCCCTACGACGCCACCGTGGTGTCCAAGCTTGCAGCCGCCGGGACCGTGACCCTGGGCAAGACCAACATGGACGAATTCGCCATGGGTTCGGCCAACGAGTCGAGCTACTACGGCGCGGTGAAAAACCCGTGGAACCTCGACTGCGTGCCAGGCGGGTCATCCGGTGGTTCGGCAGCAGCGGTAGCCGCACGCTTCCTGCCGGCGGCCACGGCCACCGACACCGGCGGCTCGATCCGCCAGCCCGCTGCGTTCACCAACCTCACCGGTCTGAAACCGACATACGGTCGCGTATCCCGCTGGGGCATGATCGCCTATGCCTCCAGCCTCGATCAGGGCGGCCCCCTGGCCCGCACGGCCGAGGATTGCGCGATTCTGTTGCAAGGTATGGCGGGCTTCGACCCACAGGACTCCACCAGCATCGACGAACCGGTGCCGGACTACCGCGCCAGCCTCACGACCTCCCTCAAAGGGCTGCGCATCGGCGTGCCGAAGGAATACTTCAGCGCCGGTCTCGACCCGCGTATCGCCGAATTGGTGCACAACAGCGTCAAGACGCTGGAAAGCCTCGGTGCCGTGATCAAGGAGATCAGCCTGCCGAACAACCAGCACGCGATTCCGGCCTACTACGTGATCGCCCCCGCTGAAGCGTCCTCCAACCTGTCGCGTTTCGACGGCGTGCGCTTCGGCTATCGCTGCGAAAACCCGAAAGACCTGAACGACCTGTACAAACGCTCCCGTGGCGAAGGCTTCGGTGCCGAAGTACAACGCCGGATCATGGTCGGTGCCTACGCCCTGTCGGCCGGCTATTACGACGCTTATTACCTCAAGGCGCAGAAAATCCGTCGCCTGATCAAGAACGACTTCATGGCGGCCTTCGAGGAAGTCGACGTCATCCTCGGCCCGACCACGCCGAACCCGGCCTGGAAGATCGGCGCCAAGACCGGCGACCCGATCGCCGAGTACCTGGAAGACCTGTACACCATCACCGCCAACCTCGCGGGCCTGCCGGGCTTGTCCATGCCCGCCGGTTTCGTCGATGGCCTGCCGGTGGGCGTGCAATTGCTCGCTCCGTATTTCCAGGAAGGCCGCCTGCTCAATGTGGCGCACCAGTACCAGTTGAACACCGACTGGCACACTCGCACCCCTACCGGCTTCTGAGGAGAACACTATGCAATGGGAAGTTGTGATCGGGCTGGAGATTCATACCCAGCTCGCCACCCAATCGAAGATTTTCTCCGGTAGTGCCACCACGTTCGGCGCAGAGCCCAACACCCAGGCCAGCCTGGTCGACCTGGGCATGCCCGGCGTACTGCCGGTGCTGAACCAGGAAGCGGTGCGCATGGCGGTGATGTTCGGCCTCGCGATCGACGCCGAGATCGGCCAGCACAGCGTCTTCGCGCGCAAGAACTACTTCTATCCGGACCTGCCCAAGGGCTACCAGATCAGCCAGATGGAGTTGCCGATTGTCGGCAAAGGCTACCTGGACATCCCGCTGGAAGACGGCACGATCAAGCGTGTCGGCGTGACCCGCGCCCATTTGGAAGAAGACGCCGGCAAGAGCCTGCATGAAGAGTTCAACGGCGCCACCGGCATCGACCTGAACCGCGCCGGCACGCCGTTGCTGGAGATCGTGTCCGAACCGGACATGCGTAGCGCCAAGGAAGCCGTGGCCTACGTCAAGACGATCCACGCGCTGGTGCGCTACCTGGGCATCTGCGACGGCAACATGGCCGAAGGCTCGCTGCGCTGCGACTGCAACGTGTCGGTCCGACCGAAAGGCCAGGCCGAGTACGGCACCCGCTGCGAGATCAAGAACGTCAACTCGTTCCGTTTCATCGAGAAGGCGATCAACACCGAAGTACGTCGCCAGATCGAACTGATCGAAGACGGCGGCAAGGTGATCCAGCAAACCCGCCTGTACGACCCGAACAAAGACGAAACCCGCGCCATGCGCAGCAAGGAGGAAGCCAACGACTACCGTTACTTCCCCGATCCAGACCTGTTGCCGGTGATCATCGAAGATTCGTTCCTCGACGACGTCCGCGCCACCCTGCCGGAATTGCCGCCGCAGAAACGCGAGCGCTTCCAGGCGCAGTTCGGCCTGTCGGTCTACGACGCCAGCGTCCTGGCGTCGAGCCGTGAGCAAGCCAACTACTTCGAAAAAGTCGTGAGCATCGCAGGGGACGCCAAGCTGGCGGCCAACTGGGTGATGGTTGAACTGGGCAGCCTGTTGAACAAACAAGGCCTGGAGATCGACGAAGCGCCGGTGTCGGCCGAACAGTTGGGCGGCATGCTGCTGCGCATCAAGGACAACACCATCTCCGGCAAAATCGCCAAGACCGTGTTCGAAGCCATGGCCAGCGGCGAAGGCAGCGCCGACGAAATCATCGAGAAGCGCGGCCTCAAGCAAGTCACCGACAGCGGCGCCATCTCGGCCGTTCTCGACGAAATGCTCGCGGCCAACGCCGAGCAGGTCGAACAGTACCGTGCGGCAGACGAAGCCAAGCGCGGCAAGATGTTCGGCTTCTTTGTCGGCCAGGCCATGAAAGCCTCCAAAGGCAAGGCCAACCCGCAACAGGTGAACGAACTGCTGAAAAGCAAGCTCGAAGGCTGATAGCGGTGAAAGGGCCGAGTGAGATTTCATGCTCGACTCGGACCGACTGTGGGAGGGGGCTTGCTCCCGATAGCGGTGATTCAGTCAAAACATCAATGACTGACACTCCACTATCGGGAGCAAGCCCCCTCCCACATTTGATAAGGGGATACCTTGAATGAAGCGCTTACTTGGCCTTTTAGCCGTGTTCTCTTTGCTGGCCGGCTGCGCCAGCGGCCTCATCAACCCCAACGGCTATGACGAAACCGGCACCGCGTCCTATTACGGCGCCAAGCACCATGGCAACAAGACCGCCAGCGGTGAGCCCTTCAACCAGCACGCCCTGACCGCTGCCCATCGGCAGTTGCCCTTCGGCACCCAGGTCAAGGTGACCAATCTCGACAACGACAAATCCGTCGTGGTCCGCATCAATGATCGCGGTCCGCATACCCGTGGGCGCCTGATCGATCTTTCGCACAAGGCTGCCGAGCAACTGGGTATGCTCGGCAGCGGCACCGCTCGGGTTCGTGTGCAAGCCATGGGCAACTGAGCCCCGCAAAAAATCAAAGGAGTCCTGCCATTTTCGGATTGACCGCCCTCTCGCCCTGGAGCCTGCTCGAACTGATCAGCGGCCTGGCGTTGCTGATTGTCGGTGCCGAAATCCTGGTGCGCGCCGCCGTGCGCCTGGCCGCCAGCCTCAAGGTGCGACCGCTGATCATCGGCCTGACAGTCGTCGCCTTCGGCAGCAGCGCACCGCAGATGACCGTCAGCCTGCAGGCGACCCTGGCCGGCAACACCGACATTGCCGTGGGCAGCGTGATTGGCAGCAGCATTTTCAACATCCTGGTGACCCTGGGCCTGTCGGCGCTGATCATTCCACTGCGCGTCTCGCGACAGCTGGTGTGCCTGGATATTCCGGTGATGATCCTGGCCGGCCTGCTGGTATTTACCCTGGCCGCCAACGAAGAACTCACTCCGGTCGATGGCCTGCTGTTGCTCGTGGCGCTGCTCGTCTATCTCGGGGTGCTGCACTACCGGACCCGCCACTCCCGTCGCCCGCGTACCCTGGACACCGTGGCCCGGGCCCCCTGGCTGAGCAGTGTGTTGCTGATGCTGGGCGGGCTGTTGATCCTGGTGTTGGCCGGGCACCTGCTGCTGAGCGCAGCGGTGGATGTGGCAAGCGACCTGGGCCTGTCCGAACGCATCATCGGCCTCACACTGATCGGCGTCGGCACCTCGTTGCCGTGCCTGGCCACGTCGCTGATCGCCGCCCTGCGCGGCCAGCGCGAAATTGCCGTGGGCAACGTGATCGGCAGCAACCTGTTCAACCTGCTGGGCGTACTGGGGCTGACTGCGCTGCTGGCGCCATCGCCGCTGTCGGTGTCGCCCAATGCACTGGACTTCGACCTGCCGGTGATGCTCGGCGTGGTGGTGCTGTGCCTACCGGTGTTTTATAGCGGCTACCGCGTCACCCGCGCCGAAGGCCTGGTGCTGCTGGGCCTGTACCTGGCGTATGGACTGCATGTGATGGCGTTCACCACCGGTATGTCCCTGGCCAACAAACTTGAACAATTGATGCTGTATTACGTCCTGCCAGTGCTGGTGGCTTTCCTGTTGTTCAGCACGCTGCGAGCCTGGCGCCGCCAACACAAGAGGGAATCGCAATGACCGATCAGAAAAAGCCAGGGGTTGAAATGCGTCGTCAGGTGATGGGCGACGCATTCGTCGACCGCGCCCTGGGCAACGCCACCGAGTTCACGCAACCGCTGCAAGACTTCGTCAACGAGCACGCCTGGGGCAGCGTGTGGAACCGTGAAGGCCTGCCATTGAAGACACGCAGCCTGATCACCCTCGCCGCCCTGACCGCGCTCAAGTGCCCGCAGGAACTCAAGGGCCACGTACGCGGCGCGCTGAACAATGGCTGTACCGTCGAAGAGATTCGTGAAGCGCTGCTGCATTGCGCGGTGTATGCCGGCGTGCCGGCCGCGATCGATGCGTTCCGGGCAGCCCAGGAAGTGATCGACAGCTACCAGCCGGCCGGCTAGATCCAGCCGCCCGCCTGCAGCACGAAGATCCCGATATTCGTGGTCACCGCCGCCATCAGGGTGGTGATCACAATAATCGCTGCGGCCAATTCATGATTGCCGTCGGCCGCCCTGGCCATCACAAAGCTCGCCGCCGCAGTCGGTGCGCCGAAGTACAGGAACAGAATCCCCAATTCAGGCCCTCGGAACCCCAGCAGCCAAGCGCCCAGCGTGGCGACCACCGGCAGCCACACCATCTTCATCAAGCTTGCGCTCAACGCCATGTCGCCGCTCTTGCGCAATGCCACCAATGACAACGTGCCACCGATGCAGATCAGTGCCAGCGGCAATGTCGTGTCCGCCAGGTACTGCGCGGACTTTTCCAGCCAGCCCGGCAACCCGATCTGGAAATAGGCGAACGGCGCGGCAACGATCACGCTGATGATCAGGGGGTTGGCCACCACACTTTTTAAAATGCTCCAGGGGTCCGATTTGATCACCGGGCTGTAGACCGCCAGCACAATGGTCGACAGCGTGTTGTAGAGCAGGATCACCAGCGCCGCGAGGATTGCGCCGAGGGAAATGCCGTAATCACCGTACATGCTGGCCGCCAGCGCGAGGCCGATCACCCCGTTGTTGCCGCGAAACGCGCCCTGGGTGTAGATGCCGCGGTCTTCACGCTTGCAACGAAAGATCGCCCAGCCCCACGCAATGGCAAAGCTCAGCAGCGTGGCGACGGAAAAGTAGATCAGCAAACCCGGTTTGAGTGCCGCGTGCAGGTCGGCATGCAGGATGCCCAGAAACAGCAGCGCCGGCATGGTGACGTTGAACACCAGGGACGAAGCCGTGTGGATGAAGTTGTCGTTGATCCAGTTGATGCGTTTGAGCAGCACACCGAGAAACAGCATGGCAAACACCGGCGCGGTGATGGTAAGAGTCGTGAGGAAAATTGCCAGCATGCCGGGGAGAACCTTGGTGGGCGTCGTCAGGAGGCGAATGATAAGCCAGTGCGGACCGCTTCGTCTGGTCTACCGCTATCGGGAGCAAGCCCCCTCCCACACTTGACCGCGCTCCAAAGGTGGAACGCAGTCAAGTGTGGGAAGGGGCTTGCTCCCGATACAGGCGACTCGACCTCAGGTAATCGGCGCCGGGTTGAACAAGGTGATGTCGTTATGCAGCTTGTGCTGCTCGGCCCAGGTCTGCTTCTTGCCGCTGGCCACATCCAGGTAGTAGTGGAACAACTCCCAGCCCAGCTCCTCGATAGTCGCGCGCCCGGTGGCAATGCGCCCGGCATCGATATCGATGAGGTCCGGCCAGCGCTGCGCCAGCTCCGTGCGCGTCGACACCTTCACCACCGGCGCCATTGCCAGCCCGTAAGGCGTGCCGCGCCCGGTGGTGAACACATGCAGATTCATCCCCGCGGCCAGTTGCAAGGTGCCGCACACGAAGTCGCTGGCCGGCGTGGCGCAGAAAATCAGGCCCTTGCCCTTGAAGCGCTCACCCGGACCGAGCACGCCGTTGATCGCGCTGCTACCGGACTTGACGATAGAGCCCAGGGACTTCTCGACAATGTTCGACAACCCGCCCTTCTTGTTTCCTGGAGTGGTATTGGCACTGCGATCCGCCTCGCCTTTGGCCAGGTAACGGTCGTACCAGTCCATTTCCCTGACCAACTCTTCGGCCACTTCCTTCGTCTGTGCACGAGACGTCAACAGATAGATGGCATCGCGGACTTCAGTGACTTCGGAAAACATCACCGTCGCCCCCGCTCGTAGCAACAAATCCGAGGCGAACCCCAACGCCGGGTTGGCGGTGATGCCGGAAAACGCATCGCTGCCGCCGCACTGCATGCCCAGGATCAGCTCCGACGCCGGCACGGTTTCCCGGCGACGCTGATCGAGCTTCTTCAGGCGCACCTCGGCCAGCGCCATGATCTGCTCGATCATCTCGGTAAACCCGTGGCTGGAATCCTGCAGCCGATACAGCCACGGCTCGCTCAGGTCGACGGAGCTGTCGTTGTCGTGCATCACCTGCCCGGCCTGCAATTTCTCGCAGCCCAGGCTGATTACCAGGGCTTCGCCCCCCAGGTTCGGGTTGCGCGCCAGATTACGCACGGTGCGGATCGGGATGTAGGCATCCGTCGCAGTGATCGCCACTCCGCAGCCGTAGCTGTGGGTCAGCGCCACCACGTCATCGACGCGGGGGTACTTGGGCAGCAGTTCGTCCTTGATGCGCTTGACCGCATGGTCCAGCACGCCGGTGACGCACTGCACCGTGGTAGTGATGCCAAGGATATTGCGCGTACCGACCGTACCGTCGGCATTGCGATAACCCTCGAAGGTAAACCCTTCCAGCGGCGCCTGAGCCTCAGGCACCTCGGTAGACAACGGCAAGCTGTCCAGCGGCGGCGCGGTGGGCATGCGCAGTTGATCTTCCTGTACCCAACTGCCGCGCGGAATCGGCGCCAGGGCGTAGCCGATGGTCTGGCCGTAGCGAATGATCCGACCGCCTTCGGGGATATCTTCCAGGGTCACCTTGTGGCTTTGGGGGATGAATTCCACGGTCACCAGGCCGTCCGGAAACTCAGTCCCGGCCGGTACGCCCTGGTCATTGACCACGATCACCACATTGTCGCTCTCATGCAAACGAATGGAGCGCGGCGAGTCCGCATGTTCAATCAACTGCATTACATCGCTCCTCAGGAATGCACGTGGGTAAGGTTGGTCAGCTCAGGCCCTTGGCTTGGTGGTTCTTTGAGCACCACACGCTTGATCGGGCCGACAATCACCAGGTAGCTGAACACCGCCACCAGCGCGTTGGCGCCGACGAACACCAGGGCCCATTTGAACGACCCGGTGGTGCTGATGATGTAGCCGATGACGATCGGCGTGGTGATCGAGGCGAGATTACCGAAGGTGTTGAACAGGCCGCCACTGAGGCCGGCGATTTGTTTCGGCGAAGTGTCGGACACCACCGCCCAGCCCAGTGCGCCAACGCCTTTACCGAAGAAGGCCAAGGCCATGAAGCCCACCACCATCCATTCGATATCCACGTAGTTGCACGCCACGATGCTGCTGGAGATCAGCAGGCCACCAATGATCGGTGCCTTGCGCGCGAAGGTCAGGGAATGGCCTTTGCGCAGCAGGTAGTCGGAAATCACCCCGCCCAGCACACCGCCGATAAAGCCACAGATCGCCGGAAGCGAGGCAATGAAACCGGCCTTGAGGATGGCCATGCCGCGGTCCTGCACCAGGTACACCGGGAACCAGGTCAGGAAAAAGTACGTGATGCCGTTGATGCAGTACTGACCCAGGTACACGCCGAGCATCATGCGGTTGGTCAGCAGTTGGCGGATGTAATCCCACTTCGGACCGTCGGTTTTCTTACCCTTGCCTTTGTCCTGATCCATATCGACCATCGCGCCATTGGCGGCGATGTGGTTCAGCTCGGCTTCGTTGATCATCGGGTGCTGGCGCGGGCTGTGGATAACTTTCAGCCAGATCAGCGAGAACAGTACGCCAATCACGCCCATCACGATGAATACGTGCTGCCAGCCGAAGCGGTAGACGATCCAGCCCATCAGCGGCGCGAACAGCACCGTGGCGAAGTATTGCGCAGAGTTGAAGATCGCCGAGGCGGTGCCGCGTTCAGCGGTAGGAAACCAGGCCGCCACAATGCGGGCATTACCGGGAAAGGATGGCGCTTCAGCCAGTCCTACCATGAAGCGCAGCATGAACAGCGCAACCACCGCGGTGGAAACCCCGAACTCGCCCACATAGCCTTGCAGCACCGTGAACACTGACCAGGTGAAGATGCTCAGGGCATAGACTTTTTTCGAGCCGAAGCGATCCAGCAGCCAGCCGCCGGGAATTTGCCCGGCCACGTAGGCCCAACCGAATGCAGAGAAGATATAACCAAGGGTGACCGCGTCGATGCCGAGGTCTTTTTGCAGGCTGGAGCCCGCGATAGCGATGGTGGCCCGGTCGGCGTAGTTGATCGTGGTCACCAGGAACAGCATGAGCAGGATCAAATAGCGGACATGGGTCGGCTTGGTCGCTTGCATGTAGAAGTACTCCCACTAATTATTTTTTTTGCGGGTGATGTTTATGTGTTGCTGGATGCCGCCCCTCTGTAGGAACGAGCTTGCTCGCGAAAATCGTCAACGATGACGCATGCAATCAGGATGCACGCGGCGCTCTCAGGTTTTTCGCGAGCAAGCTCGCTCCTATGTATGGACTCGCCCCCACATTCAACCCGCTTTTCAAACATTGTTACCCGGTTGCATCTATGTATCAGGCCTATTCGAGGAAGCCCAAGCAGCTTCTGGCCAACATTGGATCAGCTCGCGATATGCCCATTACAGTTAGGCCTCAAGGGCCGGTAGGAGCGCAGGCATCAGTTCGCGACGGTCTGACCAGGGGTCAATGTTCTTTAGCATGGGTTGGAGCGGCTTAACGCCCCGGTGGCAGAACGCTGTAGATCAGTGACTCATCGTAGCCTCCTGGCTATTGCCTGGTTGGCGACGATAAGTCTGGTCATTTTGAAGGAGCCGCCAGAGGATGCGCAGGTTGCGGTTGGCCAAACGCACCGCCGCCTCCTTGCGTCCCAGGCGGGATATCCAGCGCTGTAGACGCTGGTCGTCCGGCTGCTCTGAATCCGGTCGTACCTGTCTTAGAACTGCGTGGGCACCTTGGATCGCCAAGCTGCGCAAGTAAGCATCACCCTGTTTGCTCATCTTGCCCAACCGGATCTTCTCGCCACTACTGTGTTGGCTGGGTACCAACCCGAAGTAGGCGGCGAACTGTCGAGCATTGGCGAAGCGTTCAGGCTCGGTTTGCTTGGCCAGTAGCGCTGTGGCAATGATCGGCCCCACTCCGCGTACCGTCATCAGCCGCTTGGCGGTCTCGTTCTGCTTGGCCGCTGTTTCGAGCCGACCAGTCAACACGTTCACGCGTTCGCCCAATTGATCCCATTCTCCTAGCAGCTCGGCGATCAGTTCACGCAGCAAATCGGGTAATGGCTGAGTAGCATCTTCCAGTATTCGAGGGACACGTTGGCTGATGGCTGTTTCGCCCTGCGCCATAGAGACCCCTTGCTCCAGCAACAAGCCACGCATCTGATTACCGACCGCCGTACGTCGCCGAATGTATCCCTGCCGGGCTCGGTGCAGTGCTTGCATCGCCATCGCCGCTGCGCTCTTGACCGGTACCGCTGATATCGTGCAATCGCGGCCTGCACGCAGGATCGCCAATGCATCATTGCGATCGTTTTTCGGGCCGCTGCGATGATTGGCAACATGCTGAGCGGGCAGGATGCGCACGGGATTGCCCTGCGCTTGCAGCAACCGCGCCCATGCTTGAGCGCCTGGCCCGGTTTCCACCAGCACCGTCACGCTTGCTGGAAGCTTCTGAAGAAAGGCCTGGAAGGCTTCACGTGACTTGATCCGATCTTCGAATATCACCTGTCCGAGCGCATCCTCACCGGCCACCTGAAAGACCTTTTTGGCAAGATCTACCGCAACGTTCATGCAGGTAGATACATCGGCTGACAAAGACTGGTTGATCGTCGTATGCTTTTTCATGGTCTCGCCCTCGCTGTCGTTGGCTTTCTATAAGAATGCCACCGTGGCGCACAGACGCCTCGGCTTGGGCGAGTCCATTCAATTACAGAAAGACAGCCCCCCTCCCTTGACAGAAGAGGCCGGGTGTTACGAACCGATGTAGCTGGTTTTCACCACGGTGTAGAACTCTTGCGCATAGCGACCCTGCTCACGCGAACCATAGGATGAGCCCTTACGACCACCGAACGGAACGTGATAGTCCACCCCGGCGGTCGGCAGGTTGACCATCACCATCCCGGCCTGGGAATGACGCTTGAAGTGGTTGGCGTACTTCAACGAGGTGGTGGCGATGCCTGCCGACAAACCGAACTCGGTGTCGTTGGCCATGGCCAGCGCCGCCTCGTAGTCCGCCACGCGTACCACGTTGGCCACCGGGCCGAAGATCTCTTCACGGCTGATGCGCATGGCGGCTTCGCTGTCGGCAAACAGCGTCGGCGCCAGGAAGTAACCTTCGGTGTCGCAGGTCACCAGGCCGCCGCCGCTCACCAGCCGCGCGCCCTCGCTCTGGCCGATGTCGATGTATTTCAGGTCCTGATCCAACTGGGCCTGGGAGACGACCGGGCCGATGTCGGTGCCGCTTTTCAATGCGTGGCCGACCTTGATCGACTTCATGCGCTCGGCCATGGCCGCGACGAACTGGTCGTGAATACCGGCGGTGACGATCAGGCGGCTCGATGCGGTGCAACGCTGGCCGGTAGAGTAGAACGCGCTCTGCACCGACAACTCGACGGCCTGCTTGAGGTCGGCGTCGTCGAGAATGATCTGCGGGTTTTTGCCGCCCATTTCCAGTTGCACTTTTGCCTGGCGCGACACGCAACTGACGGCGATCTGACGGCCCACACCCACAGAACCGGTGAAGCTGATGCCGTCGACTTTCGGGCTGTTGACCAGCACGTCGCCCACCACACGGCCGCTGCCCATCACCAGGTTGAATACACCGGCGGGAAAACCGGCACGGGAAATGATTTCAGCCAGGGCCCAGGCGCAGCCCGGCACCAGTTCCGCCGGCTTGATCACCACGCAGTTACCGTAGGCCAAGGCCGGCGCGATTTTCCAGGCCGGGATGGCAATCGGGAAGTTCCACGGCGTGATCAAGCCGACCACACCCAGCGCTTCGCGGGTGACTTCAACGTTGACGCCAGGACGCACCGACGGCACGTAGTCACCGGACAGACGCAGACATTCACCGGCGAAGAACTTGAAGATATTCCCGGCGCGGGTCACTTCGCCGATGGCTTCGGGCAGGGTCTTGCCCTCTTCCCGGGCCAACAGCGTGCCGAGTTCTTCACGGCGGGCGAGGATTTCGCTGCCGACTTTATCCAACGCGTCGTGACGCGCCTGAATCCCGGAGGTGGACCAGGCCGGGAACGCAGCGCGCGCGGCGTCGATGGCGGCATTGACTTGGGCGACATCTGCCTTGGCATATTCGCCAATGACATCAGACAACTCCGACGGATTGAGGTTGACGCAGTAGTCGGCACCGGCCACCCATTGGCCGTTGATGTAGTTTTCATAACGCTGGACTTTAGACACGAATCTTCTCCTGACGCAAAAGGCCGCTGATCTCTCAGCGGCCTTGTAGATAAGTTATTGCGCGCCTTGCTTATCGATCAGCGCGGCCAGGGCTTCGTATTCTTCCGGCAGCAGGTCGGTCAGCGGCGTGCGCACCGGGCCCGCGTCGTGGCCGACGATTTTTGCCCCCGCCTTGACGATGCTCACGGCATAGCCGGCCTTGCGGTTACGGATGTCCAGGTACGGCAGGAAGAAATCGTCGATGATCTTGGCGACGGTGGCGTGATCGTCCTTGGCAATGGCGTGGTAGAAATCCATCGCAGTCTTCGGGATGAAGTTGAACACCGCCGAGGAGTACACCGGCACGCCCAGGGCCTTGTAGGCAGCGGCGTAAACCTCTGCAGTCGGCAGGCCGCCGAGGTAGCTGAAACGATCACCGAGGCGACGGCGGATCGACACCATCAACTCGATGTCGCCCAGGCCATCCTTGTAGCCGATCAGGTTCGGGCAGCGTTCGGCCAGGCGTTCCAGCAAGGGCGCAGTCAGGCGGCAGACGTTGCGGTTGTAGACCACCACGCCGATTTTCACCGACTTGCACACCGCTTCAACGTGGGCGGCAACCCCGTCCTGGCTGGCTTCGGTGAGGTAGTGCGGCAGCAGCAGCAGGCCTTTGGCGCCGAGGCGCTCGGCTTCCTGGGCGTACTCGATGGCCTGGCGGGTCGAACCGCCGACACCCGCAAGAATCGGCACGCTGTTGGCGCAGGTATCAACGGCGGTCTTCACCACCTGGGAATATTCGCTCGCGGCGAGGGAGAAAAACTCACCGGTACCGCCGGCAGCGAACAACGCAGTGGCACCGTAAGGGGCGAGCCATTCCAGGCGCTTGATGTAGCCCGCCTGGTGGAAGTCACCCTGGGCGTTGAAATCGGTCACCGGAAAAGACAGCAGACCGTGGGAAAGGATGGACTTCAGTTCTTGTGGATTCATTATTCGAACACCCTGGGCGAAGACTTTCTATGGAAGGTTGTTGTTGGTTTTACTAATGTCGTACGTCATCGTACAACTATAAAAAAATTCGTCAACAGCAATTCATCGTCCGGCTTCAAGGCAGCACTGTATGCACCGGCCGTGAATGATCTGAACGATCAGCACTGGACCCGTGATAGGTGAGGATGGAATACGCATGGGTTACTCAAGGACTACAGACCGAACACCCCAACAAACTGAAGATTGATCCGCGGGCAGGAGCGAACTTGCTCGCGAAACACTCAAGAACACCGCGCTGATTCAGACGGAGCACATTGATCTCAGGCTCTTCGCGAGCAAGCTCGCTCCTAAATGGGTAAGGGCCTAGCCGCGCTGCGCCTCTGCCTCTTCATGGGCATGACGCAGCCGTTCGCGACTGTTGGTCAGGTGCAAGCGCATGGCCGCTCGCGCCGCATCCGAATCCTGGCGGGCAATAGCCTCATAAATCTCTTCGTGCTCGCGACTCAGGCGGTTCATGTAGTGATGCTGGTCGTCATGGGCCAGGCGCGCCGAGTTCAGGCGGGTTCGAGGAATGATGCTGGTACCCAGGTGAGTCATGATGTCGGTGAAGTAGCGGTTGCCGGTGGACAGCGCAATTTCCAGATGGAACGCGAAATCCGACGCCACCGCATCGCCAGCATGCGCTGCGCTTTCATTCAACGCATCGAGCGCCGCGCGCATGGCCGCCAGTTGCTCGTCGCTACGGCGTAATGCGGCCAGGCCGGCGGACTCCACCTCAAGGCTGATACGCAACTCAAGGATGGCCAGCACATCGCGCAAGGTCACGACCGTGGCCGGGTCGATGCGAAAGCCGCTCGGGCTTGGGGTGTCCAGCACAAAGGTGCCGATACCATGGCGGGTTTCCACCTGCCCCGCCGCCTGCAGACGCGAGATGGCCTCACGCACCACCGTGCGGCTGACGCCATGGGCGTCCATGATCGCCGATTCGGTCGGGAGCTTGTCCCCACGCTTGAGCTGGCCGTCGCGGATCTGCTCGGACAACACCGTGACCAATTCCTGGGCAAGACTACGACGCTTGCGGGGAAGACGAGGGGCGGTGTTGGCGTTTTCCATGTGGGGTCATCTTTCTCGGTGAACTGAGGGGGCATCATAGCTCATGGCGGTTGTACGATCACCGTTCGGAAGCACTTTCATCTGCAACCCGGCGACTTTCATAGCGGTCCGTCAGGATCGTCTGTGACACCTCGCACATAACTCTTGGTTATTTCAGCAGCGAGGATTGTGCCTAAACGGTCTCTTTGAGCTGTTACTTTTCACAGCAGACAGCGCATGGGATAGCTCTCACAGTGACACCTGTACCGGCACACAGGTGACGAACATGAAACTCCCGATTCTGATTTGCGCAGCCGCAGCGTGGCTGCTGGCAAGCACCGTACCCGCAGCACCGCCAAGCGTACGCAATGGTGGCGGCGAAGACATCTTGCTGCAGGGTTTCCACTGGAACTCCAGCCGCAACGCCCCGCAAAAGTGGTACGAGGTGCTGACGCAGATGGCCCCCACGATCGGCCAGGATGGCTTCACCAAAATCTGGCTGCCACCGGCCTGGACCGATCAATCCAGCTGGAGCGATCCGACCTCGGGAACGTCCGGCGGTGGCGAAGGCTATTTCTGGAATGATTTCGATAAAAATAGCCAGTATGGCAGCGACGGCCAGCTCAAACAGGCGGTTGCCGCCCTGACAAACGCCGGGGTGCAGGCCGTTTACGACGTGGTGCCCAACCATATGAACGACAAGCTTGCGGGCAAACAGGTACGTTTCCCCAGGCACCTCAAGCTGTGGCGAGATGACTGCGCAACCCCCTCCGACTGTGATCAAGGTGACGCTTTCATGAGTGGTTCAGCCGACCTTAATACAGGCAATGCCGAAGTCTCGTCGCGCTTCATGCAAGAGTTCAGGAATCTGCGAGACAACTATGGCGCCAAAGGCTTGCGCTTCGATTTTGTGCGCGGCTACGCGCCGGAACGTGTGGATATATGGATGAAAAACTTTGGCGACCAAGCGTTCTGCGTCGGTGAACTGTGGAAGAGCCCCAACGAATATCCCGCCACGGACTGGCGCAGCCAGGCTAGTTGGCAAGATGCCCTCAAGGACTGGTCAGACCGCTCCCACTGCGCGGTGTTCGATTTCGCCCTCAAGGAACGCCTGCAAAACGGCAACGTGGCCGAATGGCGTCACGGCCTGAATGGCAACCCCGACGCGGCATGGCGACAGGCGGCCGTGACTTTTGTCGACAATCACGACACCGGCTATTCACCCGGGCAATACGGCGGACAACACCACTGGCCGCTGTCCGATCCGATGCGCGATGTTGCCTACACCTATATTTTGCTGAGCCCCGGTACGCCAACCGTCTATTGGCCTGACATGTATGACTGGGGCCGTGGCGACCTGATCCGCACACTGATCGGTCTGCGCAAGGACGCCGGCATCCGCGCCGACTCGCCCATCAGCTTCCAGAGTCACTATTCCGGACTGGTGGCAACCACCAATGGAAGTCGCAAGCGTTTGTTGCTCGCCCTGGACTCTGACCTCGCCAAGGCGCCGGATGGCTTTACCCCCGTCCTGCTCGCGGACGGCCAGCGCATCCGCGTCTGGCAGGCCAGCCAGGCCCCATCCGATACGACCACCACGCTGCACTGCGACAATGTACAACCGAATCCCGGGCAAGCCGTGTATGCGGTGGGTTCCCCTCTGGAACTGGGCGCCTGGGACCCCGCCCACGCCATCGCCCTGCAACCCAGCGCATCGAATCGCTGGAGCGGCTCCGTCGTCTGGCCCACACAGCAAAGCGTCGAGTGGAAATGTCTGATTCGCAACCTCAGCGACATCAACGAGGTTTATTGGCAGGCTGATCCTAACAACCGCTTCGTTACAGGGGCTGCCAACGAATCCGTGGGTCGCTTTTGACAAAAAAATGCCCCGGCGAGGCCGAGGCATTTTTCAACGTATGTCCGAGGACCTACATAGTGTCACTTCACCACTTTTAAACTCGGCCGACCGCTTGGACGCGGCGGTTCGGAATCCGGTGGTGGCACATCATCGCCATCTTCAGCCTCGATCGCTTCGTCATCCTCGAAAGGCGACTCCAGATCGAACACCATGCCTTGGCCATTTTCCCGGGCGTAGATCCCGAGGATGGCACCAATCGGCACGTACAGCGTATGCGGCACACCGCCGAAACGGCCTTCGAAGCTGACAGCTTCATTGTCCATGTGCAGGTGACGCACGGCGCTGGGTGATACGTTCAGCACAATCTGTCCGTCACTGGCAAAACCCTGCGGTACCTGAACTGCAGGAAACTCGGAATTGACCAGCATGTGCGGGGTGCAATCGTTGTCCACAATCCACTCATAGAGCGCGCGGACCAGATAGGGTCGACTGGAGTTCATCAGCGGCTCCTTAAGCCTTAGCGCATATCGCGTTCGACACCAGACAGACTCGCCTGGAAAGCCTCACGCGCAAACTGGCGCTCCATGTAATCAAGCAGCGGCTTGGCCGGCCGCGGCAGTTCAATGCCCATAATCGGCAAGCGCCAGAGTATGGGCAATAGGCAGCAATCCACCAGGCTTTGTTCCTCGCTGAGGAAAAAAGGCTTGTCGGCGAACAGTGGCGAAACACCGGTCAGGCTCTCGCGCAGTTCCTTGCGCGCCACGACACGGGCCGCCTCTTTGCTGCGCGAATCCAGAATCAAGTCCACCAACCCACACCAGTCGCGCTGAATCCGATGGATCAGCAGGCGGCTGTTGGCACGCGCCACCGGGTACACCGGCAGCAAAGGCGGATGCGGGTAACGCTCATCCAGATATTCCATCACCACGGTTGACTCCCACAACGCCAGGTCACGATCGACCAGGGTGGGCAAGCTGCCGTAAGGGTTCACTTCGATCAGCTTCGGCGGGTGACGACCCACCTCCACACTGATGATCTCGGCGCTGACACCCTTCTCTGCGAGCACGATGCGTACTCGGTGGGAATAGTGGTCGGCGGGGTCGGAGTAACAGGCCAACCGATTGGTCACGCCCATGGCGGTCCTCCTCGCTTGTTGAAATTATCGAAAGCTCAAAAACGAGCGCGCCCAGAGAGCATCCCTGTAACGACCGGTTTTACCTGATCGCTACGTATTCAGAGATGCCGCTGGGCGCGCAAGATTAACAGCAATTGCTTACGGTTGGATCAATGCACATCTTTCCAGTATTCGCGTTTGAGCAGATAAGCGAACACGAAGAAGAAGGCCAGGTACAACAACACATAGGTACCGATGCGTTGGTGCTGGAGCTTGACCGGATTGGCCGAGTAGGCCAGGAAGGTCACGAGATTCTTGACCTTCTCGTCAAACTGCTCGCCAGTCAGCGCACCGGGGGTGTCTATCTTCAGTTGATCGCATGCTTCATGAGTCAGAGGCGTGCCGGTCAACGGATCGTATTGCTTCTTGCCGCCTTCAACGACCTGGATCTGCTTGCATCCTACCACTTGCTTGCCTTGCAGTCCGACCAGAACGTTAGGCATACCAACGTTCGGGAATACTCGGTTGTTCACACCCCATGGGCGCGTCGGGTCGGCATAGAAAGACTTCAGGTAGCTGTAGAGCCAGTCGGTACCGCGAACACGCGCCACCAGGGTCAGGTCGGGCGGTGCGGCACCGAACCAAACCTTAGCGTCGTTCGGCTGCATGCCGATGCTCATGTGGTCGCCAATCTTGGCGCCGGTGAACACCAGCTTGTCGAGCATCACTTCATGCGGGATGCCCAAGTCATCGGCCACGCGTTCATAACGCTGGAACTTAGCACTGTGGCAGCCCATGCAGTAGTTGCTGAACGTACGCGCGCCATCTTGCAGGGCGGCCTTGTCAGACACGTCGATATCGACTTTTTCCAACTCCGGACCGCCGTGTTCGGCAGCGAAGGACAGTAGCGGCAGCGCCGCAAGCATCAATGCAACGAATAATTTTTTCATCAGCCAGTCACCCTTTCCGGAACCGGTTTGGTCTTCTCTAGCCGGGTGTAGAACGGCATCAGAATGAAGTAGGCGAAATACAGGAAGGTGCAGACCTGCGACAGCAGCGTACGCTCAGGAGTCGGCGCCAATACGCCCAGAACGCCCAGGATCACGAATGCAATGCAGAACACCCACAACCAGATTTTGCTCAGCCAGCCCTTGTAGCGCATGGACTTGACCGGGCTTCGATCGAGCCAAGGCAACACGAACAGTACCGCGATGGCCGCACCCATGGCGATCACGCCCATGAGTTTGTCGGGGATCGCCCGCAAGATCGCGTAGAACGGCGTGAAGTACCAGACCGGTGCGATGTGCTCAGGCGTCTTGAAGGCGTTGGCCTGTTCGAAGTTAGGTTTCTCCAGGAAATAACCACCCATCTCCGGGAAAAAGAACACGATCGAACAGAACACGAACAGGAACACGACGACACCGACGATGTCTTTCACGGTGTAGTACGGGTGGAACGGAATGCCATCCAGCGGGATGCCGTTCTCGTCCTTGTGCTTCTTGATGTCCACGCCATCGGGGTTGTTGGACCCCACTTCGTGCAACGCCAGGATGTGCAACACCACCAGGCCGAGAATAACGATCGGCAGGGCCACCACGTGCAAGGCGAAGAAGCGGTTCAGGGTGATGCCCGAAATCAGGTAGTCACCGCGGATCCACTGGGTCAGGTCGTTGCCGATCACTGGGATCGCGCCGAACAGCGAGATGATCACCTGGGCGCCCCAGTACGACATCTGGCCCCACGGCAGCAGATAGCCCATGAAGGCTTCCGCCATCAGCGCCAGGTAGATCAGCATGCCGAAGACCCATACCAGCTCACGAGGCTTCTGGTACGAACCGTAGAGCAGGCCACGGAACATGTGCAGATAGACGACGATGAAGAACGCCGAGGCGCCGGTGGAGTGCAACAGGCGCAGGATCGAGCCGTACTCGACGTCACGCATGATGTATTCGACAGAAGCGAACGCCTCTTCAGCCGACGGTGTATAGCTCATCGTCAGCCAGACACCGGTGACGATCTGGTTGACCAGCACCAGCAGGGCCAGGGAGCCGAAAAAGTAGAAGAAGTTGAAGTTCTTCGGCGCGTAGTACTTGCTGAGATGGTCTTCCCACATTTTAGTGGCGGGGAAGCGTGCATCCACCCAATCCATGAACTTGCTCATCACACGTTCTCCTTATCGAGGCCAATGACAATGAGGTCGTCAGTTTCGTAGGTATGCGGAGGCACGGGCAGGTTCAAGGGAGCAGGCTGAGACTTGTAGACGCGGCCCGCGAGATCGTAGTGGGAACCGTGGCAAGGGCAGAAATAGCCACCGACCCAGTCCTTGCCCAGATCGACTGGCGCAACTTCCGGGCGGAAGGTAGGCGAGCATCCCAGGTGGGTACAGAGGCCGACAAGCAGCAGAATCTCTGGCTTGATCGAGCGCACTTCATTCTTGGCGTAAGCGGGTTGGTCGGATTTCTCAGATTTGGGGTCAGACAACTGGCCTTCGATCTTTTTCAGATTTCCCAGGATTTCCTCTGTACGACGAACAATGAACACCGGCTGGCCGCGCCATTCAGCAATCATCTGCTGGCCTGGCTCGATCTTGCTGATATTCACCTTCACCGGTGCACCTGCGGCTTTCGCCTTGGCACTGGGAAACCATGACCCCACGAACGGGACCGCGGCCCCCACCGCTCCTGCAGCACCCACAACGGATGTGGCTGCTACTAAGAAGCGACGCCGGCCTGCATTCACGCCGTCATTGCTCATTCAGTCCTCTCCCATCAGCTTTTTGGCCTGTTAAATCAGGCGTCTACTAAGTATTAAATCTGAACTTATAAAAATTTTGCCGAATGGTAATGAAAAGCCCCACGTATGACAAGGGAATTGCCCGGGGCTTCGCCTCCAGGCCTTGTAGTATAGGGGGTCTACGGATGTGGCAAGTTGTCACGCTCAAATTAATGCATAAATTGCAGACAATAAAAAACGCCCAGCTCCGTGAGGAGGCTGGGCGTTTTTGTGGAACGTAAAGCGAATTAACGCTTCGAGTACTGCGGACGCTTACGCGCTTTACGCAGACCGACTTTCTTACGTTCAACTTCACGGGCATCGCGAGTCACGAAGCCAGCTTTGCGCAGAGCGCCACGCAGGGTTTCGTCGTACTGCATCAGAGCGCGAGTGATGCCGTGGCGGATTGCGCCAGCTTGACCACTTACACCGCCACCGATAACGGTGACGTAGATGTCGAACTTTTCAACAGTCTCGGTCAGTTCCAACGGCTGACGAACTACCATGCGGGCAGTTTCGCGGCCGAAGAAATTGTCCAGAGTGCGGTTGTTGATCGAGATGTTACCAGTGCCCGGACGCAGGAAAACGCGTGCGGTTGCGGTTTTGCGACGGCCAGTGCCGTAATTTTGAGTCGCCGACATAATGAACTATTCCGTTAAAACTTCAGTTCTTGGGGCTGCTGAGCAGCATGAGGGTGAGCAGCGCCCGCATAGACTTTCAGCTTGCGAAACATATCGCGACCCAGTGGGCCCTTCGGCAGCATGCCTTTAACCGCGATTTCAATCGGGGCCTCAGGCTTCTTGGCGATCAGACCTTCGAAATTGGAAGATTTGATGCCGCCTGGGAAACCGGAGTGACGGTAGTACATTTTGTCTTGCGCTTTGTTGCCGGTAACACGTACCTGCTCAGCGTTGATGATCACGATGTAGTCACCGGTGTCAACGTGAGGGGTGTATTCAGGCTTGTGCTTGCCACGCAGACGGCTGGCGACTTCAGTGGCCAGACGACCCAGAGTCTGACCAGCGGCGTCGACGACAAACCAGTCGCGCTGAACTGTTTCCGGTTTTGCAGTAAAAGTTGTCATTCTTTAATAGCCTCAGGGGCCGCCCTGTAAATTAGACGGCGGATCTTACTGAATAGTGCGTACTTTGACAAGTCAAAGGCAGCCGGATACAGACGCTATCGGGGGCTCGGGTCAGCGCGTCCGTTCAACGGCAAGATTCTTCGGCAGGCGGCGCATCACTTCCACTGCAGAAAGAGGTGGGCAATTATGCAGATTGCGAAAAAAAATTCAACCTGCTTTTATGATTGTTTTCCCCGAAGGAGTACCCGATGGATTATCGACAGCTGGGCCGCACCGATCTGAACGTGAGCGCGATAGCCTTGGGCACCATGACCTGGGGTGAGCAGAACAGCGAGGCAGAGGCCTTCGCCCAGATCGAACGGGCCAAGGCCGCGGGAATCAACTTCCTCGACACGGCGGAAATGTACCCGGTACCGCCCAAGGCCGACACCTATGCCACCACCGAGCGTTATATCGGTAATTACTTCAAAAGCCGCGGCGACCGGGCCGACTGGGTGCTCGCCAGCAAGATCGCCGGCCCCGGCAACACCATCGACTATATCCGCGACGGTCACCTGCGCCACAACCGCAAGCACATCGTCGAAGCCCTGGATGCCAGCCTCAAGCGCCTGCAAACCGATTGGATCGACCTCTATCAACTGCACTGGCCTGAGCGCAGCACCAACTTCTTCGGCCAACTGAGCTACAAGCACAAGGACGAAGACAACCTCACCCCGTTCGAGGAAACCCTCGAAGCCCTGGACGAACAGGTCAAGGCCGGCAAAATCCGCCATATCGGCCTGTCCAACGAAACCCCATGGGGCGCCATGAAGTTCCTCGCCCTGGCCGAAGCCCGTGGCTGGCCCCGTGCGGTGTCGATCCAGAACCCCTACAACCTGCTCAACCGCAGCTTTGAAGTGGGCCTGGCCGAAGTCGCCATCCGCGAACAATGCGGCCTGCTGGCCTACTCGCCCCTGGCGTTCGGCATGCTCAGCGGCAAGTACGAAGGCGGCGCGCGTCCGGCCAAAGGTCGCTTGAGCCTGTATAGCCGTTTCAGTCGTTACTTCAACCCGCAATCAGAAGCGGCATGCAGCCGTTACGTGGCCCTGGCGCGGGAGCATGGCCTGGATCCGGCGCAGATGGCCCTGGCGTTCGTGACGCAACAGCCATTCGTGACCAGCAACATCATTGGGGCGACGACGCTGGAGCAACTGGATAGCAACATTGCCAGCGCTGACCTGAAACTGTCCAAAGAAGTCTTGGAAGGGATTGAGGCTATTCAGAAGGATCATCCGAATCCGGCACCTTGATTAACCTTTAGCCCACCATCGGGAGCAAGCCCCCTGCCACATTTGACCGTGTTCACAAATCCAAATGTGGGGGCTTGCTCCCGCTGGGGCTCAGCGACGCCACACCATCAAAGCGCCCGCGCAATGATCTCCTTCATGATTTCGTTGGTGCCCGCATAAATCCGCTGCACCCGCGCGTCCGCCCAAGCGCGGGCGATCGGGTATTCCCACATGAAGCCGTAGCCGCCGTGCAACTGCACGCACTCGTCGAGCACCTTGCACTGCAGGTCCGTGGCCCAGTATTTGGCCATCGCGGCAGTGGGCACATCGAGCTTGCCCTCCAGGTGCAGCGCCATGCATTTATCGACGAACACACGTCCGATCTGAATCTCGGTGGCCATTTCCGCCAGCTTGAAGCGAGTGTTCTGAAAGTCAGCGATCGCCTTGCCGAAGGCTTTGCGCTCACGGGTGTAGTCGAGGGTCCATTGCAGCGCCGCCTCGGCTGACGCCAGTGCGCCAATCGCCACGGTCAAGCGCTCTTGAGGCAGCTCCTGCATCAAGTAGGCGAAGCCCATGCCGGCCTGGCCCAGCAGGTTTTCCTTGGGTACGCGCACGTCCTGAAAGAACAACTCCGACGTGTCCTGGGCCTTCATGCCGACCTTCTCCAGGCGTTTGCCCTTGTCGAAGCCCGGCGTGTCGGCCTCCACCAGAAACAGGCTGGTGCCCTTCGCACCGGCCTTGGGGTCGGTCTTGGCCACCACGATCACCAGGTCGGCGAGGAAACCGTTGGTGATGAACGTCTTGGAGCCGTTGATCACATACTCATCACCATCCAGCACAGCGGTGGTCTTGACCCCTTGCAGGTCGGACCCGGCGCCCGGCTCGGTCATGGCGATGGCCGTGACCCGCTCGCCGGAGATCAACTGCGGCAAGTACTTGTGTTTCAGCGCTTCACTGCCGTAATGCAGGATGTACGGCGCGACAATGTCCGAATGCAGCGAGAAACCGATACCCGTGAGCCCCAGGCGACTGATCTCCTCGATCACCACCGCGCTGTAGAGAAAGTCCGCGCCCAGGCCGCCGTATTCCTCCGGCAGATGGGAGCACAGCATCCCCGCCTCGCCTGCCTTGTTCCACAACTCACGGTCGATATAACCCTGCTTCTCCCATTGCCCATGGAATGGTACGGCGTCTTTTTCAAGGAAAGTGCGCACGCTCTCGCGGAAGAGTTCGTGCTCCGGGCTGAACAAGGTTCTGGGAATCATGGGTCACCTGCGTGGATTGTCGGACAAAGACGAACCACAGAGCCTATGCCGCGAAGGCGTCACGGGACACTGGACACATGCGACAAAAAATAAGACGATCCAGCCGTCTGGTGACCACTTTCCCCTATAAGAATAAATGAAATTATGTCTAACCAAATCTCCACGCCCTTGCGGCGCGTCAGCATTTTGGCCATTGATCGGGTATTCGCGTCCACCCTCATGCAAGCCAAGGATTTCTTCCACCTCGCCAGCCTGCGTTACGGCAAACAGCAAGGCCTGGGCCTGACCCCGGCCTTCGAAACGCGCCTGGTCAGCCCTGACGGGCAACCGGTGCGCAGCTTCAGTAATGTGATCATGCCGGTGGACGCCGGCCTGGAAGACGCCGACATCATCGTGCTACCGGCCTTCTGGGATGACTTCGACACCCTGTGCATCCGCTACCCGCAGGTGATGCCGTGGCTGCGCGAACAACACGCGCGTGGCGCCGTACTCTGCGGCGAAGCCACTGGCGTATTCTGGCTGGCCGAGGCTGGCTTGCTCGATGGCAAGGAGGCGACCACCTACTGGCGCTTCTTCAATACCTTCAGCGAGCGCTTTCCCAAGGTTCAGCTCAACCAGGACAAGCACCTCACCGACGCCGACAACCTGTATTGCGCCGGCGGCACCACTTCGGCGTGCGACCTCTATATCTATCTGATCGAACGCTTCTGCGGCGCCAACATCGCCCAGGCCGTGGCCCGCGACATTCTCTACGAAGTGCAGCGCAATTATTCGCCCGGACGCATCGGTTTTGGCGGCCAGAAGCTGCACCAGGATGTGATCATCCTGCAGATCCAGCATTGGCTCGAAGAACACTTTGCCGACAAGTTCCGCTTCGAGGATGTCGCCCGGGAGCACGGCATGAGCATCCGTAACTTCATGCGCCGCTTTCAGACCGCCACTGGCGACAAGCCGCTGCATTACCTGCAACGCTTGCGTATCGAGACGGCAAAAGGCCTGCTCTCGGGCAGTCGCAAGAGCATCAAGACCATCAGTTACGAGGTGGGTTACGACGACGCGAGCTTCTTTGCGCGGTTGTTCAGGCAGCACACCGAGCTGTCACCGAACCAGTACCGCCAGCAATTCCAGCAGGCCGCGTAATCAAATGTGGGAGGGGGCAAGCCCCCTCCCACACTTTTTGCTTAGGGTTTGTGCGCCCGCGACAGGAACTCGTGGGATTGCATTTCCAACAAGCGACTCAGGGTGCGTTGGAACTCGAAGTTCAAGCGACCGCCGGTGTAGAGGTCCTTGAGCTCGACTTCCGCCGAAATGATCAACTTGACGTTACGGTCATAGAACTCGTCGACCATGTTGATGAAACGGCGCGCGATGTCGTCGGTGGTGACGCTCATCTGCTCCACGCCGCTCAAGATCACTGCGTGGAAAATCTTGCCCAGTTCGATGTAGTCGTTCTGGCTGCGCGGGCCGTCGCACAGTTCGCGGAAGTCGAACCAGGCCACGTCATCGCAAGTACGCAGCGCAATGATTTGGCGGTTTTCGATGATCAACTTGTCGTTTTCCACCGCCTGGGTGCATTCCGGCGTAAGGGCGCGGAAGCTTTTGCGCAGGCTTTCTTGCGCCGCATCGTTGAGCGGGTAGTGGAACAACTCCGCTTGCTCCAGGTGCCGCAGGCGGTAATCGACGCCGCTGTCGACGTTGACGATTTCGGTGTTCTGCTTGATCAGCGCAATGGCCGGCAGGAAACGCGCGCGTTGCAGGCCGTCCTTGTACAAGCCGTCGGGCACGATGTTCGAGGTGGCGACCAGGGTCACGCCGTTCTTGAACAGCTCTTCCATCAGGGTGCCGAGGATCATGGCGTCGGTGATGTCAGAGACGAAGAACTCATCGAAGCAGATCACCCGCGCTTCTGTGGCGAAGCGCTTGGCGATGATGGTCAGCGGGTTTTTCTCGCCCGGCAAGGTCTTCATTTCTTCGTGCACACGCTTCATGAAGCGGTGGAAGTGCGTACGGACCTTTTCCTTGAACGGCAGCGCTTCGAAGAAGGTGTCGACCAGATAGGTTTTACCGCGGCCGACGCCGCCCCAGAAGTACAGGCCCTTGACCGGCGTGCGGTCTTTCTTGCCAAACAGCTTGCCGAGCATCCCTGGCTTGCTTTGCGAGGCCGCGATCAGGTCGTCGTACAGGCGCTGCAAATGACGCACCGCCGTTTCCTGGGCCGCATCATGGAAGAATTCAGGGCGTTTCAGATCAGCTTGATATCGTTCTAGGGGCGTCATAATTTCGTTAGCAAGGCAACAAAAACGGGCCGTCACTGTAACGACGGCCCCGGATAATGGCAATCAACCCTTGGTCGGGTTAATCCTCGAGGGGGGTCAACGCAGCGCGCAAAGCGTCGATGGCGGCATCGCGGGACGCGCTGTCGGCGAACTCGGCACTGTCGGCCACCGCAGCACCGTTGAGCCAAATACTGAAGCTCAGCGCCTCGGTGCGCACATCCAGCGCATCGCCGCTTTGCAATTGCTTGGTCACCGCGCCCGCCGCCTTGCCATCGGCAAAGTGGCGCGACAGCAGCAATTGCTCGCCATCGGCCGCCAGCAGGCGGAAGCGGAAGCTGCCGTCGTCTTCGCGAAAGCTCACGAAGCGCGCGGCTTTGGCGGCTTTCTTCTTGGTGGCGACCGGCGCCGCAGCCTGGTTGACGAACGAACGCAGGCCCACCGCCTCACGCAGCTCGGCCAGGAACGGCGCGGCCACGGCGCGGGCTTTTTGGGCGCCGATCAGCAGCAGGTCTTCCATGTCCGCCGGGCGCGACATCAATTGGTGATAGCGCTCGCGGGCTTCACCCAACTGGCCGTCCAACAGCTGGAACAGGCGGTTCTTCGCCTCGCCCCAACCCAGGCCTTGCAGCAGCTCGGCGCGGAATTCCGCTTCCTGGGCCTTGCTGGCAAAGGCCTGGTACAGGGTGAACAGATGCGAATTGTCCGGGTCCTTGGCTTCGCCGGGCGCGCGGGAATCGGTGACGATGCGCGAGATTGCGTCTTTCATGTCCTTGGCGCTGGTGAACAACGGGATGGTGTTGTCGTAGCTCTTGGACATCTTGCGGCCGTCCAGGCCCGGCAAGGTGGCGACGCTTTCTTCGATCAGCGCCTCGGGCATGGTGAAGAATTCTTTACCGTTGCCAAACAGATGGTTGAAGCGCTGGCCGATGTCGCGGGCCATTTCCACGTGCTGGATCTGGTCGCGGCCCACCGGCACCTTGTGCGCGTTGAACATCAGGATGTCCGCCGCCATCAGCACCGGGTAGCTGTACAGGCCCATGGTGATGCCCGCATCCGGGTCTTCGCCGTTTTCCACGTTCTTGTCCACCGACGCCTTGTAGGCGTGGGCGCGGTTGAGCAGGCCCTTGGCGGCAACACACGTCAGCAGCCAGGTCAGCTCGGGGATCTCCGGGATGTCCGACTGGCGATAGAACGTCACTCGGTTCACATCCAGGCCACCGGCCAGCCAGGTCGCGGCGATTTCCATGCGCGAGCGCTGGATGCGCTGCGGGTCATCGCACTTGATCAGGGCGTGGTAGTCGGCCAGGAAGTAGAAGGAGTCGGCATTGGCGTCCTGGCTGGCAAGGATCGCCGGGCGGATCGCGCCGGCGTAATTGCCCAGGTGCGGCGTGCCGGTGGTGGTGATGCCGGTGAGGATACGGGTACGAGTCGTCATGGGTAATCGCTTGTCAGACTGCTGTCAATTCGAGAGGCGCGGCAGTACCAGATCCTTCAGATCGGTCAGCTTGCCATGAAAAAAGTGTCCGCATTCTGCCACTTTCAGCAGCTCATGGGGGCGTTTGAGGGCGGCGGACCAGTTGTAGACAGTCTGGGGGTCGACCACTTCGTCGGTTTCCGGCTGGATCAGGGTCAGCGGGCAGTTCTGGGGCAAGAGGTCGGTATCGCCCAGGCGCATCACCGCAGCGGCGACCATGAACAGGTGCGCGAGCTTTTCGCCCTTGGCTTCCAGGCGGCCGCCGAGGCTGGCGGCGACATAGCCACCAAAGGAAAAACCGAGCAAGGTCATCGGCAGGTCCGGGTGTTTTTCCCGCAGCCAGGTGGCGGCCGCTTCGGCGTCGTCCACTTCCCCGCTGGCCATGTCGTGGGTTCCGGCGCTGGCGCCGACGCCACGGTAATTGAATCGCAAAGTAATCAAACCGGCATCGCGGGCGGTGCGTTGCAGGGTCGAGACGACTTTATTGAGCATGGTCCCACCCTGTACCGGGTTGGGGTGGCAGATCAGCGCCAGGCCACGTGGCTCGGGCTGATCCAGGTACAGGGCTTCCAATTGGCCTACCGGGCCATCGATCAAAACAGGGGTTTCACGCATGAGCAAGGAATGAACTCCGTGACCTCTCAAAGGGTCGACTCGTCTAGCTAAAAGTCTGTGCATGGCATCATTGCGAGCTTAATCGCGGTATACAGCGCAGGTCCGAGCCGTTAACGTAAAGCAAAGCCGTTTATAGAGGAAGGACTCGTGGAACACTCGCTCTTAGTTTGGTTGTTGCCGACTCTCGCCCTGGTTGCCGGTGTCGCCATTGGATTCCTGGTTGCCCGCCTGCTGCCAAATGCCGCGCCTAACCGCACGCAGCGTCAGTTGGATGACATTCAGGAACGTTTTGACAGTTATCAGAACGAGGTTGTTACCCACTTCAATACCACCGCGACCCTGGTCAAGAAGCTCACCCAGAGCTACCAGGAAGTACAGGATCACCTCGCCGATGGCGCTAACCGCCTGGCCCTCGACGACATCACCCGCCAGCGCCTGCTGGCCGCGCTGCATTCCGATGCTCCGCAAACCCCACGGGAGCGCTTGACCCCGCCACGGGAAAACCAGGAGCCGCCACGGGACTACGCGCCAAAGACGCCGAACGCTCCAGGCATGCTGGATGAGCATTACGGCTTGAAGAAGTAAGTCCTTCTAAAAGCATTAAAAAAGCCCGGCTGATCGATGATCAGCCGGGCTTTTTTATGCTCATGACGTGGCAAGCGGGCTTGCCACAGCGGTTAAACAACCTGCTCGAGTAGCTGGCCGCCTTCGATCCGCACATGTCGCCCATGGAAGCGCTTGAGGCTGCTGCGATGGCCGACGCTGACGATGCTCAGGCCCGGCAGTTCATCGATCAACGCCTGGTACAGCGTCGCCTCATCCTCTTCATCCATGGCCGACGTGGCTTCGTCCATGTACAGCCACTGCGGCGCGAACAGCAACGCGCGGGCAAAGGCCAGACGCTGTTGCTCGCCCGGCGAGAGCATGCGTTGCCAGTGGTTGGCTTCGTCCAGGCGCGCGACCAGATGGGGCAAGCGGCAGGTTTCCAGGACCTGTACATAACGTTGCGCCGGATAAACGCTGTCGTCCTGTGGATAACTCAACACGTCCTTCAGTGTCCCGATCGGCAGGTAAGGCTTCTGCGGCAGAAACAGGTAACGCGCCGCTGGCAGGCGGATGTTGCCATGCCCCGCCGGCCACAAATGGCCCATGGCGCGCAGCAAGGTGCTTTTGCCGCTGCCGGAGCGGCCGCTGAGCATCAGGCGCTGGCCCGGCTCTACGGTCATATCGGCGCCGGTCAACAGGTGACGACCGTCCGCCAGGTCCATGCCCAGGCCTTGCATCATCAGCCGCTCGCCTTCCGGACGCACATCGATGGCCGGCGAGCGCTGCTCGTTTTCGCTCATCGCCTGGTGGAAGCTCAACAAACGATCGCTGGTGGCGCGCCAGCTGGCCAGCTCCGAGTACGCGTTGATGAACCAGCTGAAGTTCTCTTGCACATTGCCGAACGCCGAGTTGATTTGCATCAGCTCGCCCAGTTGGATCTTGCCGGTGAAGTAGCGCGGCGCGGCGACGATGAACGGGAAGATGATCGCGATCTGGCTGTAGCCGGCGGTAAAGAAGGTCAGGCGCTTGGACACTTTCATGATGTCCCAGAAGTTGTGCCAGACCTTGCCGAATCGCGCGCTCAGACGCTGGTTCTCATTGGGCTCGCCGTTGTACAAGGCGATGCTCTCGGCGTTCTCGCGCACGCGCACCATGGAGAAACGCAGGTCCGCCTCGAAGCGTTGCTGCTGGTTGTTCAAACCGATCAGGCGCCGGCCGATCAGGTGCGTCAGCCAGCTGCCCACGGCGGCGTACAGCAGGGCGCACCAGAACATGTAGCCCGGGATGGTGATGCCAAACACTTCGATACTGCCCGACACGCCCCACAGGATGATCGAAAACGACACCAGGCTGACCACGTTGCGCAGCAGTCCAAGCCCGAGGCTCAAGGTGCTGGTGGTGAAGTTGTTGAGGTCTTCGGAGATCCGCTGGTCCGGGTTATCGGTGTAACCGCCCTGCTCCAGCTGGTAGTAATTCTTGTCGGCCAACCAGCGCGCGAAGTGCTTCTCGGTGAGCCAGGCCCGCCAGCGGATGGTCAGCATCTGGGTCAGATACAAACGGTACACCGCGCCGAGAATGGCCACGGTGGCGATGCCGCCGAAATAACCGATCAGTTGCCAGAAGGCGGCTGTGTCCTTTTTCTCCAGGGCGTTATAGAAGTCTTTGTACCAGTGGTTGATCCACACCGAAATCGCCACGCTGAACAGCGACAGGCCGATCACTGCGGCCAGCAACAACCAGGCCTTACCCTTCTCTTCACTGCGCCAATACGGCGTGATCATCGCCCAGGTTCGGCGGAAAAATTGCCCACGCACCGCGTCGTTGACCGCGGAATACTCAGCGTTCTGATTCATCGTTCAGGCTCGGTAGGAAAATATGACAGGCGTTTGAACCGATCATAGTCGATCGGTTCAGGTCTCCGTGTGGCCTGAAGCGGATTGTTCAGACTTCGTTCAGCGCCGTACCGGGCGCTTCTGCAGCTTGCGCTGCAAGGTGCGACGGTGCATGCCGAGGGCGCGGGCAGTGGCGGAGATATTGCCTTCGTGCTCGGTGAGGACGCGCTGGATGTGTTCCCATTGCAGGCGGTCCACCGACATCGGGTTTTCCGGCACCAGGGTGTCAAGGTCGGCGTGCTCGGAGAGCAAAGCCGCCAGCACGTCGTCGGCGTCCGCCGGCTTGCACAGGTAGTTGCAGGCGCCACGCTTGATGGCCTCGACGGCCGTGGCGATGCTGGAGTAACCGGTGAGGATCACCACGCGCATTTCCGGGTCGAGTTCCAGTAGCTTGGGCAGCAGCACCAGGCCGGAGTCGCCGTCCATTTTCAGATCGAGCGCGGCGTAGTCCGGCAGGTCGGCCTGGGCGATGGCCAAGCCTTCTTCGGCGGAGCCTGCGGTGCTGACGCGAAAACCGCGACGGCTCATGGCGCGCGCCATCACGCGGGTAAAGGTGGCATCGTCATCTACCAGCAGCAGGTGCGGCAGTTCTTCGCCTTCGACTTGGATCTCGTCACTCATCGATATCTCCTCGTGCGACACGGGGCAGGCGCAGCTCGGTGAGCGTGCCGCCTTCCTCGTGACTATAGAGCTTCACTGAGCCGCCCGCGCGGGTCACGCTGGCCTTGCTCAAAAACAGGCCGAGGCCGAAGCCTTTGCCCTTGGTGGTAAAGAAAGGTTTGCCGATCTGCTCGGCAATAGCCAGCGGCACGCCCGCGCCGTGGTCGCGAATACTGATGGTCAGGTTTTCCGCATCCCAGTCCAACCGTACTTCCAAGCCTTCGGGGCAGGCATCGGCAGCGTTGTTCAGCAGGTTGAGCAAGGCCTGGGTCAAGTCCGGCGGCGGCGCCATGCGCGGCACGCTGCCCTGGCCCAGGAGGTGGAAACGGTAACTGACTTCGGGGCGCATCAGGTGCCAGCGGTTCAGGGCTTCGTCGAGCCACTGGGTCACATCCTGCATCTCCACCGCCAGACGTCGATTGGCTTCGGCGGCGCGCACCAGTTGCTGCAAGGTTTGCTTGCACTGCTTGACCTGTTCGCGCAGCACGCCGAGATCTTCTTGCAGCGCCGGGTCGTGATGGTCCTGGGTCATTTCGTTGAGCAGCACGCTCATGGTCGCCAGCGGCGTGCCCAACTCGTGGGCCGCGCCGGCGGCCTGGGTGGCGACGGCCAACAGTTGCTGGTCGCGCAGGCCTTCTTCGCGGCGGATGGCGCGCAGTTCCTCTTGGCGACGCAGTTCTTCGGCCATGCGCGCGGCAAAAAAAGTGATCACGGCGGCGGACAAGGCAAAACTCAACCACATCCCGTAGATCTGCAGGTTTTCCCGGGCGATCGGGAAGGTTTGCAACGGGTAGAACTGCGCAAGCAGCAAGGTGTAGAGGGTCAGGGCGATGCCCGACAACACCACCGAATAGCGCCAGGGCAAGGTCACTGCGGCGATCGTCAGCGGCACCAGGTAAAACGAGACGAACGGGTTGGTGGAGCCGCCGGAAAAATACAGCAACACACTGTGGATAATCAGGTCACAGGCCAATTGCAGGGCGTATTCCAGCTCGGTCACCGGCCACGTGGTGCGCAACCGGATCGCGGTGAACACACACAGCACGATGGAAAAGCCAAGGGTCACGGACAGTTGCAGCCAGGGCAGCGGCAACAGGTCGAACCAATACGCGAGCCCGACGGAGCCTGCCTGCGCGGCCAGTACCAGGGTGCGGATGAACGTCAGGCGCCAGAGGTTCTGGCGGGTGGCGGAAGTCAGTTTTACGGCGGCGAGCATGAGCTCTCCCGGTGAGCGCTGCAGGCGGATCGGCAGGAGTATAAACGAAGCGGCGCCTCGGGCATTGGGCGTGTGGCTCTTTGACGCAGGCCGGAAAAATCACCGCTCGTCGACAGTCGATCAATGTGTATGGAATGTGTAAAACCCAAGAACCCGACGCCACCGTCTACAGTCATACCGATACGCACACCTCAAGGAGCTTCCATGTCTCGTTTCATTCGCACTGCAACCGCCCTCACCCTCGGCGCCAGTACCCTGGCCAGCCTTCCGGCACTGGCGGCCGACGAGCTGCATTACAACCAGATTTCCCTGCGCGCCGAAGCCAGCCAGGAAGTCGCCCGCGACAAGATGATCGTGACGCTCTACACCGAGTCGCAGAATACCGACCCGGCCAAGCTCGCCGCCGAAATCACCACCACGATGAACCAGGCCCTGGACCAGGCCCGTGAAGTCAAGGCGGTGACCCTGCGCCAGGGCAGCCGCAACAGCTATCCGATCTACGACACCAAGAACCAGAAGATCACCGGCTGGCGCGAGCGCGCCGAGTTGCGCCTGGAAAGTGCGGACTTCCCGGCGCTGTCCAAACTCACCGGCGAGTTGCTCAACACCCTGAAGATGGAAAACATGGACTTCGCCATCGCCGACGCCACGCGCAAGGCCAGCGAAGATGCGCTGCTCAAGGACGCCGTCACCGCGTTCAAGGCCCGTGCGCAACTGGCCACCGAGGCGTTGGGCGGCAAGGGTTACAAGATCGTCAACTTGAACTTCAACACCAACGGTTACCCGCAACCGTATGCCCGTGGTGGAATGATGATGAAAGCCGCCATGATGGAATCGGCGCCGACACCGCAAGTGGAAGCCGGCACCAGCCAGGTAAGCATGAGTGCCGACGGGGTGATCGAAGTCCTGCAATAACCCTCGGACTTGACGACGACAAGGCGCACGCCCTGAGGGTTTGCGCCGGGCAGACAGCCAATTAGATGGCGGTCACAGAAGTGACCGCCGTCCAGGGGATCAGGCCAGGGAAGTGGTCGCGGTCTTATGCCTGCGAAGCGACCGAAACCTCGACAGTGGTGGGTGCGTCCTTGTCGATTTTGTATGAAGTGTCAGGCTCACTGCCCCGGCGTAGGGTGAAGGTTCGTTTGATGGTCACCTCCGCCCCCGGTACATGGCTGATATCTTTTTCCGGGTTCGAGAGGTGCCCCTTGGACGTGATCCGAACCTGGGTCACACGCTTGTCCGGATCGTGATCGATGTGGAACTGGGTATCGTCCGCACCGAAGTAGTAACCGTCCTGCAGCACCGATCCGCCGTTCAGGTCAATGGTGGCGGGGGCTATGGAGCCTTGATGGGCCACTTCGGAGATTCGGGCACGCAATTCTGGATCAGCAATTGCCGCCTCGAACTGACTCAATCTGGCTTGCCTGATGCCTTCGGCAGAGCCCGCTGTCGCATTCAGTTGCTGGGTGATGGGCCGCCCGTTTTCCATCGTGGTCACGCTGTAGGGGTTGCGATTGATATCCAAAACAAAGTTGGGTGAGTACATGCCGGAACTGTGCTCTGTGGCCTGCGCCTTTTCTCCCGGCTCAACGGAAAATCCGGCCTCGTCGATGTTCCAGGACACCTTGAATTTTGTTTTGACGGCCCCGTTTTCTTCGTAGTTGCTGCTGGCGAACTCGTAACTTGTCCCCGCATTGGTTTTCAAGAACTCGTCGACTCTTTGCGCCGCGCCGATTTTTTTACCGTCGAGATCGCGAAAGTGATCGGCCAAGGCGGGCGAAGACTTCGGTTCGACACTGGGGGTGGGGGAAGAGGGGCGCTCCCAAAACCATTTGATGCCCCCGGCACCCTTGGCGGCTACCCACTCGCCGCCCTCGGACGCATGGACGGTCATCACCGGCTTTCTGGTGTCACGGTCAATAATCTGCACATAGTTGTCACTCAGCTTGAAATCCCCTTTGATCTCATAGACCCCAGGGACGCCCGTCGCATCGGTATAGCGGATGAACCAACTGTCTTGGCCGGTGATTGCATCCTTGACCTGGTAAATGCCCTTGGCGTTGCGCACAGCATTACCAATGACTTCCTCGCCGTTCGGCACGGCGTGCCGGGTGATTTGCCCTGCCTGGCTGGGCCGCAACCGGTTGGATTCAAGCGCCCTTCCCACCGTTGGTGCGAGGGTTTCATCGGCACTGACCAGGGCCTTGGGGGTGCGTACCAACTCGAACTGGTTGTTCTGCTCGTCATGTGCCCAGTTGTAATCTCTGGCTTTTGCCGAGTTGATGGCTGTGGGCGCCTCGCCCAGCCCCGTCTCGATCGCGCCAGGCGCCAGTTCGTGGGCCAATTGCAGGCCGGATATGACCGCCGCCGCATTGCCGCCGACGCGATCGTCCGCAGTCTTGCCATAGAGGCCATCATGGATGCCGAAAACAACATTGCCCGTATTACCGATCACGGGGACGTAGCCGAAGGTATTGCCCCAAAAGTCTTTCGCGTCTTTCCAGGCTTGCTGCGAAGAACCGAATACTTCGGTCTGATCGGACCAGACGGCGTTTTTTGCGTTTACGGCCTGGTAGTGTTCGGCAATACCGCTATTGAGGCTGCCGTATTTCAACTGGTAATCGCTGCCCCGCGCACGGGTGTAATTGAATGTCTGCGAAACGGGTATGGATTGATCTGAAAGAAGATTGTGATATCCCGGATAGCTGGCCTTGGCACCTGAAATCATATTGTCGAGCACTTCGCTCGCCATTGGCCAATGCGCATCTTTGCCGCCTTGCCTGTCCCGGGCATTGAAACTGCGCAGCACGTTATCGCGATTGTCTTTTGCCCAGTTTGCGAATTCCTTATCGCCCTTTATTTCACGCACACTGCCGTTTTTCAGGTCGACCATCACCCCTTGGTTGGGTCGGTTAGTGTAGTTACCGTCATAAGGGATATAGGGAATGAATGCGTAACCGGCCAACGGAAAGCCGTACAGGTTGGGAATGATGACTTGCCCATTGTGCTCCAGGGTGCGTTTCACGGCCTGCTGGCCTTCAGGGCTTAACTGTCCAAAACTGCGCGGATCGCTACTCAGACTTTGCAGCACGCCCCGGACTTCATAGGCATCTGCTTTTCCAGAACGCTTCGCTACATCGCCGGACGGGTCGCGCATGAACCTGGCCAAGTCGTGTTCCCAATGGCCTTGGAGTTTTTTGCCGAGCAGTTCCAGATTGTCGATCTTGCTCTGGTCCTTCGACTCGATATCCATAAAGTTGAAGTTGATCGGACCGCCCCGCTGCACTTTATCGTGAGCCAGAGCACCGGCGGCTATTTCCCAGGCAAAGTAGGTGCGTTTGACGGTGTTGTTCAGGGTTTGCGGCTTTCCTATTCCGGTATAGGACGTATACGTAACCGTGAATCTTTCATGGGGGTCGTAGCCGGCGGCGAGCAAGCCTGCACTGAAATAGCCCGAGGGTTCCATGAACAGACGGGCCCTCTGGAACTTGACGTTTCTTTCGCCTTCACTCCCGCTTTCTATGTTCGCGACCTGGATTTTTACGCGTGAGGCATACGCGTCAATACGATACTTTCGCTCATCGAGGGAATAGTTTGCGTCCGGCGCAGAAACAGCAGCGGATCCATAAATGGTCTGGTTATAAACGGCAGACTCGTAGTTGGGCGTAGGGGGCAGAGTCAACTTTTGATCAGGGCCAATCTTTTTATCGTCGGATACACTGGGACGCCCCTGAATCTGATTACGCACAGAGGGTGAGCTGTCAATGTCTCGAGGGTGGCGATGAGATGCCGATGCAGGCGGCAAGATTACGGGCGGGCGCAGGAAGGACGGACTTATATTCACTGTCGGCTCATATTCAGAATTAGTCGTTAATCGAACAGTCGGCAGTTCGGTGACTCATGACTCTGTTTCCAACTTGAGTGGGGTGCCGTTGGCTATGGCTCCAGAAGTAGAAGGGCATAGAGAACAGGTTCACGGGGACGCTTCATGTTCGAGTCAGTAGGGCCTTGATGGCGACAGTAGGTGGCGATCTCAGTCAGAAGGGTTCCGCTTTTATCCTCAGGTTCGATACGAAAATCACCCGTTAAAGGAAAACCTACAATCTTCGGAAAAACGCCGCCGAAGGCAGCGTTATGGTGGTCCTCGGCGTGCAGGGAAATCGGGGTGTCATGCCGCGCATCGGCAGCAGCGATAACCTCGGTTATCATCGTTTTTTGTTCGAGCCGCGCTATTGCCAGCCACTTCAGGGGTCTCCATGGAAAGAATCACCTTAAAACCGCTGCTCCTCGCCGCCGGCCTGCTGGCCTTCATGCCGATGGCTCACGCCGCCAGCACCCTGGTCTACTGCTCCGAAGCCAGCCCCGCCGGCTTTGACCCCAGCCAGTACACCAGCGGTACCGATTTCGATGCCTCCGCCGAAACCGTGTTCAACCGCCTGACCCAGTTCAAGCGCGGCGGCACCGAGGTCGAACCGGGGCTGGCGACAAGTTGGGAAGTATCCCCGGATGGCCTGACCTATACCTTCCATCTGCGGGATGGCGTCAAGTTCCACACCACCGATTTCTTCACGCCGACCCGCGACTTCAATGCCGACGACGTGCTGTTTACCTTCAATCGCCTGCTGGACGCCGACAGTCCCTTCCGCAAGGCCTACCCGTCCGAGTCGCCGTATTTCACCGACATGGGCTTGAACACCACGATCAAGGGCCTGGACAAGCTCGATGAACATACGGTGCGTTTCAACCTGAACAACGTCGATGCGTCATTCGTGCAGAACCTGGCCATGAGCTTCGCTTCGATCCAGTCCGCCGAGTACGCCGCGCAACTGTTGAAGCAGGGCACCGCCTCGGACATCAACCAGAAGCCGATCGGCACCGGGCCGTTCGTGTTCAAGCGTTACCAGAAAGACGCGCAGATCCGCTTCGTCGCCAATAAACAGTATTGGAAGCCCGAGGATGTGAAGCTCGACAACCTGGTGTTCGCCATCACCCCGGACGCCGCGGCGCGCCTGCAGAAACTCAAGGCCGGCGAATGCCAGGTCAGCGGTTACCCACGCCCGGCGGATATCGAGGTAATGAAACAGGACCCCAACCTGCGCGTGCTGCAGCAAGCCGGTTTCAACCTGGGCTTTCTCGCCTACAACGTGACCCATCCGCCGCTGGACCAACTCAAGGTCCGCCAGGCCCTGGACATGGCCATCGACAAGCCGGCGATCATCAAGGCGGTGTACCAGAGCGCCGGACAATTGGCGCAAAACGCCCTGCCACCGGCGCAGTGGTCTTATGACCCAAGCATCAAGGACGCCCCCCACGATCCGGCCAAGGCGCGGGCGCTACTAAAAGAAGCAGGGGTTGCACCGGGTACGACCATCAACCTGTGGGCCATGACCGTCCAACGTGCCTCCAACCCCAATGCGCGCATGTCGGCGCAAATGATCCAGCAGGATTGGGAAAAGGTCGGCATCAAGGCCAACATCGTCAGCTATGAGTGGGGCGAATACATCAAGCGCGCTAAAAACGGCGAGCACGACGCGATGATTTATGGCTGGACCGGCGACAACGGCGACCCGGATAACTGGCTGGGCGTGCTCTACAGTTGTGCCGCGGTCAAGGGCAGCAACTACGCCAAATGGTGTAACCCCGCCTACGACAAGCTGGTGCAGCAGGCCAAGGTCAGCAACGACCGCGAACAACGCATCAAGTGGTATCAACAGGCACAAAAAATCCTTAAAGAACAAGTACCTATAACGCCTATTGCGAACTCGACGGTTTTCCAACCCCTGCGCAAAGAAGTGCAAAACTTCAAAATCAGCCCCTTCGGGCTAACGCCGTTCTACGGTGTGAGTCTAGATAAGTAACAAAAAACGCCCCAACCAAGTGCGCAAAATGCCTTGGTTGGGCCTTTTAAGTGCGCCCGGCGCACCGGAAAAACCCTCTAAACAGGCACATTTGTGTCGAAAGTTTCATAATTGCGACATTCTTGTACGTTCGTACCACTCTTTAAGCCTTGCGACGGTTCGGCATCTTGCAATGGGTATGGCGCCTGCATAAGTATCCGCAGGCCGACTCACGAGGTCGCCCTCACTACCAAAAATGACAACAAATCATGAGGCCCACATGCTTAAACACGCAGTCCTTCCGCTATTAGTGAGCGCTGGCCTTTTGGCCGCCGCCCCATTCGCCCAAGCGGCGACTAACCTGGTGTTCTGCTCCGAAGGCAGCCCCGCGGGCTTCGATCCCGGTCAGTACACCACCGGAACAGACTTCGATGCTTCGGCCGAAACCATGTTCAACCGTCTGACCCAGTTCGAACGTGGCGGCACCGCTGTGGTTCCTGGGCTGGCTACCAGTTGGGACGTGTCCCCGGATGGCCTGACGTATACCTTCCACCTGCGGGATGGCGTCAAGTTCCACACCACCCCATACTTCAAGCCGACCCGTACCTTCAATGCCGATGACGTGCTGTTCACGTTCAACCGCATGATCAACAAGGACGATCCGTTCCGCAAAGCCTACCCCACCGAGTTCCCGTACTTCACGGACATGGGGATGGACACCAACATCAAGAACATCGAGAAAGTCGATGACCACACCGTCAAGTTCACCCTTGGCACCGTGGACGCGGCCTTCATCCAGAACCTGGCCATGAGCTTCGCCTCCATCCAGTCCGCCGAATACGCCGCCCAACTGCTGAAGAACGGCACGCCGCAGGACATCAACCAGAAGCCGATCGGCACTGGTCCGTTCGTGTTCAAGAGCTACCAGAAAGACTCGAACATCCGTTACACCGGCAACAAGGACTACTGGAACCCAGCGGACGTGAAGATCGACAACCTGATCTTCGCCATCACCACCGACCCGTCGGTGCGTATCCAGAAGCTCAAGAAGAACGAATGCCAGATCACCCTGTTCCCGCGTCCGGCCGACCTCAAGGCGCTGGAAGGCGACAAGGACCTGAAGCTGCCGCACCAGGCCGGTTTCAACCTGGGCTACATCGCTTACAACGTCATGGACAAGGTCAAGGGCAGCGACCAGCCAAACCCATTGGCTGACCTGCGTGTGCGTCAGGCACTGGACATGTCGGTGAACAAGCAGCAGATCATCGACTCCGTGTACCAGGGCGCCGGCCAATTGGCCGTCAACGCCATGCCGCCGACCCAATGGTCGTATGACACCACCATCAAGGACGCCAAGTACGATCCCGAGAAAGCCAAGGCGCTGCTCAAGGAAGCGGGCGTCAAGGAAGGTACCGAGATCGTTCTGTGGGCCATGCCGGTTCAGCGTCCGTACAACCCGAACGCCAAGCTGATGGCTGAAATGCTGCAAAACGACTGGAAGAAGATCGGCCTCAACGTAAAAATCACCAGCTACGAATGGGGCGAGTACATCAAGCGCTCCAAGGGCGGCGAGAACCAGGCCATGATCATTGGCTGGAGCGGTGACAACGGTGACCCGGACAACTGGCTGAACGTGCTGTTCGGCTGCGATTCGCTGTCCGGTAACAACTTCTCCAAGTGGTGCGACAAGAAATTCGACGGCATCGTGAAAGAAGCCAAGGCCACCTCGGATATCGCCAAACGCACCGAGCTGTACAAGCAGGCGCAACATATCCTCAAAGATGCAGTCCCGATGACACCTATCGCGCACTCGACGGTGTATCAACCCATGCGCAACACCGTGCAGGACTTCAAGATCAGTCCATTTGGCTTGAACTCCTTCTACGGCGTGAGCGTAAGCGGCAAGTAAGGATCACTGACGGCGGCGTGTCATCACGTCGCCGTTATTGCATCCGCCTGAACCGTAGGAAATAAACCACGTCCGCAGTCGCTGCGTCCTACAGCAACGAACTGCGAAACGTAGCTCTTTTGCCTACAAGGTCAGTCCGATTTGACGCCTTTACTGTGAAGTCCACGGCCCATACCGTCGTAGGACAGCAGAAGCTCCTATCGGGGAAAGTCACTTGCTGTGTGTGGGATCAGTGATGTCTGCCTGGTCGAACGCCAGGCCGATTGCTCGCTGATAACAATTACAAACAAGGATCGGGATCGTCATGCGCCATACAACCGTTCTATCCGCCATTTTTGGCACCAGCCTCCTGGCTCTGGCCACGATGGGCCAGGCCGCCGAAAAGAAGAGCCTGGTGTTCTGCTCCGAAGGCAGCCCGGCAGGCTTCGACACTGCGCAATACACCACCGCCACCGACAACGACGCGGCCGAGCCGCTGTACAACCGCCTGGTTGAGTTTGAAAAAGGCGAGACCAACGTGGTACCGGGGCTGGCCACCAAGTGGGATATTTCCGATGACGGCCTGACCTACACCTTCCACTTGCGCGAAGGGGTGAAATTCCATAGCAACAAGGAATTCAAGCCGACGCGGGACTTCAACGCCGACGACGTGCTGTTCACCTTCAACCGCATGCTTGATCCCGACCACCCGTTTCGCAAGGCCTACCCCACCGAGTTTCCGTACTTCAACGGGATGAGCCTGAACAAGAACATCGCCAAGGTCACCAAGACCGACACGCACACCGTGGTGATGACCCTGAACACGGTCGACGCCGCGTTCGTGCAAAACATCGCCATGAGCTTTGCCTCGATCCTGTCGGCCGAGTACGCCGAGCAGTTGCTCAAGGCCGGCAAGCCCAGCGACATCAACCAGAAGCCCATCGGCACTGGCCCCTTTGTGTTCCAGCGCTACCAGAAAGACTCGCAGATCCGTTACGTGGCGAACAAACAGTACTGGGACCCGAGCAAGGTTCAGCTGGACCAGCTGATTTTCGCCATCAACACCGATGCGTCGGTGCGCGTGCAAAAACTCAAGGCCGGCGAATGCCAGGTGACCCTGCATCCGCGCCCGGCTGACGTCGACGCCCTCAAGGCCGACCCGAACCTGCAACTGCTGACCAAGCCGGGTTTCAACCTCGGCTATATCGCCTACAACGTGCGCCACAAGCCGTTCGACCAGCTCGAAGTGCGCCAGGCGCTGGACATGGCGGTAAACAAGCAGAGCATCCTCAATGCCGTGTACCAGGGCGCGGGACAACTGGCGGTCAACGCCATGCCGCCGACGCAGTGGTCCTACGACGACAGCATCAAGGACGCCGCCTACGACCCGGAGAAAGCCAAGGCACTGCTCAAGGCCGCCGGCGTGAAGGAAGGTACCGAAATCACCCTGTGGGCGATGCCGGTGCAACGGCCGTACAACCCCAACGCCAAGCTGATGGCCGAGATGCTGCAAAGCGACTGGGCCAAGATCGGCCTCAAGGTCAAGATCGTCAGCTACGAGTGGGGCGAATACATCAAGCGCACCAAGAACGGTGAGCACGATATCAGCCTGATCGGCTGGACCGGCGACAACGGTGACCCGGACAACTGGCTGGGCACCCTCTATAGCTGCGACGCCATCGGCGGGAACAACTACTCCATGTGGTGCGACCCGGCGTACGACAAGCTGATCAAGCAAGCCAAGGTCGTCACCGACCGTGAACAAAGGACGGTTCTATACCGACAGGCGCAGCAATTGCTCAAGCAGCAAGTGCCGATCACGCCCGTCGCCCACTCGACGGTCAACCAGCCGTTAAGCGCCAAAGTCGAAGGCTTCAAAGTGAGCCCCTTCGGCCGCAACGTGTTCTCGGGCGTCAGCATCAACCCATAAAAAACTAACCGACTTGCGCAGGGCGGCTCCCCGCCTTGCTGCAAACGCGCAGCCTTTTATTGGGATTTTTCCTACAGCAAACGTTTGCAATGCCTTGAATGAGTTACACACCAATAGCCGGTTCACCTAAAAAGACCGGCATAAAAAAAAGAGAACCAAAGGAGCTTCACCCATGAAACTGAGCAGCAAAGCGCTTCTAGCCCTGGCCATCAGCAGCATCACGGCCACCGCCTACGCCGAACCCGCCAGCCAGGACTTCGTCCCCACCACATTGGCCGGCACCAGCGCCCAAAGCGAGGCCAAAGGCTTTATCGAGGATTTCAGCCTGGGCGGCACCACACGTAACTGGTACTCCCATGAAAGCAAGTACCGTGGGGGTACCTTCGAATACCAGAAGCACGGAGAAACCCGTACCGACCGTAACCGCACCAACTGGGTACAGGGCACCATCCTCAATGCCAGCTCGGGTTTCACCCAGGGCACCGTGGGCGTCAAGACCGAACTGGCGGTCTACAACGCACTGGTCCTGGACCGCAGCAAGCGTGATATCAAAGGCGGTTCCAACCGGACCCTGGCCGACTCCAACGGGGATGCCGTCGACCAATGGAGCAAACTCGGCCTGGCCAACGTGCAGTTCCGCGTCGCCAACACGACCCTGACCGCCGGTCGCCAGAATTTCAGCAGCGGCATCGTCGACACCATCGGCAACCGTGCGCTGCCTTCGAGCTTCGAAGGGGTGAGTTTCAACAGCGAAGAGTTCAGCAACCTGTCGTTCCAGGGCGGCATTTTTGACCGTGTTTCGCCACGTACCGAACAGAGCCTGTCGAAATTCCGTAGCGAATACGGCAATGGCGCGGAAACCGACAAAGTGTCCACCCTGGGCTTGAACTACCAGCCGCTCAAAAGCCTGAAAACCAGCCTCTTTGCCGCCAACGTCAAAGACTTCTGGAACCAGTACTACTTCGGCGCGACCCACGAATTGGGCGATAGCCAGCAACTGGCCCTGACCACCGGTTTCAACTATTACAAAACCGTGGATGAAGGCAAAAAAGAGATGGGGAAAATCGACAACGATACCTACTCCCTGTCCCTGGGACTGGCTCACCAGGCGCATAGCCTGACCTTCGCGTACCAGCAAGTGAACGGTAACGAGTACTTCGACTACCTGCACGAAACCAACGGCATCTACCTGGCCAACTCCCTGACCTCGGACTTCAACGGCCCGAACGAAAAATCCTTCCAGATCGCCTATGGCCTCAACATGGCCGAATACGGCGTGCCAGGCCTGAAGTTCAACGTGTACTCGGCGCGCGGCTGGGGCATCGACGGCACCCACTACACCGGCAACGGCGGTCGGGCCAAGTTCGCCTATGACGGCATCCAGAAGCAAGATGGTGAAAAACACCAGGAATACGGTATAGGCGCTTCTTACGCGATCCAGAGCGGCCCACTCAAGGCCACCGCCATTCGTGCAACCTATGTCGAGCACCGCGCCAGCGAGTTCCAGGCCGACGGCAGCATCAAAGAGTTCCGCCTGGTCACCACCATTCCGTTCAACATTCTTTAACCAGCGCCAGGTACGCGGCGGGCTCGGGGCGAGCCCGCCGTCTACGCTTGTCTGGCTGCATCGATTGCAGAGGGCTCCGAATGAAAATGCTCCCGCTACAAGCCGCCATAGCTGCCACGCTGCTGAGCGTAGCCGTCGGCATTTCGGCCAAACCGCTGGTGGTCTGCACCGAAGCCAGCCCGGAGGGTTTCGACCCGGTGCTGTATACCACCGCCGTCACCGCCGACGCCGCCGCAGAAACCCTGTTCAACCGCCTGGTGGACTTCAAGCCCGGCACCACCGAAGTGGTGCCTGCGCTGGCCAAGGCCCTGCCGGAAATCAGCGCCGACGGCCTGACCTACACCTTCCACCTGCGTGACGACATCAAGTTCCACACCACCGACTACTTCAAACCCACGCGCAACCTGAACGCCGACGACGTGTTGTGGAGCTTCCAGCGTCAGTTGGACCCGAAGCACCCGTGGCACGCCAAGTCCAACGTGGGCTACCCGTACTTTGAAAGCATGGGCTTCAAGGAACTGCTCAAGAGCGTCGAGAAGACCGACGAGCACACCGTGGTCTTCACGCTGACCCGTCCGGAAGCACCGTTCCTGGCCGACCTGGCCATGGCGTTTTCGTCGATTCACTCGGCCGAATACGCCGACCGGTTGCTCAAGTCCGGCAAGACCGATGACCTCAACGCCAAGCCCATCGGCACCGGCCCGTTCATCTTCACCCGCTACGCCAAGGACGCCCAGGTGCGATTCAAGGCCAACCCGGACTACTTCCGTGGCAAGCCGCCGGCCGACCCGCTGATCCTGGCGATCACCACCGACAACAACGTGCGCCTGCAGAAGCTCAAGGCCAATGAGTGCCAGATCGCGCTGTACCCCAAGCCGGACGACATCCCGAGCATCAAGAAAGACCCGAATCTGAAAGTCGATGAACTGGCGGCCATGACCACCAGCTACACCGCCCTGAACACCACCCGCAAGTACATGAGCGACGCGCGGGTGCGTCACGCGATCAACATCGCGTTCGACAAGGCCGGCTACACTGAGGCGCTGTACGGCAAAGGCAATGCCGTGGTCGGCACCGGCCCGTATCCACCGACGTTGCTGGGTTTCAACCACAAGCTGACCAACCCGCCGCGTGACCTGGACAAAGCCCGCGCCCTGCTCAAGGAAGCCGGCGTACCGGAAGGCACTGAGTTCACCCTGTTCACCCGCAACGGCGGCGGCCCGACCAACCCCAACCCGATGCTCGGCGCCCAGCGCATGCAGGCGGATCTGGCGCAGATCGGCCTGAAGGTGAATATCAAGGTCATGGAATGGGGCGAGATGCTCAAGCGCGCCAAAGCCGGCGAGCACGATATGGTGTCGGCGGGCTGGGCCGGCGATAACGGCGACCCGGATAACTTCCTCACGCCGAACCTGAGTTGCGACGCGGCGAAAAACGGCGAAAACTACGCCCGCTGGTGCAACAAAGCATTTCAGGATTTGATCGACAAGGCACGCGCCATCGCTGAACCCACCCAGCGCGCTGCACTCTATGAACAAGCGCAGGACGTTTTCGCCGAGGACCAACCGTGGATTCCCATGGCGTACCCGAAAATATTCACCGCCATGCGCAAAAACGTCGAGGGTTATACCCAAAGCCCGCTGACGACCAATAACTTCGCCACCACCCAGGTGAAGTAAATAAGAAAAAACGCTCGGCGCCGTCGACATTGACGGCGCCGGACCTGCCTAACCGGCTGATTGAGGTACACCACAAGATGTTTAGTTTTATTGCCCGCCGATTGGGGTTATTGATCCCCACCTTCTTCGGCATCACGTTGCTGACGTTTGCGTTGATTCGCATGATTCCCGGCGACCCCGTCGAAGTCATGATGGGCGAACGGCGCGTCGACCCCGAGATGCATGCACAGGCAATGGAACGCCTTGGCCTTAACAAGCCGCTGTACGCCCAATACCTGGACTATGTGGGCAAGCTCGCCCACGGCGATCTTGGCGAATCCCTGCGTACGCGCACCAGCGTGTGGACCGAGTTCACCGCGCTCTTCCCGGCGACCCTGGAGCTGTCCATGGCCGCCCTGTTGTTCGCCGGCATCCTGGGCCTGTTGGCGGGGGTGATCGCGGCACTCAAGCGAGGATCGCTGTTCGACCACGGGGTCATGGGCATTTCCCTCGCGGGCTATTCGATGCCGATCTTCTGGTGGGGCCTGATCCTGATCATGTTCTTCTCGGTGAGCCTGGGCTGGACCCCAGTGTCCGGGCGGATCGACCTGCTCTACGACATCGAGCCGCGCACCGGCTTCATGCTGATCGACACCCTGCTGGCCGACGAGCCGGACGCGTTCTTCGACGCCCTGCACCACCTGATCCTGCCGGCCATCGTGCTCGGCACCATTCCGCTGGCGGTGATCGCGCGGATGACCCGCTCGTCGATGCTCGAAGTGCTGCGCGAAGACTACATCCGCACCGCCAAGGCCAAAGGCCTGTCGCCGGCGCGCGTGGTGTTCGTCCATGGCCTGCGCAACGCGCTGATCCCAGTGCTGACCGTAGTCGGCCTGCAAGTCGGCACCCTGCTGGCCGGCGCCGTGTTGACCGAAACCATCTTCTCGTGGCCCGGCATCGGCAAATGGCTGATCGAAGCCATTGGCGCGCGGGACTACCCGGTGGTGCAAAACGGCATTCTGCTGATCGCCTGCCTGGTGATCCTGGTGAACTTCGTGGTGGATATCCTCTACGGCTTCGCCAACCCACGCATCCGTCACCAGCGCTGAGATCATGACCATGACCACACCTACACAAGCGTCGGCAGTCGATCAAAGCCTGCTGTACCCGTCCCCGTACAAAGAATTCTGGCAAGCCTTTTCCAAGAACAAAGGCGCGGTCGCCGGCCTGCTGTTCATGTTGCTGATCGTGTTCTGCGCGATCTTCGCCCCGTGGGTCGCGCCCCATAACCCCAGCGAGCAATACCGCGACTTCCTGCTGACCCCGCCGTCGTGGCTGGAAGGCGGGCAGATCCAGTTCCTGCTCGGCACCGACGAACTCGGTCGGGACTTGCTCTCGCGCTTGATCCAGGGCTCGCGCCTGTCGCTGCTGATCGGCTTGTCGTCGGTGGTGATGTCGCTGATTCCGGGGGTCCTGCTCGGTCTGCTCGCCGGCTTCTTCCCGCGCTTGCTCGGCCCGACCATCATGCGCCTGATGGACATCATGCTCGCCCTGCCCTCGCTGCTGCTGGCGGTTGCCATCGTCGCGATCCTCGGCCCAGGCCTGATCAACACCGTGATCGCCATCGCCATCGTGTCGTTGCCGTCCTATGTGCGCCTGACCCGCGCTGCGGTGATGGGCGAGCTGAACCGTGACTATGTAACCGCCGCGCGCCTGGCCGGTGCCGGCCTGCCGCGCCTGATGTTCATCACCGTGCTGCCCAACTGCATGGCGCCGCTGATCGTCCAGGCCACCTTGAGTTTCTCTTCGGCGATCCTCGATGCGGCCGCCCTGGGCTTCCTCGGCCTTGGCGTACAACCGCCAACCCCTGAGTGGGGCACCATGCTGGCCTCGGCCCGCGACTACATCGAACGCGCCTGGTGGGTGGTGAGCCTGCCGGGTTTGACCATTTTGCTCAGCGTGCTGGCAATCAACTTGATGGGTGACGGCCTGCGCGATGCGCTGGACCCGAAACTCAAGAACGCCGCCTGAGGAGATTCCCATGTCACTGTTAGAAATCAAGAATCTCAACGTGCGCTTCGGCGACAAGACCGCCGTACCGGTGGTCGATGGCCTCGACCTCTGCGTCGACAAAGGCGAAGTCCTGGCTATCGTGGGCGAGTCGGGCTCGGGTAAGTCCGTGACCATGATGGCGCTGATGGGCCTGATCGAGCACCCCGGCATCGTCACCGCCGATGCGCTGAACTTCGACGGCAAGGACATGCTCAAGCTGAGCAATCGCCAGCGTCGGCAGATCGTCGGCAAAGACCTGGCGATGGTGTTCCAGGACCCGATGACCGCGCTGAACCCCAGCTACACCGTGGGTTTCCAGATCGAAGAAGTGCTGCGCCTGCACCTGAAGATGTCCGGCAAGCAGGCGCGCGCACGCGCTATCGAACTGCTGGAAAAGGTCGAGATCCCAGGCGCTGCCAGCCGAATGAATGCCTACCCGCACCAACTGTCCGGTGGCATGAGCCAGCGCGTGGCCATCGCCATGGCAATTGCCGGCGAGCCGAAGCTGCTGATCGCGGATGAGCCGACCACCGCATTGGACGTGACCATCCAGGCGCAGATCATGGACCTGCTGCTGGCCTTGCAGAAAGAACAGAACATGGGCCTGGTGCTGATCACCCACGACCTCGCGGTCGTGGCGGAAACCGCCCAGCGCGTGTGCGTGATGTATGCCGGCCAGGCCGTGGAAGTCGGCCAGGTGCCGCAACTGTTCGATATTCCGGCCCATCCCTACAGCGAAGCGCTGCTCAAGGCGATCCCCGAACACAGCCTCGGTGCCGCGCGCCTGGCCACGCTGCCCGGCATCGTGCCCGGCCGCTACGACCGCCCGCAGGGTTGCCTGTTGTCGCCGCGCTGCCCGTACGTGCAGGACAACTGCCGCCAGACCCGCCCGGACCTTGATCCTAAATCCAACAGCCTCGCGCGCTGCTTCTACCCCTTGAACCAGGAGGTGGCGTAATGGCCGTCGTTCTTACCGCCCGCGACCTGACCCGTCACTACGAAGTGTCCCGTGGCCTGTTCAAAGGCAACGCCACTGTGCGCGCCCTCAACGGCGTGTCCTTCGAGCTGGAAGCCGGCAAGACCCTCGCCGTCGTGGGCGAGTCGGGCTGCGGCAAATCCACCCTGGCCCGTGCGCTGACGCTGATTGAAGAGCCATCATCGGGCTCGCTGAAAATCGCCGGCCAGGAAGTCGCCGGCGCCGACAAGGCCCAGCGCAAGCAATTGCGCAAAGACGTGCAGATGGTGTTCCAGAGCCCGTATGCGTCGCTGAACCCACGGCAGAAAGTCGGCGATCAACTCGGCGAGCCGCTGCTGATCAACACCAACCTGTCCGCCGCCGAACGCCGCGAAAAAGTCCAGGCGATGATGAAACAGGTGGGCCTGCGCCCCGAGCATTATCAGCGCTACCCCCACATGTTCTCCGGCGGCCAGCGCCAACGCATCGCCTTGGCCCGGGCAATGATGCTGCAACCCAAAGTGCTGGTGGCGGATGAGCCGACCTCGGCGCTGGACGTGTCGATCCAGGCCCAGGTGCTCAACCTGTTCATGGATTTGCAGCAGGAATTCAACACCGCCTACGTGTTCATTTCCCACAACCTGGCGGTGGTGCAACACGTTGCCGACGATGTAATGGTGATGTACCTCGGTCGCCCGGTGGAAATGGGCCCCAAGGCCGACATCTACGCACGCCCGTTGCATCCGTATACCCAGGCACTGCTGTCGGCCACCCCGACCATCCACCCGGACCCGTCCAAGCCGAAGATCAAGATCGTCGGCGAACTGCCCAACCCGCTGAACCCGCCGCCGGGCTGCGCATTCCACAAGCGTTGCCCGTATGCGACCGAACGGTGCAGCACCGAAGAGCCGCTGTTGCGGGCGCTGGATAACCGGCAGGTGGCGTGTCACTACGCGGAGCAGTTCGTGGCCTGAAGCAACCCAGCCCTCTTGTAGGAGTGAGCTTGCTCGCGAAGATCGTCAACGATAACGCCGCCCTTCAGGTTTATCGTGGCGCTCTCAGGTTTTTCGCGAGCCAGTTCGCGCCTACATGGGCCGCTGCGTCAACGCGTTCTACGGCCCGCCCCGCCAGGTTGCGCATCAGCCTGGCGGGACGGGCTTTTTTATTTTCGTCAGGGCTACGTCTGGCTATCGCCCTCATCATCCGAGTTGTCATCACCCGGCTCGTCGGTGGTCGAGTCGTCATCGCCCTTGCTGCCGCCCTGGCCCTCATCGCCGGGCTCAGATTCGGACTTGGCCAACTGCAGGACCTTGCCCTGCCCACTCTGAACCGCAGACACCGCCACGCCGCTCTGCACCGGGTTATGTGCCCAGGCCGTCGACATTCCCAATGACAACAGCACCAGCACCTTCAGTAACAGCACGACTCGTTGAACAATACTCATGGTTGATCCCCTCCTGTCAGTAGGTGAATCCCGCACGAACGCTGTTTAGCGCCGCCAGCGTTGAAGCTAGTCCCGATGCCGGGTTCTCGCCAATCCCCCCATCGGGTGGAGATCAAAAAATGTGGGAGGGGCGGTTTTGCTGCAACCACGAAAAAGGGCGAAGCCATGACAGCTTCGCCCTCTTGTCCACCGCTCAGACCTTAATGGTGCTCGCGGGTCGCACGGAACTTCACATCCGGCCAGCGCTCTTCCATCAACGCCAGGTTGACCCGGGTCGGAGCCAGATAGGTCAGGTGACCGCCACCGTCCATCGCGAGGTTTTCCACGGCCTTGTTGGAGAACTCTTCCAACTTCTTCTTATCGCTGCACTCGATCCAGCGCGCGGAGTACACGGTGATCGGCTCGTAGGAGCATTCGACCTTGTATTCCTCTTTCAAGCGGCTGGCGACCACATCGAACTGCAGCACACCGACGGCGCCAAGGATGATGTCGTTGCTGCGCTCGGGGAAGAACACCTGGGTGGCGCCCTCTTCTGCCAGCTGTTGCAGGCCTTGGCGCAGTTGCTTGGATTTGAGCGGGTCGCGCAGGCGCACGCGGCGGAACAGTTCCGGGGCGAAGTGCGGGATGCCGGTGAAGCCCAGGGTTTCGCCTTCGGTGAAGGTGTCGCCGATCTGGATCGTGCCGTGGTTGTGCAAGCCGATGATGTCACCAGCGTAGGCTTCTTCGAGCTGTTCACGCTCGGAGGAGAAGAACGTCAGGGCGTCGCCGATGCGCACGTCCTTGCCGGTGCGCACGTGGCGCATCTTCATGCCTTTTTCGTAGCGGCCGGAGCAGATACGCATGAAGGCGATACGGTCGCGGTGCTTGGGGTCCATGTTCGCCTGGATCTTGAACACGAAGCCCGAGAACTTCTCTTCCACCGGCTCCACGGTGCGCTCGTTGGCCACCCGGGCCAGGGGCGGCGGCGCCCAGTTCACCACGGCGTCGAGCACGTGGTCGACACCGAAGTTGCCCAGCGCGGTACCGAAGAACACCGGGGTCAGCTGGCCGTCGAGGAATTCCTGCTGGTTGAACTCGTGGCAGGCACCCTGCACCAGTTCCAGTTGGTCGACGAAACGGTCGTACTCGTCGCCCAGGTGGGCGCGGGCTTCGTCGGAGTCGAGCTTCTCGATGATTTTCACATCGGTGCGTTCGTGACCGTGGCCGGCGGTGTAGACAATGATGTAGTCGTCGGCCAGGTGGTACACGCCCTTGAAGTCGCGGTAGCAGCCGATCGGCCAGGTGATCGGCGCGGCCTTGATCTTCAGCACCGCTTCGATCTCGTCGAGCAGCTCGATCGGGTCGCGGATGTCGCGGTCGAGTTTGTTGATGAAGCTGACGATCGGCGTGTCGCGCAGACGGCAGACGTCCATCAGGGCGATGGTGCGCGGCTCGACGCCCTTACCGCCATCGAGGACCATCAAGGCCGAGTCCACCGCGGTCAGGGTGCGGTAGGTGTCTTCGGAGAAGTCTTCGTGGCCCGGGGTGTCGAGCAGGTTGATCATGTGATCGCGATACGGGAACTGCATGACCGACGTGGTAATGGAAATACCCCGTTGTTTTTCCATTTCCATCCAGTCGGAGGTGGCATGGCGGTCGGATTTGCGGGATTTCACCGTGCCGGCCACTGCGATTGCCTTGCCCATCAGCAAGAGCTTCTCGGTGATGGTGGTTTTACCGGCATCGGGGTGGGAAATAATGGCGAAAGTGCGGCGTTTCGCGACTTCGGCGGCCTGGTGGGTCATGGGAAATCGCCTGGCAGGTGAGTCAAAAAAGGGCGGCGAGTATAGCGCAAACCGGGAGTGGCGGACCACCGTTCACCCCATTGGGGGTGGCTAAATGCTGCCAAGTATGGAACCTTTTAAAAGGTCGAGACGTCCACTCCCCTGCTACCGCACTCGTAACAGGGGCTGAAAAATCAGCAAGTTAGCCTGACGAGGCTGCGCTCATGGCTTGACCTCATGCCGCTTTTGCCGGCATTGGCAAGCTGCTTTTCGCGACCACATTCGCCGACAGCCAGGAATGGCATTGCCGCTCGGGAATGTGCCCGCCGACTGAAATAAAGGAGTCCGCCTGTGGCTATTCGCTATGGCAAAGGGCTGATAGGAGGAGCGGTTGTCGTCGCTCTCCTGGCCCTGCTGATCCACTGGATCGGCATCAACACGATCGAACTGTACCGCGACGATTTGTTGTTTTACCTACAAGCTCACCTGATTCTGGTCCTCGTCTCCATGCTGGCCGCGCTGATTGTGGGCCTCCCCGCCGGTATCCTGCTCAGCCGACCGAACATGGTCGGGCGCGCCGAACGCTTCATGCAGATATTCAACATCGGCAACACCGTCCCTCCCCTGGCCGTACTGGCCATCGCCCTCGGCGTGCTGGGCATCGGCAGCGGCCCGGCGATCTTCGCGCTGTTCCTCGCCTCGTTGCTGCCCATCGTGCGTAACACCTACGAAGGCCTGAAGAATGTTCAGGGTTCCCTGAAGGAAGCAGCCACCGGCATCGGTATGACGCCGCTTCAGGTGCTGTTTCGCGTGGAGTTGCCCAACGCCGTGCCGATCATCATCGGCGGCGTGCGCGTGGCCCTGGCGATCAACGTCGGCACCGCACCGCTGGCGTTCCTGATCGGCGCCAACAGCCTGGGCAGCCTGATCTTCCCCGGCATCGCCCTGAACAACCAGCCGCAACTGCTGCTCGGCGCCGCATGTACCGCGCTGCTGGCGTTGTTGCTCGACGGCCTGGTGACCATGGCCAGCCGCCTCTGGCTGGAACGCGGGTTGCGTCCGTCTTAAGGACTGCAAAGGAATCGACATGAAAAAACTAAGCTTGATATTAGGCTGCGTCCTGCTGCTTGCAGGAATTGCGCAAGCCGCTGAAAAACCGGTGATCCGCATCGGCGCCCGGGTGTTCACCGAACAGACCCTGCTCGCCGAAATCACCTCCCAGTACCTGCGCACCAAGGGTTACGACACCCGTGTGACCGGCGGCCTGGGCAGCAACCTGGCGCGCAGTGCCCAGGAAAGCGGGCAACTGGACCTGATCTGGGAATACACCGGCGTGTCGCTGGTGGCCTACAACCACGTGGACGAGAAACTCGACAGCGAACAGTCCTACGCTCGAGTGAAAGAACTCGACGCGAAAAAAGGCCTGGTCTGGCTGTCGCCGTCGCGTTTCAGCAACACCTACGCCCTGGCGCTGCCGCAGAAGGTGGCCAAGGAACATCCTGAGATCAACAGCATCAGCGACCTCACCCAAGCCATGGCGCAAACCACCCAGGAACACCGCCTGGTCGCCCTGGACACCGAGTTCGCCAACCGCTCCGACGGTCTGGCCGGCATGGTCAAGCTCTACGACATGAACCTGACCCGCAAAAACACCCGGCAGATGGACGCCGGCCTGGTCTACACCGCCCTGCGCAACGGCCAAGTGTTTGCCGGTCTGGTCTACACCACCGACGGTCGCCTCAACGCCTTCAAATTGAAGCTGCTGGAGGACGACAAACACTACTTCCCGGACTACACCGCAGCCCCGGTGGTGCGTCAGGTTTATCTCGACGCCCATCCTGAACTGGCCGCAGAGCTTGCGCCACTGGCCGCGCTGTTCGATGACGAAACCATGCGTCAACTGAACGCGCGGGTCGACGTCGACCATGAAAGCCCGTCCGCCGTGGCCGCCGACTTCCTGCGCCAACATCCACTCAACTAAGAGGAGAAGACATGGAATTTTTAAACGCCTTTTCCCATCTTGATTGGGCCCAAGTCCTGCACTTGACCGGGCAGCACATCACCCTGGTCGGTATCGCCGTGATCCTCGCGATTGTCGTCGGCGTGCCCCTCGGCGTGCTGATGACCCGCTTCCCGACCCTGGCCGGCCCGCTGCAGGCCAGCGCCACGGTGCTGCTGACCGTGCCGTCCATCGCCCTGTTCGGCCTGTTGCTGCCGTTCTACTCCAAATTCGGCCAGGGCCTGGGGCCGATGCCGGCGATCACCGCCGTGTTCCTCTACTCCCTGCTGCCGATCATGCGTAACACCTACCTGGCCCTGACAGGCGTCGAACCGGGCATCCGCGAGGCCGCCAAAGGCATCGGCATGACCTTCGGCCAGCGCCTGCGCATGGTCGAACTGCCGATTGCCGTGCCGGTGATCCTCGCCGGGGTGCGCACCGCCGTGGTGATGAATATCGGCGTGATGACCATCGCCGCCACCATCGGCGCCGGTGGCCTGGGTGTACTGATTCTGGCTTCCATCAGCCGCAGCGACATGTCGATGCTGATCGTCGGCGCCGTGCTGGTCAGTCTCCTGGCCATCTTCGCCGACCTGCTTCTGCAATGGCTGCAACGCTCGCTGACTCCAAAAGGATTGCTCAAATGATCGAACTTCAAAACCTGTCCAAGACCTTCCAAAGCAACGGCAAGACGGTGACCGCCGTCAACGATGTAAGCCTGACCGTCAATGAAGGCGAGATTTGCGTATTCCTCGGCCCTTCGGGTTGCGGCAAGAGCACCACGCTGAAAATGATCAACCGCCTGATCAAGCCCACCTCGGGCAAGATCCTGATCAACGGCGAAGACACCACCGACCTCGACGAAGTGACCCTGCGTCGCAACATCGGCTACGTGATCCAGCAGATCGGCCTGTTCCCGAACATGACCATCGAGGAAAACATCGTGGTCGTGCCTAAGCTGCTGGGCTGGGACAAGCAGAAATGCCACGACCGCGCCCGCGAGTTGATGAGCATGATCAAGCTTGAGCCCAAGCAGTACCTGCACCGCTACCCGCGTGAATTGTCCGGTGGCCAGCAACAGCGTATCGGCGTGATCCGAGCCCTGGCGGCGGATGCGCCGTTGCTGCTGATGGACGAACCGTTCGGCGCGGTCGACCCGATCAACCGCGAGATGATCCAGAACGAGTTCTTCGAGATGCAACGCGCGCTGAACAAGACCGTGATCATGGTCAGCCACGACATCGACGAAGCCATCAAGCTGGGCGACAAAATCGCCATCTTCCGCGCCGGCAAGCTGCTGCAGATCGACCACCCGGACACCCTGCTGGCGCACCCGGCGGACGAATTCGTCAGCAACTTCGTGGGCCAGGACAGCACCCTCAAGCGCCTGCTGCTGGTAAAAGCCGAAGACGCGGCGGACAACGCCCCGTCGGTGAGCCCGGAAACTCCGGTGGCCGATGCCCTGGAGCTGATGGACGAGCTGGACCGCCGCTATGTGGTGGTCACCTGCGCCGAGAACAAGGCGCTGGGTTATGTACGACGTCGCGACCTGCACCGTCAGACCGGTACCTGCGGCCAGTACCTGCGCGAGTTCAACGCCACGGCGGCGTATGACGAGCATTTGCGCATCCTGCTGTCGCGCATGTACGAGTTCAACCGCTCGTGGCTGCCGGTAATGGATGCCGAGCGGGTGTTCCTCGGGGAAGTGACCCAGGAATCGATTGCCGAGTACCTGAGTTCCGGTAAGTCCCGTGGGGGCAAGACCAGTATCGTTTCGCCTGCCGAGACTGCGTTGGCTTGAGGCACATTGTTGCCGCCGCCCACTGGGCGGCGGCACCCCTTGTGGGTCTACGTGTTTTTACCGTTGGGGTTACACCGGTTATTTCCGTCCAGCTTCATAATCACATCATGTGCCACATAAGGGCGAGCGGGCTCCAGACTCCACGTCGTTTTATTAACTGCGATGGTAGGAGAATCTAAATGGCAAGCCAGCTGACGACGCATACTGCTGCCAAGATGATCAAAATTCCACTGCGGGTGCGTGGCGCCTTTAATAGCTAACTCTGCATACACTTCATCGACCTTGCCAACCCCAGCTCTTCTGCCGCACTCGGTTGGCGTTACCGTCAGGGATGCAATCGTACCTAATACGGGCTCTTGGTAGTTTTCGACCCATTCGACTTTTTCAATATAGTCGGACACTTCCTCTATTACCTCCCCCCTGGCCCCATAGATTTTCTTCTCACAAGAATGAGCATCGACAGGAGGCTGCGCTAAAGCCGCCTGCGCCGCCGGCAGTGTGCAATAGCTCGCATCAGGTGCCGCGAGCGATGTCGAGTACTGATCTGGCGGGTAATAAGCGAACTTCGCTTCTTCAGAAGCGTTTCTTGGAAGCTGAACTTTGATGACCGGTTTCCAGGAGCTTTTGGCCGGTGGTGTACTGGTCTGCTTTATCCAACGGCACTGGTCGTCGGCCGCCAACCGCCGCCCTTCAAATGCTTTCGCATTATTGTCGACAAAATCAATACCACCTACATAAATAAACGCAGCAATCGGAAGCTCCTTATATGTTCTAGCGGCCACTTTGGAAGGGTCGGTATCGTCCGGATGAGGCGCATCAAAAGGGGTTCTGCTAGTTTCCCAATTTCGATACCAATAATCATCATCCGGCCAAGTTTCGATTCGAAGCTCAGTTTGCGTGGCCTCAGCGTCGCTTTTTTCCTCGGGGTCAGCCGCCAGCATTTTGCGACTTTCGACAAACGCGTTAAACGCGTCCGCCTTGTTGAAAGTGCCAAAATAATCATTCGCTGTGTCAAAGCCGCATTGAAATTTGTGGGCCTTGTAGGCATCAGGATCACTGGTCTGAAGATCATAATGTTTCATCCACGCCTGAGCGTTGCTGATGCCCAGGTTCTGACAATAGTCCTCAACTGCCCCGAGCGTATCCCCCCCCTCGATATAATCACCGCAACCTTTATTAGTGCGGCCGCCGGTCCACGAGTCAATAGCAAAGGCACACAGTACCAGCAGCTTGAATTGCGTTTTTTCATCCACAAAGTCTGCTGGCAGAAAGGCGAGACCGTTGTACTTCAGCAACCCGAGGCCATCATATTTCGTGTCCGTGCGCAAATAAGAAACCGACACACCACCGTTGGACACAATACCATTACCGCCCGCTGCCGCATTGTGTGAGTTAGGCCCCGGATTCCAAGGGCGAAAAAACTCTTTACTGTCGATACCACGCAAGATTATTCCCGAAAAGTTTGACGCCAATCTACCATTACCGCAGTCCCTGGCTGTAAATCGATACCAATAATCCATCATTCGCGCCATATCAGAACCGGGGCTGGCGAACGACCAGGTTGCGAGGACTGTCAACACTGCCAACAGACAAGCCCGCGTGGCTCTTATAATCATTTTTTTACACATGATAATCTCCCTGCATCATTAACAATGCACGCAAGCAATAATCAAAAAACCCAACAAACACACTGAACAAGACCGCCCCTGAAAACAGCCTATATCTTAATAACCACGCACGTTACGTCATGTATAAAAACAACCAAAACATTACTGACGCCTATTAGTATTCAGCAAAAAAAAGCGAGGTCTACTGTCATAACTAACAGGTCATCATGTTTTTTAATAACATTTCAAAGTAACAACCGGAAGTTATCGAGATTCAGGCAATTTCAGCCCCTGTGCAGGGACCGGACAGCCTTGCCAATCTATCCCTCGTCCACATCCCGCCAGGCAACCCCTCAGGCGAGAATGCGGTCTCTGCTTGCTTCTCATGCCCAGGCGGATAGCCCGTGCCGATGACACCGCAGGGAACATCTGGCTGTCATCCAGGTCGGTTAAAAAGTACCTAAGCCGTTCAGCAAGACGAACGCGTGCAAAAACGCGACATTTTTAGTTGATCTATGGCCCCTCACGTCCTAAAGTTCGCGCCGAACGTCCATGCTGGAAACGATCCATCCGGCTCAAGTACTGACGACGAGACAGCAAGGCCAAGGGTAGCGGTAGCGCCCATGGCCTTTTTGCTTTCGGCGACATGCCTTGGGAAGTAGGCGAACCAAAGTGGGGATACGGAGGACGTTCATTTGCACCCATTGATCAAATCAGTTTGCCCTTAGGAGTTCCCAGCATGTCGATCAACGTCGAAGATTATTTCGCGCGCGCCACTTTTGACAAAATGAAGGCGTTCGCCGACAAACAGGAAACCCCGTTCGTGGTGATCGACACCGCGATGATCAGCCAGGCCTACGATGACCTGCGCGCCGGTTTCGAATTCGCCAAGGTGTATTACGCGGTCAAGGCCAACCCCGCCGTCGAGATCATCGACCTGTTGAAAGACAAGGGTTCGAGCTTCGACATCGCCTCGATCTATGAGCTGGACAAGGTCATGGCCCGCGGCGTCAGCGCCGACCGGATCAGCTACGGCAACACCATCAAGAAATCCCGGGACATCCGCTACTTCTACGAGAAGGGCGTGCGCCTGTTCTCCACCGACTCCGAAGCCGACCTGCGCAACATCGCCAAGGCCGCGCCGGGTTCGAAAATCTACGTGCGAATCCTCACCGAAGGCTCGACCACGGCCGACTGGCCTCTGTCGCGCAAATTCGGCTGCCAGACCGACATGGCCATGGACCTGCTGATCCTCGCCCGCGACCTGGGCCTGGTGCCTTACGGCATCTCGTTCCACGTTGGCTCGCAACAGCGCGACATCAGCGTGTGGGACGCAGCGATCGCCAAGGTCAAAGTGATCTTCGAGCGCCTGAAGGAAGAAGACGGCATCCACCTCAAGCTGATCAACATGGGCGGTGGCTTCCCGGCCAACTACATCACCCGCACCAACAGCCTGGAAACCTATGCCCAGGAAATCATCCGCTTCCTCAAGGAAGATTTCGGCGACGATCTGCCGGAAATCATCCTGGAGCCAGGCCGTTCGCTGATCGCCAACGCCGGCATCCTGGTCAGCGAAGTGGTGCTGGTGGCGCGTAAATCCCGCACCGCCGTCGAGCGTTGGGTGTACACGGATGTGGGCAAGTTCTCCGGCCTGATCGAAACCATGGACGAAGCCATCAAGTTCCCGATCTGGACCGAGAAGAAAGGCGAGATGGAAGAAGTGGTCATCGCCGGTCCTACCTGCGACAGCGCCGACATCATGTACGAAAACTACAAGTACGGCCTGCCGCTGAACCTGGCCATCGGTGATCGGTTGTACTGGTTGTCGACCGGTGCGTACACCACCAGCTACAGCGCGGTTGAGTTCAATGGCTTTCCGCCGTTGAAGTCGTACTACATCTGATCGTCCCCCATAGGAGCCGGCTTACCGGCTCCTATGGGTTCAGTTGCGCGGCACGCTGCTGGTAGGCCTCGGCCATCGCTCGAATCTGCGGATCATTCGCCGCCGCCAACGCCTTGTGCGCCACCCGCAAAAACTTCAGATTCCCGCCTGCCAGTGCCTTGCGCAACCACGCCAGCGCCGCCTCGATCTGACCGCTATCGGCCAGCACCGCCGCATAACTGAACTGCCCACGGAAATCCCCGGCTTCGGCTGAACGGCGATACCATTGCACGGCCGCGTCCAGATCCTTCGGACAACACCGGCCCTCTTCCAGATAGCGCCCCACCAGGTTCATGGACTTGGCATGCCCCTGCTCCGCCGCCTGGCGATAACACCTCAGCGCGTGGGCCTGGTCTTCAGCGACGCCGCGACCGGTGGCCAACAGGTTGGCGTAGTTGTACTGCCCCCAATCCAGCCCGGCTTCGGCGGCCATGCGATATTCCCGCGCCGCCGCCGCTTCATCGGCGACGCAGCCCCAGCCATGTTCCCGGCACCGCCCGAGCATGTTGCGCGCCATCAAGTGCCCGCCCTGCGCCGCGATCTGGAACCAGCGCAAGGCCAGCGCTTCATCGCGCTCAATGCCGCGCCCGTCCAGCAGGATCTGCCCGAGTAAAGCCTGGGCATCCACCACGCCCTCCTTGGCCGCCATCAGGATCGCCTGGGCCGCGCGCACCGGCGAATCGTCAAGCATGCTCTGCAGTTGCTCGACGTTGAGCACTTCTTCACGGCGCAATAAAAAGCCCATGCTCAGACCTCGACCCAGCGACGCAACAGGTTGTGATAGGTGCCGGTAAGCTGGATCAGCGCCGGATGGTCGGGGACGTCCGCCGTCAGTTGCCGGATCGCGCCGTCCATCTCGAACAGCAGGGTGCGCTGGCTGTCTTCGCGCACCAGGCTCTGGGTCCAGAAGAACGAGGCATAGCGCGCGCCACGGGTCACGGCGTTGACTTTGTGCAGGCTGGAACCGGGATACAGCACCATGTCGCCGGCGGGCAACTTGACGCGCTGCAGGCCGAAGGTGTCCTGGATTTCCAGTTCGCCGCCGTCGTAGTCCTCCGGGTCGCTGAAGAACAGGGTGGACGACAGATCGGTGCGCACGCGCTCATGGCTGCCCTTGGGCTGGCGCACGGCGTTGTCGATATGGAAGTCGAAACAGCCCCCGGCCGTGTAGCAGTTGAGCAGCGGCGGGAAGACTTTATGGGGTAACGCCGCTGACATGAACAGCGGGTTTTGCCATAAGCGCTCAAGCATCGCCGCGCCGATTTCCTTGGCCAACGGATGCCCTTCGGGCAGTTGCAGGTTGTGTTTGGCCTTGGCGGACTGGTGGCCGGCGGTGATTTTGCCGTCAGCCCAATCGGCGTGTTCCAGGGCTTGGCGGATGCGCTGCACTTCCTCGCGAGAGAACAGGCCGGGAATGTGCAGCAACATGGGCGATACCTGAAGTCAGAAAGACGTCAATGGTATTGATTCTTATCCACTCTGTAAAACGCGAGGACGAACGAGAGTGTAAAAACCGTAAACGAAAAGTGTAAAGAATGTAAATTCAGTACGAATAGCAATGTATCGCAATTGATAGAAAGTCTTGTTCAACCTATATTCCGCGACCTCACATCCTTGGGGAAAGGACACGTCATGTCGCGCACCATTGCAAAAATACCTGCCAGTTCACCACGCCTGCTGGCGTCAGCCATTGGCGTTGCCCTCGGCGCCAGCTCTGTCGCCCACCTGGCGCAAGCGGCCGAAGACACCGAGCAGAAAGGCCAGCGCAACAGCATCTCCCTGGGCGCCACCAACATCACCGGGGAAGAACAGGACAACACGTCCTACCAGGTGGAAAAAGCCTCGTCGCAGAAATACACCGCACCGCTGGTGGACACGCCACGCTCAGTGACCGTGGTGCCGCAACAAGTGCTCAAGGACACCGCCGCCACCTCGTTGCAGGACGCCTTGCGCACCGTGCCGGGCATCACCTTCGGCGCCGGTGAAGGCGGCAACCCCCAGGGCGACCGCCCGTTCATCCGTGGTTTTGACGCCCAGGGCGACACCTACCTGGACGGCGTGCGCGATACCGGCGGCCAGAGCCGCGAGATCTTCGACATCGAATCGATCGAAGTCAGCAAAGGCCCGAACTCCTCGTTCGGCGGGCGCGGCTCGGCCGGCGGCAGCCTCAACCTGGTGAGCAAGACCCCGCAAGCACGGGACTTCACCAACGGCGGCTTCACCTATGGCTCCGACCAGACCCGTCGCTACGTGCTCGACGTCAACCGTCAGTTCCTCGACGACAGCGCCGCATTCCGCCTGAACCTGATGAGCCACGAGCAGAACGTGGCCGGGCGCGATGCGGTCAACTACGACCGTTGGGGCGTGGCGCCGTCGCTGACCTTCGGCCTGGGCACGCCGACCCGCGTCAACCTCAGCTACTACCACATGGAAAGCGACGACCTGCCGGATTCGGGGATTCCCTATGGCTACGGTTCATCGACCGCCACCGCCCACGTGCATGACAAACCCAACGATGGCGGCGACAGCTCTAACTTCTATGGCTTGAAGGACCGCGACTTCCGCAAGACCCGCGCCGACATCAGCACGATCTCCATCGAGCACGACCTGAACGACACCATGACGCTGAAAAACACCCTGCGGCATGGCAGCACCGGCCAGGACTACATCCTGACCCAGCCGGACGACAGCAAACTCAACGTCAACAAATACGGCACCGTATGGCGCCGCGCCAACAGCCGTGTGTCCACCACCACGACCACCACCAACCAGACCGATCTGTTCGGCAGCTTCCAGGCCCTGGGCTTCAAGAACTCCTACTCCACCGGCCTGGAATTCACCGGCGAAGAAACCCGTGTGAGCAGCTATACCATCAGCCCCAACACCAACCCGGTGTGCACGGTGGCCAAAGGCAGCCTGGGCGGCCAGTGCACCTCGCTGAGCAACCCGAACCCGGACGACGCCTGGACCGGCAGCATCGCGCGTAACTACAACGGCACCAACACCAAGGCCACCAGCCGCGCGGCGTATGTGTTCGACACCATTGAACTCGATCCGAAATGGCTGCTGAACGTCGGCTTGCGCTACGACACCTTTGATACCGAGGCCAACACCAACGCCACCACCGGGCGCACCAAGATCAAGGACGACAGCCAATTCTTCAACTGGCAGGCCGGCCTGGTCTGGAAGCCGCTGGATAACGGCAGCATCTATGCCTCCTACGCCACCTCGGCAACGCCTGCCGGCGGCCTGCTCGGCGAAGGCTCGGACGGCAACCCGCTGTCCGCCGGCGCCGCCACCAGCGACCTGCAACCGGAAGAAACCGTCAACTACGAACTGGGCACCAAGTGGGACCTGTTCCACGACCGCCTGTCCCTGACGGCCGCGGTATTCCGTACCGAAAAGAAAAACACCCGCATCCTGGTGGATGCCCTGACCTACGAAAACGCCGGCGAATCCCGGGTCGACGGTGTGGAGTTGTCCGCCAGCGGCAAGATCACCGAGCAATGGCAAGTGTTCGCCGGCTACAGCTACCTCGACAGCGAACTGGTCAGCGCCGGTCTCAATGGTCGTAACGGTGTAGTCAGCGCAGGTTCGAACAAGGGCAACCAGATGCCGAACACGCCGAAGAGCACTTTCAGCCTGTGGACCACCTACGCCATCACCCCCAAGCTTACCGTCGGTGGCGGCGCGTTCTATGTCGACCAGGTTTACGGCGACGCGGGCAATACCGTGTATGTACCGTCCTACACCCGCTACGACGCCATGGCCAGCTACAAGCTGACCAAGAACATCGACCTGCAATTGAACGTGCAGAACCTGACCGACAAGACCTACTACGACAAGGCCTTCTCGACGCACTTCGCCAACCAGGCGGCCGGGCGCACGGCGTTGTTGACCACCAGCTTCCACTTCTGACGCGCTCGACGCGCAGCCAAAAGCCCCACGTATCGAATGCGTGGGGCTTTTGCGTGTAAAACAGAATGTTTCTCGACAAGCCACGGCATAATGCGCGCCGTGCCCTACATATTCAGATAGACGAGGCGGTCAGACGTGTTGAAGAAAACCCTGTTCCAGTTGCACTGGTTCTTCGGCATCACTGCCGGGCTGGTGCTGGCCTTGATGGGGATCACCGGGGCGGCGGTGTCGTTCCAGGACGAAATCCTGCGAGCCCTCAACCCGACGGTGCTCAGCGTGGAAAAACGCGAAGCCGGCGTGTTGCCCCCCGCCGAACTGGTGCAAAAGCTCGAAGCCACCGAAGGCAAACGCGTGTCGATGCTCTGGGTGGAAAGCGACAGCGGCAACGCCGCGCGCGTATTCTTCACCCCGCCACCGGGCGAGCGACGTGGCCAGATGCGCTACTTCGATCCCTACACCGGCGATTACATGGGCGATGCCGTCGGTCAGGACGTGTTCGGTTTTCTCCTGCAACTGCACCGCTTCCTGGCCATCGGCGAAACCGGGCGCAATATCACCGGCGCCTGCACGCTGATCCTGGTGTTTTTCTGCCTTTCCGGGCTGTACCTGCGCTGGCCGCGCCAAGTCACGAGCTGGCGTGCCTGGCTGACGCTGGACTGGCGCAAAAAGGGCCGCAGCTTCAATTGGGACCTGCACTCGGTGTTCGGCACCTGGTGCCTGTTGGCTTATCTGCTGGCGGCGCTGACCGGGTTGTCCTGGTCCTACGACTGGTACAGCCAGGGTCTGACCAAACTGCTGTCCGACGCCCCACAAAATGAACGCATGCGCAAACGCGGTCCGCCGCCCGAAGGCCCGGCGCCGGTGGCCGACTATGACGCAATCTGGAGCAGCATCTACAGCAACGCCGGCGCGGGCTTGAGTGCCTACAACATCCGCATGCCGGCCGTGGCCGGCCAACCGGCGACCGTCTACTACCTGCTCAAAGACTCGCCCCACGACCGCGCGCTGAACCAGATCGACCTGGACCCGGCCACCGGCGCGGTCAAATCCCATGACCGATATGCCGACAAACGCCTCGGCTCGCAGTTATTGACCAGCATTTATGCGCTGCACACCGGCAGCTATTTCGGCCTGGCGGGGCGCATTATCCTCACCGTCAGCTCGCTGCTCATGCCGCTGTTCTTCATCACCGGCTGGCTGCTGTACCTCGACCGACGCCGCAAAAAGCGCCAGATCCGCGAGGCGCGCAAGGGCCTCGACGCCCACCACAGTGACGCGCCGGCCTGGCTGATCGGTTTTGCCAGCCAGAGCGGTTTTGCCGAGCAACTGGCCTGGCAGACCGCCGGGCAATTGCAGGCGGCTGGCCTGCCGGTGAAGGTGCAGCCCTTGGGCAGCGTCAGCCAGGATGACCTGCGCCAATCGGAAAATGCATTGTTTGTCGTCAGCACCTTCGGCGACGGCGAAGCCCCCGACAGCGCGCGGGGGTTCGAGCGCGGCGTACTGGGCCAGAACGTGTCCCTCAAGGGTTTGAACTACTCGGTGCTGGCCCTGGGTGATCGCCAGTACGAACACTTCTGCGGGTTTGCCCGTCGCCTGCATTTCTGGCTGACCAACCAGGGCGGCAACCCATTGTTCGCGCCAGTGGAAGTGGACAGCGGCGACACCGCCGCCCTGCTGCACTGGCAACAACAGCTTGGGCAACTGACCGGCCACGCACCGGCGGCGGCCTGGCCGACCGCCCGGTATGAAAACTGGACACTGAGCCAGCGCACCCTGCTCAACCGTGGCAGCAGTGGCTCGGCGGTGTATCTGCTGGGCCTCACGTCGGCATCGCCCCAGCGTTGGCAAGCCGGCGATCTGGTGGAAATCCTGCCGCGCAACAGCCCGTGGGCTATCGAGCATTTCCTTGCGGGTCTGGGCTTGGCCGGCGACGAAGACGTGCAGATCGACGGTTTGGCTCAAACCCTCAACCAGGCCCTGGCGACGCGCCAACTGCCGGCCAATCGCGCTCACCTCGTGGGCCTGCACGCCCAGGCGCTGGTGAACGCCCTGGCGCCCTTGGGCATGCGCGAATACTCCATCGCCTCGATCGCCAGCGACGGCGTGCTCGAACTGATCGTGCGCCAGGAACGCCACCCGGATGGCGGCCTGGGCCTAGGCTCGGGATGGCTCACCGAGCACGCGGCCATCGGCTCGGCGATCAGCCTGCGCCTGCGCCGCAACAGCGGCTTCCACCTGCCGGACGCACCGGTGCCGCTGATCCTGCTGGGCAACGGCACGGGCCTCGCCGGTTTGCGCAGCCTGCTCAAAGCACGCATTGCCGATGGCCTGCAGCGCAACTGGTTGTTGTTCGGCGAACGTACGATCGCCCACGACTACCTGTGCCAGGACGAGCTGCAAGGCTGGTTGGCCAGTGGTGATCTGGCGCTGCTGGACCTGGCGTTTTCCCGGGACCAGGAGGAGAAGATCTACGTACAGGATCGCCTGCGCGAGTCGGCGGAGGTGCTGCGTAAATGGCTGGCGGACGGTGCAGCGATTTATGTGTGCGGGAGTTTGCAGGGGATGGCTGCGGGCGTGGATCAGGCGCTGGTGGATATTCTGGGGCGTGAGGCAGTGGAGCGGTTGATTGAACAGGGCCGTTATCGTCGGGATGTTTATTGACCGTGGGGTTGGGGTTCGGCTTTAGATCCGCCCCTCACCCCAGCCCTCTCCCCAAAGGGGCGAGGGAGCCGATTGGGGGATGCTCGAGAGGGGTGTCGGCCTGATCGTTCTGCTGGGAATCCATAATCGACTCGGTATTTCAAGTCGGGGTCGGCTTTGAATCCGCCCCTCACCCCAGCCCTCTCCCCAAAGGGGCGAGGGGGCCGATTGGGGGATGCTCGAGAGGGGCGTCGACCTGATCGTTCTGCTGGGAATCCAAAATCGATTCGGTATTTCAAGTCAGGGTCGGCTTTGAATCCGCCCCTCACCCCAGCCCTCTCCCCAAAGGGGCGAGGGGGCCGATTGGGGGATGCTCGAGAGGGGTGTCGACCTGGTCGTTCTGCTGGGAATCCAAAATCGATTCGGTATTTCAAGTCGGGGTCGGCTTTGAATCCGCCCCTCACCCCAGCCCTCTCCCCAAAGGGGCGAGGGGGCCGATTGGGGGATGCTCGAGAGGGGTGTCGACCTGATCGTTCTGCTGGGAATCCATAATCGACTCGGTATTTCAAGTCGCTGAATACCTCAATACACCCCGGTAGGCTCCCTCTCCCCTCCGGGGAGAGGGCGGGGGGTGAGGGGCGGATTTCGCCCCATGCCCCAATCCCCAACTACACTCCAATCTCCCCCCCACTTCACAAGGACCGTGAAGCATGCCAACCCGCCCCACCCACCACCAACGCCAATTCGCCAGGTACCTGCGCGCCAACCAGACCGACTGCGAGCAACGCCTCTGGCAAAAACTGCGCGCCCGGCAAATCGCCGGCTTCAAGTTTCGCCGCCAGTACCCATTTGCGCCTTACATCCTCGACTTCTACTGCGTCGAACAATCACTCGCGATCGAACTCGACGGCGGCCAACACTACGACCCTCAGCACATCGCCCACGATCAGCGCAGAACCCATTACCTGAACCAACAAGGCATACGGGTACTGCGCTTCAGCAACCTGGATGTCCTGGCGCAAATGGACGCCGTGCTCGAACAAATCCTGCGTGCGGTGACACCCCATCCAGCCCCCGCCGGATGAGCATCAGCTCAACCCAGCCACCATGTTGACCGCCTTGACCTCGTTGACGACAAACGCCGTGTACACGTCCTTTACCCCTGGAAAGCCATTGATGTGCTGCCTGGCAAACTCACTGAAGGCCGGCATGTCGGTGGCCAGGACGGTCAGTTGGTAATCGAACGCGCCGGAAATGCAGTGGCAGGCAATCACCTGTTCAAACGAAGACAGGGAGGCCTCGAAAGCCTGCATGTGCGCTGTGTCTTTCTGATCCAGCGCGACCTGGACAAACGCCCGCACGCTGTACCCCAACATTTTCGCATCGATGCTCGCGTGGTAGCCCCGCACCACGCCGGCCTCTTCAAGCCGCTTGACCCGACGCCAACACGGCGATGCTGGAAATCCTGCTCCAGGGCATGAATGGAAGGCGACGTTATCGCACGATTCTCTACGTGCCCGGCTCCCTTAAACATCCAGCAAAACATCATCAGTCAAGGCAGAACAACACAGCGACCAGCACCAGCAACAACAAGGGCGGGTTGCGCAGGATTCTCGCCCATATCGGTCGAGGCGCCGTGTTCCTGTCACGCTCACACATAGGTCAACCAATGGGCGCAGTGTTCATAGGCGTCCTGTGCAACGCCTGGACGGCAGCGGCAGCGGCCGCGGACTCGATCTGGATAATTGGCGTCGTGCCGCGATGGGTATCGCAGGCCTATGGTAGACAGACGCCAGGGGTGCTTTTTTGCGTATTTGCCGAGCGGGAACGCCAGGCTACAGAACGGTCATTCCATCTCTGTGAGATTCACCGATCCGTTGTTCCAATCCGACGAAAAACCACACCGACGGATCAGGCGTTCGCCGGGCTGACCGCCAGTTCGATCATTTCCGCCCGCTTGATCAGCGCATACACCACGCCGGTCAGCAAGCTGCCGGCGACAATCGCCAGCAAGTACAGGAGCGCATGGTTCATCGCGTTGGGGATCACCAGCACGAACAGGCCGCCGTGGGGCGCCGCGAGCTTGCAACCGAAGTACATCGACAAGGCACCGGTCAACGCGCCGCCGGCAATGCTCGCCGGGATCACCCGCAGCGGGTCCTTGGCGGCGAACGGAATCGCGCCTTCGGAAATAAAGCACAGCCCCAGGATCATCGCCGCCTTGCCAGCCTCGCGTTCGGTCTGGGCGAACTTGCGCCGCGCCAGGAATGTAGCGATGCCCATTCCGATCGGCGGCACCATGCCGGCGGCCATGGTCGCGGCCATCGGTGCACCGCTCTGCGCCGCCAGCAGGCCGACGGAAAACGCATACGCCGCCTTGTTGATCGGCCCGCCCAAATCGACGCACATCATGCCGCCCAGCAGGATGCCCAGCAGCACCGCATTGGTGGTGCCCATGGTGGCGAGGAAGTCGGTGAGACCGGTGAGCATGCGCGCTACCGGCGGGCCCACCAGGTAGATCATCGCCAGGCCCGTGAACAGGCTCGCCAGCAGCGGGATGATCAGGATCGGTTTGAGGGCCTCCAGACTTTGCGGCAACTTCACCGCGCGGGTGATCAGCTTGACGCAGTAGCCGGCGAGGAAACCGGCGAAGATGCCGCCGATGAACCCCGCACCCAACGTGCCCGCCAACAGCCCGCCGATCATGCCGGGGGCTATGCCGGGACGGTCGGCGATCGAGTAGGCGATGTAGCCCGCCAGCAACGGCACCATCAGCATGAAGGCGCGGTCGCCGACGGTTTTCAGCGCCGCCGCCAGGGTGCCTTCCTGCTCGAACGCGTGAATGCCGAACACGAAGGACAAGGCGATCAACAGCCCGCCCGCCACCACCATCGGCAACATGAACGACACACCGGTAAGCAAGTGTTTGTAAACGCCGGTTTTTTCCTTTTTAGCTACCGCACCGCTGGCCGCGCTTTCTATCGCGCCTTCGGCCAAAGCCTTGTTGAGGGTCGCTTCGGATTGCTTGAGGGCAATGCCGGTGCCGCAGCGGTAGATCTTCTTGCCGGCGAAGCGCTCGGTGGCGACTTCGATGTCGGTCGCCAGCAGCACCACGTCGGCATCGGCAATCGCCTGCGGGCTCAATGGCGTGCGTGCGCCGACCGAGCCTTGGGTCTCGACCTGCAAGTCATAGCCCAGGCGCTTGGCCGTCTGCTGCAAGGCCTCGGCGGCCATGAAGGTGTGGGCCACGCCGGTGGGGCAAGCGGTGATCGCGACAATCCGCGGTACTTGTCTGGCCGCCGCTTCAGTCGCCACATAGACCTCGGCCTCCTGGGCGCCGCGTCGCAATACCGCGTCGACGTCCGCCAGCGCCTGGGCCGGGGTGCTCTGGAACACGCGCTTGCCGACAAAGCGTTGCATATCCACGCCGGTGCTGCTGACCAGCAACACCCATTCGGCGTCATCAAGGGTCGACTGGGACAGCTGGCGTTCCGGGTGCTGCACGTCCACCACTTCGACGCTGGTGCTCCAGCCCTGGCGTTGCGCGGCGGCGTCCAACAAGCGGGCGCACAGCACACTGGTGACCATGCCGTTCGGGCAGGCAGTAACAATGGCTAACTTCATCACAATCCCTCTTATTGTTCTGTCAGCGCGCGCACGTGGACGCCGCTCTGCAAAGATTCAAGCTGCGCGTCATCGCTGATGCCGAAACCGATCTGCGTCACCGCCATCGCCGCAATCGCCGTGGCGCGGCGCAAGGTGGTGTCGGGGACATCGAAACGCAGCAGACCGTGGAGCATGCCGGCGAGCAACGAGTCGCCGGCGCCCACGGTGCTGGCCACGCGGACCTTCGGCGGCGTCGCATGCAGCGCCGTGCCCGGACTGAACCAGTTCACGCCCTCGGCCCCCTGGGAGATCACCACATGCTCCACGCCCTGGGCGTGCAAGCGCTCGGCCGCCTGGGCCTGTTGCGCGGGCGAATCCACCGCGCAGTCGAGGGCTTCGGCGAGTTCTTCGGTGTTGGGTTTGATCAGCCACGGGCCGGCTTTCAGACCGGCGCGCAGCGCCTCGCCGCTGGTGTCCAGAGCGACGTTCAGACCGAGGTTTTTCAGGTGTTCCAGCAGGCCCTGCAACCACTGCGGGCTGACGCCCCGGGGCAAGCTGCCGGCGACGACGACCGCATCATGGCCCGGCGCAATCGCCACCAGTCGGTCAAGCAGCGCTTGCTGCGCCTGTGCACTGACCAGCGGGCCCGGCGCATTGATGTCGGTGACGCGCCCGTCCTGTTCGGCGATCTTGATATTGCTGCGGGTTTCGCCGGGCACGCGGATGAACGCGTCGGTGAAGCCCCGTTGTGCGAACAGCGCCTCGAAGGCCTGGGGATTGTCTTCACCGAGAAAGCCGCTCACGGTCAGTTGGTGGCCCAGGTCGGCGAGCACCTGCGCCACGTTCACGCCCTTGCCGGCAGCATGGCTGAGCAGGGCTTCGCTGCGGTTGACTTCGCCCGGTTCCAGGTGCGCCAGGCGTACCGTCAGGTCCAACGCCGGGTTCAGCGTCAGGGTCAGAATCCTTGCCATCTACACGGCCTCCACGAGGGCACGCACTTCGGCGGGCGAGCCCACCGCCAGTGCTTTTTGCGCCAGGCCCTGGGCCTCGCTCAGACTGAATTCACGCACCCGCGCCTTGACTTCGGGAATGCTGCGGGCCGACACACTCAACTCGTCCACCCCCAGGCCGATCAGCACCGGCACCGCCAGCGGGTCGGCCGCCAGCTCGCCGCACACGCCAACCCATTTGCCATGGGCATGGGCGGCGCGCACGGTGATGTCGATCAGTTGCAGGACCGCCGGGTGCAGGCCATCGGCCTGGGCCGACAGCGTCGGGTGGCCACGGTCGATGGCCAGGGTGTACTGGGTCAAATCGTTGGTGCCGACGCTGAAGAAATCGACTTCCCTGGCCAGCACCGGCGCGAGCAACGCGGCGGAAGGCACCTCGATCATGATCCCCAGTTGCAGGTCCGCCACCGGGATTTCCAGGCGCAGGCGCTCGGTCATGTCGCGGGCCGCACGCCACTCGTCGACGCTGCCGACCATGGGGAACATGATGCGCAGCGGGCGGTTGTCCGCCGAACGCAGCAACGCGCGCAATTGCGCTTCCATGATCTGCGGGCGTTGCAAGGTCAGGCGAATGCCACGCACGCCGAGGAAGGGGTTTTCCTCCTTGGAGATCGGCCAATACGGCAGCGGTTTATCGCCGCCCACATCGAGGGTGCGCACCACCAGCGGGCGACCGTCGAGGCCGTCGAGCACACGCCGGTATTCGGCTTCCTGGGTGGCTTCGTCCGGCGCTTGCGGATGGGCCATGAAAATCAGCTCGGTACGCAGCAAACCGATGCCTTCGGCGCCCTGCTCCACCGCGTTGGCCACGCCGGCGCTTTCGCCGATGTTGGCGAACACTTCCACGGCGTGACCGTCACGGGTCACCGCAGGCTCATGGCGCTGGGCCGAGGCGATTTGCAGGCGTTGTTCACGGGTATCGCGCTCGACGGTGGCGCGTTGCAGCGTATCGGCATCAGCATCCACATGCAGGCGGCCGCGTTGGCCATCGAGCAACAGCGGCGTGCCGGTGGCCAGCAGCAACACTGACGCGCCGGCGCCGACCAGCGCGGGAATGCCGAGGGCACGGGCGACGATGGCGCTGTGGGCCGTGGCGCCGCCACGGGCGGTGAGGATGCCGGCGACACGCTCCGGGTCGAGGCGCGCGACGTCCGACGGGCCGACTTCGTCCATCACCAAAATGTAGGGTTCGCTCGGCTCCGGGGCGGTTTCGATGCCGCACAGTTGCGCCAGCACCCGGCGGCCGACGTCACGCAGGTCGGCGGCGCGCTCGGCGAGCAAGGCGTCCTGCAGCGACTCCTGCTGCCTGGCGGCGGCTTCGATCACACTCATCCACGCCGCTTGCGCGCTTTCGCCTTGCTTGAGGCGTGTGTCGACTTCGTCGCTGAGTTCCGGGTCGTCGAGCATTTCCTGGTGGGTGATGAAAATCTCGCGGATCGCCTTGGCCTGGCTGCGTTCGATCAGGCTCTGGATGTCGCTACGCACTTCGGTCAGGGCATCCTGCAAGCGTTGGCGCTCGATGCTGGAGGACTCGCCGCGCAGGGGGTAGTCGAACACTTGTTGAATCTGGATATGCGCAGGGCCGATGGCGATGCCGGGGGCGGCAGCGATGGCCTGGATCTGGCTACCGGACAGCGGCGCGCTGACTGTCGGTTCGATATCGAGGGGTTCGGGCTGGGCGCTCACGGTCGGCAGCGGCTCGACGGCTTCGCCCAGGCCTTCTTCGACGGCGGCCAACAACGCGGGCAGCGCATCGCCGGCAATCGTGGGTTCGGCGACGAACTCCAGCACCTGGCCACGCCGGGCGCCAAGGCTCAGCAGTTTGCTCAGGCTTTTTACCGACACGGCACCCACCGGGCCGTCGACGATGCGCACGCGGATATCGCCGTCAAAACTTTTCGCCAACTGCGCGAGGATCTTGGCTGGCCGCGCATGCAGGCCATGGGCGTTGGCCAGGGTGATACGCGCGCTGGGCCAATCCGCGGGCAGTTCGCCGCCGAGCACTTCAAGCACCGCGCGGCTGCTGGTGGCGCGGCCGAGCTCGTGGCCGCGCCCTTCGATCAGCAGCGCACACAGGCGCTCAAGCAGGGCCTGATGGGCTTCGCCGAGGCTGGCGAGGCAAAACAGGCCGATGAGCGGCTGGCCGAGGTAACGCATGGGTTTGTCCGGGGTGACAAAGGCCAGGCCCGGGCGCTTGACGGTCTGTTCGCTGTGCAGCCACCACAGGCCATCGCCCAGGGGCAGCGCATCGACCTGCTGCAGGACGGCGGCGAACCCATTGCTGACGCAATCGGCCTGGCGCAACAGACGTGCCCCGCGCCATACCAGCTCTTCGAAATCATCGGCGGACACGCCCAGGCTGATCATCTGTGCATCCAGCGCCAGTTCCTGGGGCGCGCCTTGCAGCAGTTTCAGCAACGCTTCGGCGCTACCGGCACGGCGCAGCGCCTGGCCCAGATCGGTTTCACCGAGGGCGCGGGTGAGCAGTTGCAACAGACGCAGGTGTTCATCGGATTTGGCGGCGATGCCAATGGCCAGGTAGACGATCTGGCCATCGCCCCAGTCCACCCCTTCGGGGAACTGCAGCAGGCGCACGCCGGTGGAAAACACCTGGTCGCGGGTTTCGGGGGTGCCGTGGGGGATGGCAATACCTTGGCCGAGAAAGGTCGAGCCTTGGGCTTCACGGGCCTGCAAGCCGCTGAGATAACCCTCGGCGACCAGGCCATCGGCCACCAGTTTTTCAGCGAGCAGGTGCAGGGCGGCAGACTTATCCACAGCGCTCTGGCCCATGGAAATCTGCTCTACAGTGAGCTCAAGCATGCCGTTCTCCTAGTTAGTGCGGTGGCCGCACTAGGTATTGTTTTGAATAAAACAGTGTAAGGGTGTTTGGAGGTCAGTGACTGAGTGGTCAATGGGCAGTTACCACTGCGTCGCTAAGATCGTAAAAATACGCCTGCTGAAACGTTTAATCTAGAATTTATGGCAGATTACGCGTTAATTGCGCATCCTTGAACCACCACTCGGCACCTGAGCTGAGACGTTGGTCGTCTGCAGTAATCGGTTACGATTGGACAAAATGTCGGGGCCAGCTACAGAAAACAAGGAAATCCCGGTTTGAAACTCAGTGATATCGCACGTCTCGCCGGTGTGTCCGTGACCACCGCCAGCTATGTCATCAATGGCAAGGCTGAACAGCAACGCATCAGCAACGCGACCGTCGAGCGGGTGCGTGCCGTGGTGGAAGCCCATGGCTTTACCCCCAACCCCCAGGCCGCCGGGCTGCGCAGTCGGCATACGCGCACCTTGGGGTTCATCCTGCCCGACCTGGAAAACCCCAGTTACGCACGCATTGCCAAGCTTTTGGAACAAGGCGCGCGCGCACGCGGCTATCAACTGTTGATCGCCAGTTCCGACGATGAGGCCGAGAGCGAGCGCCAGTTGCTGCAACTGTTCCGCGCGCGCCGCTGCGATGCGCTGTTCGTGGCCAGTTGCCTGCCGGCCAGCGATGACAGTTACCGCGAACTGCAAGCCAAGGGATTGCCGGTAATTGCCATCGACCGGGTGATGGAGCCGGGGCAGTTCTGCTCGGTGGTCAGCGACGACCGCCAGGCCTGCCAGCAATTGACCAGCAGCCTGCTGCACCCGCTGCCCAAGCAGATCGTGCTGATCGGCGCGCGGCCCGAGCTGAGCATCAGTCAGGAACGTGCCGCCGGCTTTCGCGAAGCGTTGCGGGGCTTCACCGGCGAGGTGCTGATCGAACACGGCGAAGCGTTCAGCCGCGACTGTGGCCGACAGTTGATGGAACAATTGCTGCAACGCCTGGGGCATTTGCCTGACGCGTTGATCACCACGTCCTACGTGCTGCTGCAAGGCGTGTTTGACGCCCTGCACGACTACCCATTGAAGTCCCGGCCGCTGCGCCTGGGCACCTTCGGCGATACCCAGTTGCTGGATTTCCTGCCGTTGCCGGTCAACGCCATGGCCCAGCAACATCAACTGATCGCCGACACCGCCCTGCGCCTGGCCCTGGCGGCGATCGAAGAGAAACACTATCAACCCGGCGTGCACGCCATCGGCCGGACGTTCAAGCAGCGTATTCACGAGGCCTGAACGTGGAGCTGATCGACACCCACACCCACCTGGACTTCCCGGATTTCGACAGCGATCGCCGGGACGTCCTCGCCCACAGCCGGGAGCTGGGGGTGCGACGCATGGTGGTGCTGGGGGTGTATCAGCAGAATTGGCAACGGCTGTGGGATCTGGTGCAAGCGGATGAAGGTTTGTTCGCCGCGTTCGGGCTGCATCCGGTGTATCTCGAAGACCACCGCCCCGCCGATCTGGTGGAATTGGCTGACTGGCTGACCCGCCTGCACGGTCATCGGCAACTGTGCGCCGTAGGTGAGATCGGCCTGGATTACTTCCTCGAAACCCTGGACCGCGAACGCCAGCAACACCTGTTCGAAGCCCAACTCAAGTTGGCGGTGGACTTCCAATTGCCAGCGCTGTTGCATGTACGCCGCAGCCACGCCGCCGTGATCGCTACCCTCAAGCGCATCCGCCTGCCACGGGGCGGCATCATCCACGCGTTTGCCGGAAGCCGGGAAGAGGCCCGCGAGTACATCAAGCTCGGCTTCAAACTGGGCCTCGGCGGTGCCGCGACCTGGCCCCAGGCGCTGCGCATGCACAAGGTCCTGGCGCAATTACCGCTGGACGCCGTGGTGCTGGAAACCGACTCACCGGACATGGCCCCCGCCATGTACCCCGGCCAGCGCAATAGCCCGCAACACTTGCCGGCGATCTGCACCGCCCTGGCCGAACGCATGGGCACCAGCCCGCTATTGCTCGCCGAGGCGAGCACTCGCAACGCGTGTGAGCTGTTCAACTGGTAGTACCGGCAGGACCGCTTGCAAATCCAAGGTTATCCGCTGCCGGTAGCGGGCATAACGCAGGGCCAGGAAGTGAACCAGCAGCACCACCAGTGACACGTTGAGCTGGCCGATCACACTGATCAATCCTACCCACTCCGCCACCAGCGCCACGATCAGCACCACACAGGTCAGCACTGCCATGCTCGGGTGCACCAGGGCCCAGTGGTCCAGCGCCTTGAACTGACGCAATTGCCGTGGGCAACTCAACTGCAAGACCCGCTGGCAGTAGGGACAGTCGAACGGTTCCTCGATGGCAATTGCGTTCAATTGCCAAGGCTTGAGTTCAAACGTGATGTCGCAATGGGCGCAGTGCCCTTTGATGCCGATTGTGACGGTCATCGCCGTGCTCCCCCTGAACCTGAATTTGACTGAAACAAATTCTCACCTATTCACGCGTCGAGAAAAGAGACGATGAAAAATCAGGAAAAGCGCCACAGCCGGTAGAGATCAATCCTACGATGACGTCTTACACGCGAAACGCGCCGATCAGTTGCTTCAACTCGATCACCTGCATAGATAACTGCCGGCTTGCCGCCTCGGTCTGATGGGCGCCCTCGGCGGCATGCTCACCGGCACGATTGATTTCGACGATGTTGCGGTCGATGTCATGGGCGACGGCGGTCTGCTGCTCCACGGCGGCGGCAATCTGCTGGTTCTGATCGACGATAGAGCCTGCCGCACCGAGGATATTTTCCAGGGCCTGCTGGACTTTTTCCGACTGCCCCACCGTGCCGCTGGCCATCTCATGGCTGGTGCCCATGGCCTTCACCGCAGCCGCCACGCCGTCGTGCAAACGGCTGATCATTTGTTCGATTTCTTCGGTGGAATGTTGGGTACGCCGAGCCAGGGTGCGCACCTCGTCGGCCACTACCGCAAAGCCTCGGCCCTGCTCGCCCGCCCGCGCCGCCTCGATGGCGGCGTTGAGGGCCAGCAGGTTGGTTTGCTCGGCGATACTCTTGATCACTTCCAACACACGGCTGATGGATTGACTGTCGCTGGCCAACTGGTTGATGACCCGCACCGACTGGTCGATCTCCGACGCCAGCCGCGCGATGCTGCCCTGCTGGGATTGCACCAGCCCACGGCCGCTGACGGTCTCATCGTTGACGCTATGGGCACTGTTGACGGCCGCCGCCGCACTGCGCGCGACCTCCTGGGCGGTGGACGACATCTGGTTCATGGCCGTCGCGACCTGCTCGATCTGGGTCCGCTGGCCACAAACTGCCTGGTTGCTGCGGGCCGAGACCGTTTCCACTTGGCCGGCCTGGAGTTCGACCTGGCTGACGGTGTGCCCGACGCGCTCGATCAAATCATGGATTTTCGCCACGGTGCCGTTGAACACCTGGCCCAGCTCGCCCAACTCATCGCGGCTGTGGGCAACAAAGGTCACGGTCATATCGCCGGCCGCGACGTTATCCATCATCGCTCCCAGGCGTCGCAAGGTTGTGCGCGTGGAGGCATAGAAACCCGCGTACAAGTAGAAAATCAGCAAGAACACCGCCGTCAGGGCCGCGACCAGCACCACCATGTGCATGCGGTTCTGCGCCAGGCGTTGCTCCAACTGCTGGCCGATAAAGGCCAGGGTGGCCGTATCCAGCTGATAGGTCTGGGCCATGAGTTGGCTGACGTCGTCGTAGAACCCCTGCCAGGGTGCGTCGAGGGTATCGGCCATGACGACGCGTTCTTCGAACAGCTCGCTGCCTTGCTTGAGGCTGGCGTGACTGGCCTTGGCCAGACTGTCGAGCGCGGTGTGCGCGGCGGTGCTTGAGCCCAGGGCATCGTGCAGCTTGAGGCCATATTCGGCCTGGAGCTTTTCCAACTGCTGCAGCAGCTCCTCAAACCGCGTACTGGACGATGAATTGAGAAAGCCCTGGCCCAGGGAATACGCACCCATCGCCCGCCCTTCGCCCAAGGTCTGGGTGACCTGCGGGGTGACGCTGGTGATCAGTTCATTGAGTTGGCGTAAATCGCTCTGGGAGTCGCGGCTCAAGCCGGATTGGCTGGCGATGATCTGGCTGAACATCTGCGCCTTGTTCAGCAACTTGCCGATCAGCGCACTTTTGCTCAGCAGCGACGTTTCCTGTTGCTGGGCCTTGAAGGCGGCGACCAGTTCGTCGCGCTTGCCCTCAAAGGCCGCCACTTGCTCAGGCTCGCTGGTCACGGCGTGAAGGCTTTGCAGGCGACCCAGTACGCTTTGCTCCAGGGCGCTGATCTTGCTCTCCAGGTCACCGGCCTTGCCGGCCTGGCCGAGGGTGGCGTTGATCTGCACTTGGTTGTTGAGGGTTTCCAGGTCGCGGCGCAGGGCCAGGCTGCTGCCGAGTAGATCGAGGCTTTGCAGCTCGATGCGCGTGCCCTGGAATTCGCGCCAGGAATCACGCACCAGGTAATAGTTGGTCGCCAGCATCGGCAGCAGAAACAATACGCTGATCAGACTGAACTTCATGCCGAAGCTCAGGCGGTTCATCAGCGCGACGGCGGGATAGAGCAAGCTCTTCACTGGTGCACTCCCTTTCTTTTATTTTTATTTGAGGCGCAGGGCGGCGGCAGAAAGCCACTATTTGTTGGCGCTCCGTCTATATAGCTCAAATTGAAAGGGAGTTTTGTAACTTAAGGTAAACGACATGTGGGAGGGGGCTCGCCCGCTCCCACAGGGTTTGAAGGTGTTCGCCCTACGACGGCAACACCGTCCAGATGGCGAACCCGGCATACCACAACACAGCCGCGCGCAGCAGCAATTCCCAGAGCCGGTCCAGGCTATTGATGCCGTCCGCGCCGACCGCAGGTGGCGGGATTTCGGCGGCCACCAGGCCGACTTTTTCCACCAGTTGCGCGGCGCTGATATCCCAGCTCAACAGCTCGTGGAGCATCACGCGACTGACCGCGACGAAGTTGCCCACCAGGGCAAAGCTGGCCGCCAACAGGCGCACCGGCAACCAGTCGAAAGCGTGGCGCAGTTGCCCGGCGCGTTCGATCACCAGGGGGTTCTGACTGTGTTCACTGGCCAGGGCCAGCAGGCGATAAGCCAACGCGGCGACCGGACCCAGCAGGAAATACCAGAAAATCACCGCGAAAAAACTCTGGTAAGCCTGCCACAGCAGATGGCCCTGAACCCGTTCGAGCAGTTGTTCACCGCTGTCGGCGCTCAGGTTCAAATCGCGCTCGGCCACGTGCTCGGCGGCTTGCAGGTCGCCGCGCCGCCAGGCATCGCGAAACGGGCCGAGCCCGGCCAGCAGATCACCACGCCCCAGGCTGTAGATCACCACCAGCAGGTGCACCGGCAGTGCCAGCAAACCATAGGCCACCGGTTCCAGCACCAGCAGCAACAACGCCAGCAACGCCACGGGCAACAACACCAGCAACAGCAGAATCAGCCAAGGCTGCTTGTCCATGCGCGGGCTCGACTCCAGCCTGGCCAGCTCGCGCAACCAACCGCCATCGCGCTGTAACCGCTGGCGCAGGGCCGAGAATTTCTCGATCCATACAGCCAGTACCAACACCAGAAAACTCATCGTGCGTGTCCTCCATCCTGCAGGGCGCTGCGAAAGCGCGTCCAATCAAAAGCGGGGCCGGGGTCGGTCTTTCGCCCCGGAGCAATATCGCTGTGACCACAAATGCGCTGCGGGGTGATGCCGGGGTAAGCCGCCAGCAACTGGCGGGTCAGGTCGATCAGCGCGGCATATTGGGCGTCGGTGAACGGCTGGTCATCCGTGCCTTCCAGCTCCACGCCCAAGGAAAAATCATTGCAGGCTTCACGTCCCTCGAAGCACGAGACCCCGGCATGCCAGGCCCGGTCATTGCAGGACACAAACTGCGTCACCGCGCCGTCGCGCTCAATCAGAAAATGCGCGGACACCCGTAGGTCAGCAATCCCCTCAAAGTAGGGATGTTCCGTGACATCCAGGCGGTTCTGGAAAAATTCCTGCACTTTACCGGTGGCGAACTGCGCCGGAGGCAGGCTGATGTTATGCACCACCAACAGTGAGATCTCGCCTGCGGGGCGCTCGTTGAAATTGGGCGAAGGGCAATGATGGATGCCCTGGCACCAACCGGTGGTGGAGTCCAACTGCATACAGGTTCCTTGAACGAGACAACGTGCGACCAGTATGCCGCGTTCGCCCCTGTGGTTGCGATCACTTGCCGCGATTGAGTTGACGCAGCTTGCCTGTCACTGCCGCCAGCGCCCGCTCGAACAGTGGCCCATCATCCAGGGTGTACAACGCGCCCTGCTTGAACGCCTGGGCCAATTGGCCGGCGCTCTGTTCCAGCACCTTGAGCCCGGTGCGGCTGACAAAAATGAAGCGGTTGGCCGGTTCGATGATCGCCGCCAGCTTGCAACGCAAGCTGTTGGCCTGGTCTTGCTGGAACACCACCCAGCTGCCGAGGCGCAACTGGTGAACGTTGAGCAGATCGGGATCATTGTCCGGCAGGTCCGGAACAGGCTCCTGCGGCGCGGCGTTGAACACGAAGGGTTCACGCACTTCGATCAACCCATCGGCGCCTTCCGGTGCCTGGAGATGCAAGGCCTGCAATTGGACAAAGAATTCACGGGTACTGAACGGGTCGAAGGCGAAGCCGGTCAAGCCTTCGCGCAACGCTTTGAGCAACCCTGGCAGTTGCTCGAGCAAGTGTCGCCCGGCTTCAGTGTCTTGCTGCAAGCTGACGCTCCAGATCAACTCGTCCATGGTGCGCAGCGCCGCTTGCCACTGCAGCGACTGCTCGCCGTACTTGAGGCTGACCAGCAACAGCACCTGGCTCCAGGCCTGCTGCAGGAACTGCACCACCGTGCGCGGCAGCACCTTACCCAGCAACCGCCGATCGAGCGCATCCGCCACCCGCTGACGGGCCGCCTCGGTGCGCACGCGCGCCTCTTCGGCATTGCGGGTGTGCTGCTCAAGCAGCTCGCTGCGCTGGCGTTCATCGGCGGTAAACGCGCTGAACTGCGCAAGCAGTTGGGAAAAAATCGCCGGATCTTCGACAAACTCACCGAGCAAGCACTGCACCACCTGCTCGATGCGCACATAGAGGTTGTCGCGGGGGTAGTCGTGCTGCGGGCTCCAGCCCATGACGGCGGCAGCGATTTCATTGAGCAGTCGCCGCGCCGGATGGCTGGCGCGGCTGAAAAGGCTCTTGTCCAGCACCGCCACTTTGAGCAACGGGATCTGCAAGCGCGCGATCAAGGCCTTGAAGGCATCGGGCACGCTGCGATCATTGCGGATGAACTCGAACAACAGCGCGATCAGGTTGATCACATCTTCGTCCGCCTCCTCCACCACCCGTGACTTGCCACTCTTGACGCTGACGCGTGTAAGCAACTGCTCAAGCTGATTACGCAGGTCGAAATCGTCCTCGACGTCCGGCTCTGGCACATATTGCTGCAAATGGGACAGCAGACGCAGCAGGTCGCGGGTGGCAATCGGCTGGGGCTCGGCGCTGGCTTCGAGGATGGGCGCCACGCTGCCGCGCACCGTTACCAGCAAGGCCTGCAAGGTGGTGAAGGCTTCCTGGCCATTTTCGCCGACAGGCTGATCGACAGCCGACAGCAACGCTTCGCTGCGGGCTTGGCGGGCAACCGGACGGCGGGAGGGAGCCGCCTTGAGCCCAGGCAGCACCCCCGTCGCGACCAGCAATTGATTGGCTTCGCCGTACAGACGGTCGGCATCACTGAGCACGTACTTTTCAAAGAGCTTGAGCATGATCAGTTTGACGCGGATCTCCACGCCCAGGCTGCGTCCCGCCCGCAGGAAAAACTCGCAGAGCAGCGCTGGTCCCAGGGGGTTCTCCCAATCATTCAGGCGGTTGCCCAACAACGCGCCCAATCGCGTGGTCAGTTGCCCCAGGGCCAGGCCGTCGCGGTGATGCACCCGGTCCACCATGACCTTGAGTGCCACGGCTTTTTCAAGGTCATCCTTGGACGCCCCAACGTCCAAGTCATAGGACACCACCGGCACCAACTGCAATTCGCCCTGCCCCGCATGGCTCAGGTCGGCAAAGGCTTCAAACAGTTGCTCCACGAACACGCGCTCGAAATTCTTGCGCTTGAGACGCAGGTCGCGCATGGCTTCAAAGAAAATATGGTGGTCGATGCTGTTACGGGCCTTATCGGCCATTTCAAACAGCGTGTCGTCGGCGTTATCGAACAGTTCCTGCAGCCCCTGCTGCAACTGTTGCGCGGCCTTATCGCGGACTTGCAGCAACACGACCGGCAGTCGGGCAAGCGGCGATGGCGTAGTGTGTGCCTTATTGATTGGCACCACCTTTCCGTCATTGTGCATCCTGGCCTCCTGAAACGGCGGTATTGAGTAGGGGGATCGGGAGCCGGGCCCATTGGCCGCAACGCAAAACCGGCTTTTCCCATAACGCCAAAGCTATGACGTCAATTGCAAGGCGCGTGATTATCTTGCAAACGAGGGTGGGTGCGCCAGCAAACTCTGCCATTGCCCGGTAAATGAGCAGCGAGTCTGGGTTCGAACGCGCACTGCCCCTATAATCCCGGCACTTTGTTTGTGGAGCCTGTTATGCCGAATCTCCGTCTTGCCGACCTCACCGCCGAAATCGAAGCCAACGTGCGCCGCGCACTGCTGGAAGACATCGGCAGCGGCGACATCACCGCACAGTTGATCCCGGCCGAACGCCTGGCCACCGCCACGATCATTACCCGCGACACCGCTGTCATCGCCGGTACCGCTTGGGTGGACGCTGTATTCCGCCAACTGGACCCACGGGTCTGCGTGCACTGGCAGGTGGCCGACGGCGAACGCGTCAGCCCCGACCAGGTGTTGTTCCACCTCGAAGGCCCGGCACGTTCGCTGCTCAGCGGCGAACGCTGTGCACTGAATTTCTTGCAGTTGCTGTCCGGAGTGGCCACGCGCGCCCGGTTCCTGGCCGATGTTGTCGCCAGCACCCAGGTCAAGCTGCTCGATACCCGCAAAACCCTGCCCGGCCTGCGCCTGGCGCAGAAGTACGCCGTGACCTGCGGCGGCTGCCATAACCATCGCATCGGTTTGTATGACGCGTTCCTGATCAAGGAAAACCATATCGCGGCCTGTGGCGGCATTGCGCAGGCCATCACCGCCGCGCACAAGATTGCACCGGGCAAGCCAGTGGAAATCGAAGTGGAAAACCTGGAAGAACTGCGCGAAGCGCTGGCGGCAGGCGCCGATATCATCATGCTCGATGAGTTGAGCCTGGACGACATGCGTGAAGCCGTGCGCCTGAACGGCGGCAAGGCCAAGCTGGAAGCCAGCGGCGGGATCAATGAACGCACGCTGCTGCCCATCGCCGAGACCGGGGTGGACTACATCTCCATCGGCGCGATGACCAAGGACGTGAAGGCAGTGGATTTGTCGATGCGCCTCAGCATCTGAAGCGCTTTATGCAGGAGCGAGCTGGCTCGCTCCTGCACAGGATGCACTCAGACCACCAGGTCATTCATCTCGCAATACTCTTCCCATTCGACACCCAGCACCTCGGCCGCCTCTTTGTGCAAGGCCAGCCGCGCCGCTTCGAATTCTTCCGGTGTCGAGGTGTACTTGAGGGTCAGTTCCCAAGGCTGGTAGCCCTGGCTCTCGGCCTCGTCCTCGAATGCCCACTGGATCTGGTCGCGCCGGTCATCGGCGCTCAGGTCTTTGATCTCTTCTTTAAGCTGCGGCGATTCCTCAAGGTATTTTTCGAGGGCTGCTTGATGCCGAACTTCCTGGGTCATTTCAGTCGTGGTCATGTTGTTCTCTTAGATCATGGAATGGGGATGCATCTGGGTCATCAAGGTTGCGCAGATACAAAAGAGCGGGCACGGATGCCGGCTCGTCTGGCCTTCAGAACCATTCTGGGATCATCTGAAAACGGTATTGCCTTTTTGCCCGAGACAGGAGTCGAACCTGCGACCTTCGCGTTACGAGCGCGCTGCTCTACCAACTGAGCTACACGGGCGGTGGGCTAAAGCTAGCACCGCATCGGGCGTCCGGCAACTTGTGGGCGTCAGCGGGCAATGACGCCCTGTGCCCAGAAGCGCGGTTGCAGGTGATTGCCATGGCCACCCAGGTACTGCTGCTGGGCTTGCGTAATGTGAGGGACGTCGCGCACCGCGATCGCAATCAACAGACCGACGGCCAGCACACTCATGGCTTTCCATGCCGCCCATCCCCACGGCAGCGCCGCAGTCGGCGCAGATCGCCCCACATGCAACGCCAGCAGCCAACCCACGACCAACGCCAGCCAGACCTGGGAATTCGGCATCACGATCACACCGTCGACCATGGACTGCACCAGCGCACCGACCAATGCCGCAAACAGGCATAGCCGCAGCAGGTCAGCACGCTCGCCGGCCTGCGCGCGCTGGCGCAACACCGACCATGTAGCCCAGCCGCCTCGCCACGCCAGCAGCGCCACGCACAACGCCGACGGCACACCCCATTCGCTGGCCCATTGCAGGATGGCCTGGTGAGGGTGAGCGGCAACACTGTTGGCAATATCGGCGAACTGCATCGGCCCGAAGCCCAGCCACGGGCGCTCGACGAGCATATGCCAAGCCTGCGACCAGATCGGGCCACGCCCGGACAACGAGGTGGTGAGGCGCTCACTGGCACCGTTGGAGACCTCGATCCCCAGGTAACCCGCCAAGGCTGTAAACGCCAGCCAGTACAGCAACAAGCCACCCAGCACCGCCGCCAGTTGCCATCCGAGCCAGCGTCGCCCCCAGGGCCCCAGCACCGCCAGCACGCCGCCTGCCACGCCCATGCCAAGCCACGTACCGCGCGTGCCGCCGCTGATCGCGATCAGCCACCAGACACACAGCAACGCAAATACCGCCCCCCGCAGGGAACGGGAGACATGGGGCAACAATAAGGGAAGCGCCAGCAGCGGCAGGGTGAATGTCTGGAACTGGCCGTAGAAACGCTTGTTGGAAAAACCGGACAGCAGCAAATCAGGGTCCAGCATTCGCTCGCCACTGGCGAATGCCAGCGCACCGGCATACAGGTATTGGGTGGACTTGATCAGGCAAAGTATCACCACCACCCCTACCAGCACACGATCCAGCGGCTCACCACCGTTGCGACGAAGCACGGCAAACGCCGTGGCAATGGCCCCACAGCCGACAAACACCGCCACTTCGGTAAACGCCCAGAGCGGTTGGTGGGCCAGCGCCGAAGACACCAGGCCCAGCCCGATGATCAGCGCCAGGCCAAAGGCCGTGGGCCGGTCCACCAAGCGCGGGAGCGGAGTGACCGTCAGCCCATACAGCACCGCGCAGGACACGATGGCAATCTGCATTGCGCGCTGCAGGTCATGCCCACTGAATGGCGCGCAAATCCCGCCAACCAGCAAACACACCACCGCGACCAGGAAAACAGTTCCGCGCTGCTCTATGGATAACCCCATCGCCCCCCCCTGACGTCCATGTGGAGGATTCAGCCGTTATGCCCCGTCTGCGCCGCAACCCTTGGTGGCATATTTTGCCTCGGCGGTTGTGGTGCATTTCCAGCCGTCGGTGGCGCTGCGCGTCAGGCTGATGGTCTTGCCCAGCACGGGGGCCGGTGCGTCGAGTATTTCGCAACGGATGGAACCCACGCCCGTGGCAACGTCACCGGCCACGTCGATCTTGCAATTAGCGGTGGGGCTTTTACCGCCGATCACTGGCAAGGTCGGAACGGTGCCCTGGTTGATGGCATCTTCATAACCGGCCTTCAACGCCGCGATTTCTGCCAGGCCGGCCGTGAACTTGGCCTTGGCTTGGTGCGTGGTGTACATGGGCAGGCCGATGGTGGCCAAAATGCCGATGATCGCCACGACGATCAACAACTCGATCAAGGTAAAGCCTTTCTGACGCATCACATTCACTCTCCAGAATAGAACTCATGACAAGGCGCGTCCTGCACCTCGTAGTTTGCAACGGCGCCAGTGTACTCACCCGCACGCGGTCAATCGCGCACAAGACGCACATTTTGACATTTTATCCTCCACCACCCACGGGCCCGAATCCGTCACCTGACTAAGCTATAAATTCTTCGACGACCTGTGTGCGGAACCGTGACATGAACAACCCATCGACGCTTTACGCCTGGGAAGGCATCAACCGCAAAGGACAGCGGGTGTGCGGGCAAGCCACCGGGCACACCCCCGCCATGGTCAAGGCGCAACTGCGTCGGCAAGGCATCAGCCCAGGCCGTGTACACAAAAAATCCCCTTTGTTGCCAAGCCTGACCCCACGGATAAAACCGGCGGACATCACCCTGTTCACTCGCCAACTGGCCACCCTGCTGAAAGCGGGGATCGCGCTGCTGCAAGCCTTCGACATCATCAGCGAAGGCTTCGACAACCGATCGGTGCGTGAACTGGTGCAGGGTTTGAAGCGAGAAATCGCCGCCGGCACCAGCCTGACCGATGCCCTGCGCCAACATCCGCGTTATTTCGACGAGCTGTATTGCAACCTGGTGGCCGCCGGCGAACAAGCGGGGACCCTTGAGACCCTGCTGGAGCGCGTCGCGGTCCACCGGGAAAAGAGTGAGCAGCTTAAAGCCAGAATCAAAAAAGCCATGACCTACCCGCTCGCGGTCCTGCTGATCGCAAGTCTTGTCACGGGTGTTCTGTTGATTCAAGTGGTGCCGCAATTCCAGACCCTGTTCGCCGGAGTCGGCGGCAATCTGCCCGGTTTTACCTTGCAGGTCATCGCCCTGTCCGAGTTCATGCAGCAAACCTGGTGGGTGGTGGCGCTGGGCCTGGGCGTGGGGGCCGTCGGCTTGCGTCATGCCTATCGCGCGTCCGTTGATTTTCGCCACTGGCTGGACGCCGCTTTGTTGAAAGCGCCCCTGGCAGGCAAACTGCTGCAAAAATCGGCAGTGGCCCGCTATGCCCGAACCCTCTCCACCACCTTTGCCGCCGGTGTTCCGCTGCTACAGGCGCTGGGTTGCGTGGCCGGTGCAGCCGGCTCAGGTCCGTTCAGACAGGCAATCGAGCATATGCGACACGAGGTATCCACGGGCATGCAGTTGAATCAATCCATGGCTGCCAGCGGCCTGTTTCCCGGCATGGCAATCCAGATGACGGCGATCGGCGAAGAGTCCGGCACGCTGGACCGCATGCTGGAAAAAGTCGCCAGCCATTACGAAGCCGATGTGGATAACCAGGTCGACAACCTCACGCAGTTGATGGAACCACTGATGATGGTAGTGCTGGGCGGGATTGTCGGGGCACTGGTCATTGCCATGTACTTGCCGGTGTTCCAGCTGGGGAGCGCATTTTGAGCCTGCTGCCCGTTGAGCACCCTTGGGCTTTTGTCGCGCTGGCAGTGGCGCTGGGGCTGATCGTCGGCAGCTTTCTCAATGTGCTGGTATGGCGCCTGCCGAAAATGCTCGCCCGGGAATGGCGCGCCCAGGCCCATGAAGTGCTCGGCTTGCCTGCCGAACCCGCCGGAACGACCTACAACCTGGCGTACCCAAACTCCTGTTGCCCGCACTGCGATCATCCGATTCGCCCGTGGGAAAATATCCCACTGCTCAGCTATCTGTTCCTCAGGGGCCGCTGCGCCCATTGCCGGGGGGCGATCAGCCTCCGCTATCCGCTCACCGAATTGGCGAGCGGCATCATCTGTGCGGTGGTGGCCTGGCACTTTGGTTTCGGCTGGCAAGCGGCAGCGGTGATGGTATTGAGCTGGGGCTTGCTGGCAATGAGCCTGATCGACGCCGACCACCAATTGCTGCCCGATGTCCTGGTGCTGCCATTGCTATGGCTCGGGCTGATCGTCAATGCCTTCTCACTGTTGACCACATTGCCAGATGCCCTGTGGGGCGCGGTGATCGGGTACATGAGCCTGTGGACGGTGTTCTGGCTGTTCAAGCTGATCACCGGCAAGGAGGGGATGGGCTACGGTGACTTCAAGTTACTGGCGCTGCTCGGCGCCTGGGGCGGCTGGCAGATCCTGCCGCTGACACTGCTGATCTCATCACTGATGGGCGTGTTCGTCGGGCTGATCCTGATACGCCTGCGCAAGACCCAGGCATCGACGCCCATGCCGTTTGGTCCATATCTGGCGATTGCCGGCTGGATTGCATTGCTCTGGGGTGGTCAAATAACCGACTTCTATTTGCAGTCTGTCGGTTTCAGATGACTATTTCTGTTGAAAGACCCTGGATTCTTGGCCTGACCGGCGGTATTGGCAGCGGCAAGAGCGCAGCAGCCCAACACTTTGCCGATCTGGGCGTTGATTTGGTGGATGCCGATCACGCTGCCCGCTGGGTGGTGGAACCTGGCCGACCCGCACTGGCGCGCATCGCCGAGCATTTTGGTCCTGGCGTGCTGCAGCCTGACGGCCAGCTGGACCGCGCCGCACTTCGCAAGCTGATCTTTGAGGTTCCCGAAGAACGCCGCTGGCTGGAAGCCTTGCTGCACCCATTGATTGGCGAAGAGATTCGCAGCCATCTGGCCCGCGCCCGGTCGCCATACGCGATCCTGGTATCACCGCTGCTGATCGAGTCCGGACAGTCCAGCATGACCCAGCGCATCCTGGTGATCGACGTGCCGCAATCGCTGCAGATTCAGCGTACCCTGCAGCGCGATAACATCAGCGAGCAGCAGGTGCAGGCAATCCTCAAGGCCCAGTCCAGCCGCGAAGACCGCCTGAACCATGCCGATGACGTGCTGGTCAACGACAGAGACCTCTCCTGGCTGCACAGCGAGGTCGAGCGACTGCATCATTTTTACCTTACTTTGCGTGGAGGCCGATCATGAGCCAACCCTTGACCGTCGACTGCCCAACCTGCGGCGCCCCCGTAGAATGGAAAGCGACCAACCTCAACCGACCGTTCTGCTCGGAGCGCTGCAAACTCATCGACCTGGGCGCCTGGGCCGCAGAAGAACACAAAATCCCTGTCGCTCCGGATGCTGAAGACGAGCTGTTCTCCGAAGACCTGCCGCCGCGCCATTAAGGCCGCATAAAGGCATATTCCTGCTGGTCGTCGAGATTCTCTGCAAGGTATTGCAGCTCGTCGGCCAGGTCTTCAAAACTGCGCACCCCCTTGCTCTGCTGCACCACCGCACTGAGCATGGCACGCAGTGTCAAGCCTGGGTCGAATCCGATTTCCTGTGCCGCATCCTGGCTTCTGCGCAACTCCTGCCGTGCCCATTCATACACACTCATGATCCGTGCTCCCGTGTTGCTCTGTAGGGTTTCGCAGAGCATGGGCCTGCCCGGCCGCGCGGGATTTGATCTGGGTCAAAGCTGCGAATCGTCGTCCTTCCAGGGCGCCGAGAGGTAGCGAGTACGGTTGAAAGTCTCCAGCCATTCAGGGCAAAACACCACCAGGGCACTGATAACCATGCCGTTGATAAAGGCTTCAGGAAAGATGATCAACCACAGGTAGCCGATGAAATCCTCCAACCATTCGGGCATGGCAAAACGACCGTCGAACCACAGCAATCCAATGCCCACCAGCAGGCAGAGCAAGGCCGACAGCGCGGCGGCAAAAAAACCGGAACAGAAGATATACACAAAGGGGTTGCGCGGCTGCGCACGCTCTACCAGCAATGCGCAGCCTTCGGTAATCATCACCGGCAGCACGATCAGCAGCAACCCGTTGACACCCATTGCAGCCAGGTCCTGACGTCCCAGCGACAGCAAACCAAGCTGCGCCGCAAACCCACCGACAACGGCCAGCGGCCAGTCGAGTAGCAGGGTAACGGCGGTCATGCCGATAAAGTGATAGGAAACGCCGGTGTCGAAATCCCGCCTCACCAGCCATAACATGAATAACGCGAACACCGTACCGAACAGCAGGTGCTGGCGCCGCCGGTCGGCAAACAACTCGACCCATGGCGAGCGAAGGATCGCCCACAGCAACAGCGGCGCGAACAATAACCAGCCGATACCGAGGGTTTCCGGCGCCAGCACCGCTGCACTGATCACGGTTGCACCTGCTCCAGGGCCTGACGCAGTTCAGCGGCGTTGTCGTACTCGTGTTGCGCAATCAATTTGCCGTCTTTGAGTTGCAGCCATAGAACTTTATCCACAGGTGCGGGATAGCGCGGAGCAATGCGTGCGTCACGGTCCAGCATGACCCGGTAGTTGTAGGACTGCATGGCCGGCACAGCGAACAGCTTGGCAATCAGTCGGGGCATACGCTGGATATCGGCGACAAATACGCCATGCCGAGCCTCGAGGTAGCCTTTGGGCTGGCCTTGTAGAGCGGCGTCCACCAACTTGGCGCCATCCATGCTGCGCGCCACCAGCAGGATTTGCGCCTGATCGTCCAGGGTGTAGGCCTGATCGAACTGATCCAGCAGGGTCCAAGGGGCCAGACGCTCACCCATCTCGGCGGCCTGAGCCCACAAGGGCAACAGACTCAATACCAGCACTGCGAAAAATTTCACTGCACACCTCATGCTCAGGGGAAATACGAGCCGCTAGTCTACACCGGGCTTTTGCGGCGGGACTTCCTGCGGTCATCATTTGGACGCTAAGCTGCAAGGATGGATGACTCAGATTATTTGCGCCTGCTCACCGTAGCGGCCGAACAAGCCAATGCGTTTCTGTCCAATGCCCGCAAATGGGAGCGTGAGCGTTGGGTCTGCCAGCGCCTGCTGCAAGGCTTGAACGTGCCCTATCGCGCCGAAGAGTTCCACGCCGCCGGGCAAGAGCCACCGGACGTGCTGTTTCGCGACGCCAGCTTCGAGGTGTTTTTCGTACTGGATGAAGGGCGGCGCCTGAACGATGAATGGCGTGATGAATTGTTGCGTCGGCGCAGTGCTTTCTCCCTGAGCCAGTTGGTGCGGCGCGAAGCCAAGCCGCGGCGCATCCCTGCCCATGAATTCCTCCTGCGCCTGGCGCCGACCTTGCGAAAAAAAGCGCACAACTACAAGGAACGCGGGATGGACCTGGGCGATCTGGATATCGTCGCCTTCGCCAGCCTCAAGCGTGAAGTCCTGGACCTCAACAGCCATTTCCCGCCGCCCACCGAATACCTGCGCCAGGGCTGGCGTTCGCTATCGCTGGTGGGGCCGACGTTTGCGCGGGTGTTGTTCGCCCATCCGGACGCCCCGGATTTCTTGCGCAACAACCTGGGCCGCAGCATAGTGTTCGACGTGGGCATCAGCCTCTGATCCCCCGACTGTAACGAGGCGCCCTTTTGCAACGTCTACCTGACGAGGCCTTATATGACCAGCCGCCTGAACCCCGACGACCAAAAGCATGTCGAAGAGTACCTGCAACTTTCCCAGAACAGAGTCGAGCGCAAGCCTTTCCGGCCTTGGCTGCTCCTCTGTGTCGTGCTGGTGGCGGTGATCGGGCTCGGTCTGCTGAGCCGCCTTTTGAGTTACCTGACGCTATGAGCTGCTTGGCGCTCGCGTGGGTAACCGCCCCGATTTCTTTTAGCCTTGCGAGATATCCCCATGACCCATCGTATTATTATCGTCGGCGGCGGCGCCGGCGGCCTGGAGTTGGCTACCCGCCTGGGTAAGACCCTGGGCAAACGCGGCACCGCCCGGATCACGTTGGTGGACACCAACCTGACCCATATCTGGAAACCCCTGTTGCACGAAGTGGCTGCCGGCTCACTGAACTCTTCGGAAGACGAACTCAATTATGTTGCCCAGGCAAAATGGAACCACTTCGAGTTCCAGCTGGGGCGCATGAGCGGACTCGACCGTGAGCAGAAGAAAATCCAACTGGCCGCAACCCTCGACGAAGAAGGCCGTGAGCTAGTACCGGCGCGTGTACTGGGCTACGACAGCCTGGTGATCGCGGTCGGCAGTACCACCAACGATTTCGGCACCGAAGGCGCAGCGCAGCACTGCCTGTTCCTCGACACCCGCAAACAGGCCGAGCGCTTCCACCAACAGTTGCTCAATCACTACCTGCGCGCGCACGCCGGGCAGACCGATGCAGTGGAAAAAATCAGCGTTGCCATCGTCGGTGCAGGCGCCACCGGGGTGGAACTGGCCGCCGAGCTGCATAACGCCGCCCATGAGCTGGCCGCCTATGGACTGGACCGCATCAAGCCGGAAAACATGCATATCACCCTGATCGAAGCTGGCCCACGCGTGCTGCCAGCCCTGCCCGAGCGTATTGGCGGGCCTGTGCATAAAACCCTGGAGAAGCTTGGGGTGACCGTACTGACCAACTCAGCCGTCAGCGAGGTGACTGCCGATGCATTGATCACCCACAGCGGCCAGGTAATTCCAGCCAGCCTCAAGGTCTGGGCGGCCGGGATTCGCGCACCGGGTTTCCTCAAGGACATCGATGGCCTGGAAACCAATCGCATCAATCAACTGCACGTGCTGCCGACGCTGCAAACCACCCGCGATGAAAACATCTTCGCCTTTGGTGACTGCGCTGCCTGCCCGCAACCGGGTATCGATCGCAATGTACCGCCACGGGCCCAGGCCGCGCACCAGCAAGCGTCGCTGCTGGCCAAGTCACTGAAACTGCGGATCGAAGGCAAGGACCTGCCGTCATACAAGTACACCGACTACGGCTCGCTGATCTCGCTGTCGCGTTTCTCGGCAGTGGGCAATCTGATGGGCAACCTGACGGGTAGTGTAATGCTGGAAGGCTGGCTGGCGCGGATGTTCTATGTGTCGCTGTACCGCATGCACCAGATGGCGCTGTATGGCTTCTTCCGCACGGCGATGCTGATGCTGGGCAGCAAGATCGGGCGCGGGACCGAGCCGCGCCTCAAACTGCACTAACTACACAGCCCCTGGTAGAGATCGGTCAATGTAGGGGCTTGCTCCCGATGACGGTGAGTCAGCTAAATAATGAGTGGCTGACACACTCTATCGGGAGCTAGCCCCCTTCCACATTAGTGTTGTGTTGGGCTTGAGATAATTTCGGGCAAAAAAAATCCCCGTATCTTTCGATACGAGGATTTTTAATATGGTCGGGGTAAGGGGATTCGAACTCCTGACATCCTGCTCCCAAAGCAGGCGCGCTACCGGACTGCGCTATACCCCGGTAAAAAAAGGCGACCTTTCAGCCGCCTTCTTCGATCAGGGCTTTTGACCGCTGATCTTAAGATCTGATTCCAGCCTGAACTGGTCTCAAAAATGGTGGGTCGTGTGGGATTCGAACCTACGACCAATTGGTTAAAAGCCAACTGCTCTACCAACTGAGCTAACGACCCAAAAATGGTCGGGGTAAGGGGATTCGAACTCCTGACATCCTGCTCCCAAAGCAGGCGCGCTACCGGACTGCGCTATACCCCGGTTTTGAAATTGGCTCCGTGACCAGGACTCGAACCTGGGACCCAATGATTAACAGTCATTTGCTCTACCGACTGAGCTATCACGGAACTACATATTTCAAAGTAAAACTTTACTGCTTTTTGCTTCCTCTTCAACCCTTGCGTATCGCTACGTTCGTATCTCCGAGGCGCGCTATTCTACAATCTTAAAAACCCCTGTCAACCCTTTAAACTGCTTTTAAGACAATGATTTGCGCTTCTTTCTGATTTCTTCTTGGGGAGAAGAAATCCGTGGGCTGACGTTGCTGCGGGGCGCACTTTACAAGCCTTTGCCTTACAGTTCAACGCCCTATCGAAAAAAAAGGCCCCGCAATGCGGGGCCTCCTCTTTATCACCCTATACATCAGGCTTAATGGAAGACAATTTCGTCGTTTTCCACAGTCGCCGTGACGCTGGTACCCGGCATGAAGCTGCCCGACAGGATCAGTTGCGCCAGCGGGTTCTCGATCCAGCGCTGGATCGCACGTTTCAATGGCCGTGCACCGTACACCGGGTCGTAACCCACCGCGATCAGCTTGTCCAAAGCCTCTGTGCTCAGCTCCAGCGACAACTCACGTTCAGCCAGACGAGCCCGCAGGCGGCCCAACTGGATCTCGGTGATGCCCGCGATCTGATCCCGTGCCAAAGGCTCGAAGATCACCACTTCATCGACCCGGTTGATGAATTCCGGGCGGAAGTGCGTGGTCAGCGCATCCATGACGGCGGCACGCTGGGCTTCACGATCACCGACCAGTTCCTGGATCTGCATCGAACCCAGGTTGGACGTCATCACGATGACCGTATTGCGGAAGTCCACAGTGCGTCCGTGACTGTCGGTCAAACGGCCGTCTTCCAGTACCTGCAGCAAGATGTTGAACACATCCGGGTGGGCCTTCTCGACCTCGTCCAGCAGGATTACCGAGTAAGGCTTGCGTCGCACGGCTTCGGTCAGGTAACCGCCCTCTTCGTAGCCTACGTAGCCTGGTGGAGCACCGATCAAGCGTGCCACCGAATGTTTCTCCATGAATTCGGACATATCGATCCGCACCATGGCCTCTTCGGTATCGAAGAGGAACTCGGCCAAGGCCTTGCACAGCTCGGTCTTACCCACGCCGGTCGGGCCGAGGAACATGAACGAGCCGCTCGGACGGTTCGGGTCGGACAACCCGGCCCGTGAGCGCCGCACCGCGTTGGACACTGCCACCACCGCCTCTTCCTGGCCGATGACGCGCTGGTGCAACAGGCTTTCCATCTTCATCAGCTTGTCGCGCTCGCCTTCGAGCATTTTCGACACAGGGATACCGGTCCACTTCGAAACGACTTCGGCAATCTCTTCCTCAGTCACCTTGCTGCGCAGCAATTGGTTCTCACTGTGGCCATGTTGGGCGACCATCTGCAGGCTGCGCTCCAGGTCCGGGATCACCCCATACTGCAGCTCGGCCATGCGGTTCAGATCACCTTTACGGCGTGCGGCTTCCAGCTCTTGACGCGATTGTTCGATTTTTTGCTGAATCTGTGCAGAGCCCTGCACTTCAGCTTTTTCCGCGCTCCAGATTTCTTCGAGGTCCGAATATTCACGTTCCAGACGCACGATTTCTTCCTGGAGTTTTTCCAGGCGTTTCTTCGCGGCTTCGTCTTCTTCTTTTTTCAGAGCCTGGGATTCGACTTTCAGTTGAATCAGGCGACGATCCAGGCGGTCGAGCACTTCCGGCTTCGAATCGATCTCCATGCGAATGCGGCTGGCCGCTTCGTCGATCAGGTCGATGGCCTTGTCGGGCAATTGACGGTCGGTGATATAGCGATGGCTCAGCTTGGCCGCCGCGATGATCGCGCCGTCAGTGATCGCCACCTTATGGTGGACCTCATAGCGCTCCTTCAAGCCGCGCAGGATCGCGATGGTGTCTTCTTCGCTCGGCTCTTCCACCAACACTTTCTGGAAGCGCCGCTCAAGGGCCGCATCCTTCTCGATGTACTGGCGATACTCGTTAAGCGTGGTGGCACCGACGCAGTGCAACTCACCCCGAGCCAGCGCAGGCTTGAGCATGTTGCCAGCGTCCATGGAGCCTTCGCCTTTACCGGCGCCGACCATGGTGTGCAATTCGTCGATAAACAGAATGATCTGCCCTTCCTGCTTCGACAGTTCGTTCAACAGGGATTTGAGGCGCTCTTCGAACTCGCCACGGAATTTGGCCCCCGCGATCAACGCCCCCATGTCCAGGGACAGCAGGCGCTTGCCTTTAAGGCCGTCCGGCACTTCACCATTAATGATGCGCTGGGCCAGGCCTTCGGCAATTGCGGTTTTACCCACGCCAGGTTCGCCGATCAGCACCGGGTTGTTTTTGGTACGACGTTGCAGAACCTGGATGGTGCGACGGATTTCGTCATCACGGCCGATCACCGGGTCAAGCTTGCCTTCTTCGGCGCGCTTGGTCAGGTCGACGGTGTACTTGTCCAGGGCTTGGCGCGACTCCTCGTGGTTAGGGTCGTTCACCGCATCGCCGCCACGCAGGTTGTTGATGGCGTTTTCCAGGGCTTTCTTGCTCACGCCCTGGCCCAGCAACAACTTGCCGAGCTTGCTGTTTTCGTCCATGGCAGCGAGCAATACCAACTCGCTGGAGATGAACTGGTCACCTTTCTGCTGGGCCAAGCGGTCCGCCTGGTTCAACAGACGCGCCAGATCCTGGGACATGTTCACATCGCCCGTAGGATTCTGGATTTTCGGCAGTTGGTCGAGTTCTTTACTCAACTCTTTGCGCAAGCTGTTGACGTCGAAACCCACCTGCATCAGCAAGGGCTTGATAGAACCACCTTGCTGCTCCAGCAGCGCCTGCATCAAGTGCGCAGGCTCGATAGCCGGATGGTCGAGGCCGACCGCCAGGGATTGGGAGTCCGATAGAGCCAATTGCAATTTGCTGGTTAAACGATCAATACGCATTAGTCACCTTCCTTTTGAGCAGGCCGGAGCTATGTATGAGCGAGCTTGCTCGCGAGTAACACATCCTGATGAAGAAACCTGCCAGATAGCCCTATAGATGTGGTCGATTCTGGGAGATTCAAGCTTCGGGCAGTTGACGCAGATCAGAAGAGTCTAGCGCTCCAGCCAAATAAGGGAGGCGAACCGACCCGTACGTGGACTGCGGCGGTAAGAAAAGAAGCGTGGATCGTTGACGGTGCAGAACCCGCCACCGTAGACAGCGGTGATACCGCGAGCCGCCAGGCGCAGACGGGCCAACTGGTAGATGTTGGCCATGAACTTGCCGGGACGGGTGCTGGGGACAAAGGCTTGGGCGGTGATCGGCAGTTGCTGCACGAACGCCTCGCGCACTTCCGGGCCGACTTCGAAGGCTTGCGGGCCAATGGCCGGGCCTAGCCAGACCAATACGTCGGCCGGCTCGGCGCCCAGGCTTTCGACTGCGGCTTCCAGCACACCCGCCGCCAACCCACGCCAACCGGCATGGGCGGCCGCCACGCGAGTGCCGGCACGGTTGCAGAACAACGCAGGCAGACAATCGGCAGTCATGGAAGTGCAGGCGATACCCGGTGTGCTGGTCCAACTGCCATCGGCTTCGGCGGTGTGCGACGGATCAGCCTCGACCACCCTGATCCCGTGGACCTGGCGTAACCAGGCCGGGTGAATATCGAAAGCATCGGTAAGACGACGGCGATTTTCAAGAACCGCCTCAAGGCTGTCCTCGACATGATCGCCCAGGTTGAGGCTGTCGAACGGCGCCAGACTGACGCCGCCCGCACGGGTGGTGACGCAGGCCTTGACCTGAGCCGGCGCGGGCCAGTCAGGAATCAGCCAGTCACTCATCCTACAAATGCCTCGCGATCCTGCTTGAGCAGCGACAACAACCAGACCAAATCGTCCGGCAGAGGCGATTCCCAGCTCATCCGCTTACCGCTCGTCGGATGGTCCAGCTCCAGGAAGCGTGCGTGCAAAGCCTGACGCGGGAAGGTTTTCAGCGATTCAACCATGGTGGCACTGGCCGCTGGCGGAATGCGGAAGCGACCACCGTAGGCCGGATCTCCGACCAACGGGAAGTTGATGTGCGCCATGTGTACGCGAATCTGGTGGGTACGACCGGTTTCCAGCTTGACCCGCACGTGAGTGTGGGATCGGAAACGCTCCAGCACACGGTAGTGGCTGACGGCCTGCTTGCCGCCCTCCATTACCGCCATACGCTGACGCTGCTGGCCGTGGCGACCGATCGGCGCGTTGATCTTGCCACCCGCCACCACGACACCGATCACGATGCATTCGTAGATCCGGCTGACGCTGCGGCTCTGCAATTGCGTAACCAGCTGCGTCTGCGCCTGGATGGTCTTGGCTACCACCATCAGGCCGGTGGTGTCTTTGTCCAGGCGGTGCACGATGCCGCAACGCGGCACATTGATGATGTCCGGTACGTGGTGCAGCAGAGCATTGAGCAAAGTGCCATCAGCGTGCCCGGCCGCCGGGTGAACCACCAGGCCTGCGGGTTTGTTGATGACCAGGATGTCGTCGTCTTCATAGACGATGTCCAGCTCGATGTCCTGGGCGACCCATTCTCCCTGGGCTTCCTGCTCGGCAGTCAGCTCAAGAATCGCACCGCCATGCACTATGTCTCGCGGGCGGATGACCGCTCCATCCACAGTCAGGCGGCCGTCTTTGATCCAGGCGGAAAGGCGCGAGCGCGAGTGCTCAGCGAATAATTGTGCGGCGACTTGATCGAGGCGTTGGCCGCCCAATTCGGACGGCACCTCTGCGCGAAGTTCAATTTTATCGGACATGCTCAGACTAGGCGTGGCACAGCCTTTGGTTTCGGCTGCGCGCTTGTGGTTAAATACGGCGTCTTTTGCCCCGAGGCTTTCAACGGGGCGCTCATCATAACAGGACGGCCCCGCCCAAGACAGCGGCCGTCATAGGGACGCAAGCCGCCATGCAAGTGAAACACCTGCTGCTGATCGCCATCCTCGCCATGACTGCTGCTTGCTCGTCAACAAAGGAAGTCGTCGACGAAAACCTGAGCGAAGTCGAGTTGTACCAACTGGCTCAGAAAGACTTGGACAATAATAGCTACACCAGCGCCACAGCGAAGCTGAAGGCACTGGAGTCGCGCTATCCGTTCGGACGCTACGCCGACCAGGCCCAGCTCGAGCTGATCTACGCCAACTACAAGAACGCCGAGCCGGAAGCTGCCAAGTCCGCCGCCGAGCGTTTTATCCGCCTGCACCCGCAGCACCCGAACGTGGACTACGCCTACTACCTCAAGGGCCTGACTTCGTTCGACCAGGACGTGGGCCTGCTGGCGCGGTTCCTGCCGCTGGACATGACCAAGCGTGACCCCGGCGCTGCCCGCGACTCCTACAACGAGTTCGCCCAACTGACCAGCCGCTACCCCAACAGCCGCTACGCGCCGGATGCCAAGCAGCGCATGATCTACCTGCGCAACCTGCTGGCGGCCTACGAAATCCACGTCGCCCACTACTACCTGACCCGTCAGGCCTATGTAGCGGCGGCCAACCGTGGCCGTTACGTAGTGGAAAACTTCCAGGAAACCCCTTCGGTGGGTGATGGCCTGGCGGTGATGACCGAGTCTTACCAGCGCCTGCACCTGGACGAACTGGCCAGCACCAGCCTGGAAACCCTGAAGCTGAACTACCCTGATCACCCTAGCCTGAAAGACGGCCAGTTCGTGCCTCAGGTTGCCGAAGCGGACAACCGTTCGTGGCTGAGCAAGTACACCCTCGGCCTGATCGAGTCCCGTCCACCGCTGCCGCCGGGCGAAACCCGCGCCAACCAGGACGTGATGAAGCAATTCCAGGACGCGAAGGAAGCGATTCCTGCGGACCTCAAGCCACACGACGAAAACGGCGACGTGATCGAAGAGCAAGCACCTCAGGCCCTGGGCAACAACCAGGATCGCTCGTGGTTCAGCTACATGACGTTCGGCGTGTTCGACTGACCGGTCGACGCAACGCAAAAAGGGAGCCCCTCGGGGCTCCCTTTTTCATGGGCAAGCATTATTGCGCTGTGCGCTCGGCACGTCCTTGGCTAAACTGGCGCCTTCCTTGTCGAGAAACCTCCCATCATGCTTCGTCTCCTGTTCTGGATTGCCGTTATTGCCGCCGCGGTATGGTTCTGGCGCAAATTCAAAAGCCCGGCGGCTAAACAGCCACGCCCAAGCGAACCCGACGCCGCCCTGATGGTGCGCTGCGCTCACTGCGGCGTGCACTTGCCACAAGACCGCGCACTCAGCTCACACCAGCAGTGGTATTGCACCCAGGCACATCTGGAACAAGGGCCGAAGTCTATTCAGCGTTGACTCGACCGGCGGGAGCATAGGGTGTCGGATCGATGATCGGTGCACGCCCCAGCAACAAGTCGGCAAACAATTGGCATGAGGCCGGGGCCAGTACCAGGCCGTTGCGGTAATGCCCGCAGTTGAGCCATAGCCCTTCGAAACCAGGCACCTGACCGATATAGGGAATGCCCTCCGGCGAACCGGGGCGCAAGCCGGCCCAATGCCCTACCACCTCTGCGCCTGCCAGAGCGGGGATCAGCTCCACCGCCGATGCCTTGAGGCTTTCCAGCGCAGTTTGAGTGGGGGTCTTGTCGAAGCCTTCATGCTCCAGGGTACTACCGACCAGGATGTGCCCATCGCGCCGGGGAATCGCATAACGCCCCTTGGCCAGGACCATGCTCGACAGGAAGCCGGGCGCACACTTGTACAGAATCATCTGGCCCTTGACCGGCTCCACCGGCAACGACAGGCCCAGCGTGCCCAACAACTCACCGCTCCATGCACCTGCCGCCAGCACGACCTGATCGCCGAAGATCGCGCCATCGGCCGTGTTCACGCCCACCACACGGGCGCCGTCCAGGACAAAACCGGCCACCTCGCATTGCTCGTGAATCGTCACGCCAGGTAGCGCCAACAGCGCGGCCTTCAGGGATTTGACCAGCCGCGGGTTGCGCACATTGGCCACGTTGGCCATGTAGATCGCCTGGGAATACCCTGCGCCGAGCACCGGAACCGCATCATGGGCAGCGCAGACATCCACTTTGCTCAAGGGCCGACCTTCACGTGCCGCCCAGGCCAGGGCTTGCGCTTCGTCCTCCAGATCGAGCCAATACAGCCCCGTGGTGTGAACCTCCGGGTCTACACCGGTGGCCGCAAACAAGCGCTCAGCCAGTTGCGGATAGAAATCCTGGGACCAATGGGCCAGCGCAGTGACCGCCGGGCTGTATCGCCATGGATACAGCGGTGAAACGATGCCTCCGCCGGCCCAAGAGGATTCCTGCCCTACACCCGCGCGCTCCAGCAGCACCACCGCCTGCCCCTGGGTCGCCAGGTTGAACGCCGTGAGCAACCCGATTACTCCACCACCGACAACCACCACTTGCTGTTGCTTAGCCATCATTTGATCCAGCCAATAAATAGAAACAAGCGCACCCGGCGCCCAATCATCCAGCATCCTCATCATTGCCCCCAGCACGCCTTGCGCGACATGTGCGCTGCAGCGCCTGGGTTGGCCCGTGCGCCGGTGCTGGTCAGGCTGAAGTTGCCGCAAGGGTCGCCGGCCATCACCGAATCGGCGACAGGCGTGGCTACCAGACGGTAATCCTGAGGGTTCAATGCAGCGGTGATTCTATAGCGATCGTTGCCCGCACTGAGGCCGCTTGCATCAATAAAACTGCCGTTCCTCGCATAAAAGCGCTCAAGGTGCTGAGCCTGCTCGATCAAGAGCCCGGCGATTTCGACGCGATAGACCTTTTTTACATGACCGGTATACCCGGGGTAAACGATCCCTGCCAGAAACGCAATGATCGCAACAGCGATCAATGATTCGATCAAGGTAAAACCCTGGCTATCCATGCCCACCCCACTGCTCCTTATTGAAGTTGTCGCCATGCCACTCGCAGAAACCGCGAGCGGCCCTCCTCTTCTACCCGCGCGTACACACTCTCCAGCACCGCACGCGACCGCCCACTAAACCCCACCGCCGTCACTCGAAACACCGCCGCCGGGGTTTGCGCTGGCAGATGGGCCAGCCCCATGCCTTGCCCCAGGGACTGAATACCGTAGAGCCCGTCCTTCAGCGCAACCCAGCTCACCGCCGAACCAGGGTTCATCCCGGCCGTCACCACCGAAAACGCTTCAGCCGGCGGCGCACAAGTCACGATCGATCGGCACACCGGCACCGCCGCAGGTTCGCGCTGTATGCGCGACTCCCCCAGCCTCAGCCCACTTTCGGCCTGTTGAAACGACTGGTTGCGATGCCAGAGGCTGCCGGCGATCTTTTGCTGTGTCACCGCCTCCTGGATCGACACCAGGCCGATCAGCGACAACAGCAACAAAAACACCAGGCTGATCAACAGGACCATTCCTGTCTGGCGCACATCAATACGTTCAGAACGTCCCATGCTCGTCCTACCCCAAACGATTTCGCAGCGCCGCCACGACGCTGTAGGTTTGATCCTTTACCCGGCCTGTCGGGTCCTGCAGTGTCATCTGGATGCGCACACTGCGTATCAAAGACGCATCGGCCGGACTGGGGTCGTAGCGCGCCACCGTCAATGAAGATGGCTTGTCGGCAACGCCAAAGCTGATATCGAAACGCTGCACGTTATCCGCCAACACCGCCTTGGCTGGCGCTGCGGGCGTGCTGATCTTCAACTGGCCCGCTTCGAACGTGTAGGTGAGCTGGCGTGCCGCAAAGCGGATCTGCCCCGGTGCGGGCGCAGGTGCACTTCCGGCATACGCTTGGGCGGTGCCCGTGCAGTCGGACACCACTGTCCAGTCGGGTTTGCCACCGCCACTGTCGGCGGTAACGAGCGTCAGCGACATGGAGGCGCTGCCTGTATTCCATGCGACAGGCCGATCGAAGGCCGGCGGGGCATTGTCGATAGAGGCCGTGGCCAGGCAGCCGAACATGCCGGCCTGGCGAATATCCTGAATCAACTTGCCAAGCACAAAACGCGCATCGTCCTGAAGCAACATTGCAGCCTGTTGGCTGGCGTGGGTCGCTCGCGCGCTGATCGCCACCTGGCTGACGCCAAGCACCAGGATCAGGCCCACCGCCATGGCCAGCAGCAACTCGATCAGGCTGAACCCCCGAACCTGGCCTCTCATCGTGCCAACCCCGACTCGTTACCGATGCGACTGCTCAGAGTGAAGGTTTGCCGGGCCCCGGGGGCATCCGTGCCGCGGCGCTCATCCCAACTGATGCTCACCGTCACTTCGTTTGTGCTGATCGCCACCGAGCCTTTGCCACTATCCCCAGCAAAACCACGGATATTGGCCTCGAAATCATGCAAGTCCACGTCACGCACACTGGCGGTGGCGGTACTCACTGACGCGTGCTCTTCCCCACGCCACGCGTAGTCAGCGCCGGAATTGGCGCGAATGCGGTCGAGCATGTCGTAAGCGATGAAGCTGGCTTGGCTGGTCATCCTTGAGTTGTCGGTGTACTTGAGCGCATTGAGCTGGATCACCGCCGCGCCTAGCAGGCCGATGGAGAGGATCAGCATCGCCACGAGCACCTCGATCAGCGTCATGCCGGTCTGGCGCCCAGGCTCAGCGCGGGGAAAGCATGGGGTCGAGCGTGTAGGCATTACCGTCGTCATCCGTGTCGAAGGCCAAAAAAAGCAGGTGAAATCTGCTGTGCGAGCCAAGACTAGCGTCGGATTTCGGCCCGTGCCGCGCCGGGAACAAAGGGAAATACTTTGGACACAAAGGCCATCATTCGACACTTCAGCCTGGGCGCTATACCTAGAGCTGTACCCGAACATTGGTCCACGTCCATGGAGGGACGACACATGCGACAACGAGGTTTCACCCTGATCGAACTGCTGCTCGGCCTGATCGTGAGTGGCATCCTGGCGCACCTCGCGGTGCCCAACTTCAAGAACCTGCTGGAATCCCAACAAAGGCAAAGTGCAGCGCAATCGCTGGCGAGTGGACTGCGCTATGCGCGCGCGCAAGCCATCGCGCATAACCGCGCGGTGGTCATTCACGCGCTGGACGATGATTGGAGCCAGGGTTGGCGAGTGGTACTGGATGTAAGCGGACGCGGCCATCTGGACGACGACAACCCCGTGCTGCTGGAGCGCCAGGACAGCGGGCGAGTGCCCATCATGGGTAATGGGCCGGTCAAGCACCAAGTCCGCTTCAGCGGAGTGGGCGAACCGATATTTTCAGGCGGGGGATTTCGTGCCGGCACCCTGCATGTGTGCGCCACTGAGCGGGCACAGAGCCTGCATCAGATCGTGCTGGCGCCCAGCGGGCGCATCAGCCTGCGCAGCGAGCGCGCCGAGCAGGCGTTGTGCCGGAGCTACTCCGGCACCCTGGCACTCAGAGCAGCGAGCGAACCCGCAGCTCCTTGGGCATGGAGAAGGTGATGTTCTCTTCACGCCCGGCCAGCTCATCGGCACCGGTAGCGCCCCAAGCATGCAGTTGTTGGATAACGCCACGCACCAGGACTTCCGGGGCCGAAGCGCCGGCCGTGATGCCGATACGCTCGACGCCGTCGAACCAGCTGCGCTGCAGGTCTTCGGCTCCGTCGATCAGGTACGCCGGTGTGGCCATGCGCTCGGCCAACTCACGCAGGCGGTTGGAGTTGGAGCTGTTGGGGCTGCCGACCACCAGCACTACATCGCACTCATCGGCCAGTTGCTTGACGGCGTCCTGGCGATTTTGCGTGGCGTAGCAGATATCGTCCTTGCGCGGCCCACCGATAGCCGGGAAGCGATTGCGCAGCGCGTCGATGACGCGGCTGGTGTCGTCCATGGACAGGGTGGTCTGGGTCACGAACGCCAAGCGCTCAGGGTTATGTACCTGCAGGTTGGCGACGTCCTTTTCGTCTTCAACCAGGTAAATGGCACCACCGTTGCTGCCATCGTACTGGCCCATGGTGCCTTCGACTTCAGGGTGCCCGGCGTGGCCAATCAGGATGCACTCGCGACCATCGCGGCTGTAGCGCGCGACTTCGATATGGACCTTGGTAACCAGTGGGCAAGTGGCGTCGAAGACTTTCAGGCCACGGCCTGCCGCCTCGGTTCGCACCGCCTGGGAAACACCGTGGGCACTGAAGATGACGATAACGTCGTCCGGCACCTGGTCCAGTTCCTCGACAAAGATGGCGCCGCGTGCGCGCAGGTCTTCGACCACGAACTTGTTGTGCACGACTTCATGGCGGACATAAATCGGCGGCCCGAAGACTTCCAGGGCGCGGTTGACGATTTCGATCGCCCGGTCCACGCCGGCGCAGAAGCCACGGGGGTTGGCGAGTTTGATTTGCATGCTGTGCCTCGTGTCTTGCAGCGCAAGAATTTGGATCATTGCAACCGCGGGCGCGGCTGATCTCTATATAACGACGCGGGAAAATGTGGGAGCGGGCTTGCTCGCGATAGCGGTGTACCAGCCAACAGAGTCACTGAATGTCAGTCAACAATCGCGAGCAAGCCCGCTCCCACATTTTGAACCGCGTTGTCAGTCAGAGCGCTTTAACGTCGAAGATTTCTACGTCAAACGTCAAGGTTTTACCGGCCAACGGGTGGTTGAAGTCGATGGTCACTTGCGCGTCATCGAAGGCTTTGACCACACCCGGCAACTCAGTATTCGCCGCATCGTTGAAGATCACCAGCAGGCCTTCGGACAGCTCCATGTCCTGGAACTGCGAACGCGGGATGATCTGCACGTTTTGCGGGTTGGGCTGGCCAAAGGCGTTTTCCGGCAAGATCTGCAGGGTGCGCTTGTCGCCGGCCTTGAAACCGAACAATGCGGCTTCAAAACCCGGTAGCAGGTTGCCATCGCCGACCTTGAACGTCGCCGGGGCTTTGTCGAACGTACTGTCGACCGTGTCGCCATTCTCCAGGCGCAGTGCGAAATGCAAAGTGACTTCCGTGTTCTGGCCGATGCGTTGCTCAACCAATACCTGATCAGTCATTGACGGTCTCTCCGGTTTTCTTACTTTTGAACATATCCAGCGCCAGCATGATTGCACCGACGGTGATGGCACTGTCGGCAAAGTTGAACGCCGGGAAATACCAGCGGTTCTGCCAATGCACCAGAATGAAGTCGATCACATGGCCCAGGGCAATGCGGTCGTATAGGTTACCCAGCGCGCCACCCAACACCAGGGCCAAGGCGATAGCCAGCCAGGTGTCATTGCGGCCCAGACGCTTGAGCCAGACCACCAGCACCGCACTGACCACCACGGCGATCAGGGCAAACAACCAACGCTGCCAGCCGCTGCTATCCGCTAGGAAGCTGAAGGCGGCGCCGGTGTTGTAGGCCAGGGTCCAGCTGAAGTAATCCGGGATCACCACGATTTGCTGGAACATTTCCAGGGAGCCCTCGAAATGAGCCTTGCTGACCTGGTCGATGACCAGGACCAGCACGCTCAATAGGAGCCAGCCCAGACGTCCGAAACGACCGGCGGCCTTAGGCATAGTGGCGAACCTCGCCAGCGCCGCTGATGTTGTCCACACAACGACCGCAGATTTCCGGATGCTCAGGGTTCACGCCAACGTCTTCACGGCAGTGCCAGCAACGGGCGCACTTGGGGAAGGCCGACTTGACCACTTTGAGCTTGAGGCCCGGTACTTCGGTGGCCACAGCGTCCGCCGGGGCCTGGGCGAAAGGGGCCAGGGTCGCGGTGGAGGTGATCAGCACGAAGCGCAGTTCGTTGCTCAACTTGGACAGGTCGGCCGTCAGGCCTTCCTCGGCAAACAGGGTGACTTCGGCTTGCAGGTTGCCACCGACGGCCTTGGCTGCACGCTGAACCTCGAGCTCCTTGTTCACCGCGACCTTGACGGCCATTACGCCTTCCCAGTATTCGCGACCCAGTTCAAAGTCGGCTGGCAGTTCGGTCAGGCCTTCGTACCAGGTGTTGAGCATCACCGATTCGTTACGCTCGCCCGGCAGGTATTCCCACAGTTCGTCGGCGGTGAAGGCCAGGATCGGCGCGATCCAGCGCACCAGCGCTTCAGAGATGTGGTACAGCGCGGTCTGCGCCGAACGGCGGGCCTTGCTGTTGGCGCCAGTGGTGTACTGGCGGTCCTTGATGATGTCGAGGTAGAAGCCGCCGAGTTCCTGCACGCAGAAGTTGTGGATCTTCGAGTACACGTTCCAGAAGCGGTATTCGCCGTAGTGTTCTTGCAACTCGCGCTGCAACAACAGGGTGCGGTCCACGGCCCAACGGTCCAGGGCGAGCATCTCTTCGGCCGGCAGGATGTCGGTGGCCGGGTTGAAGCCGGTCAGGTTCGACAGCAGGAAGCGGGCGGTATTACGGATGCGGCGGTAGGCATCGGCGCTGCGCTGCAGGATCTGCTCGGAGACAGCCATCTCGCCCGAATAATCGGTCGAGGCCACCCACAGGCGCATGATGTCGGCACCTAGGGTGTCGTTGACCTTTTGCGGCGCGATCACGTTGCCCAGGGACTTGGACATCTTGCGACCGTTTTCGTCGACGGTGAAACCGTGGGTCAGCAATTCGCGGTACGGGGCGTGATCGTCGATGGCGCAACCGGTCAGCAAGGACGAGTGGAACCAGCCACGGTGCTGGTCCGAACCTTCCAGGTACAGGTCGGCCCGCGGGCCGGTTGCGTGACCCACCGGATGGGAACCGCGCAGTACGTGCCAATGGGTGGTGCCGGAGTCGAACCAGACGTCGAGGGTGTCGCTGATCTTGTCGTACAGCGGCGCTTCGTCGCCCAACAGTTCGGCGGCGTCCAGCTTGAACCAAGCTTCGATGCCTTCCTGCTCAACGCGCAGGGCCACTTCTTCCATCAGTTCGACAGTGCGCGGGTGCAGTTCGCCGCTTTCCTTGTTGAGGAAGAACGGGATCGGCACGCCCCAGTTGCGCTGGCGGGAGATGCACCAGTCCGGACGGTTGGCGATCATCGAGTGCAGGCGCGCCTGGCCCCAGGCCGGGACGAACTTGGTGTCTTCGATGGCTTTGATCGCGCGGTTGCGCAGGGTGTCGCCGCTGGTCGGCTGTTTGTCCATGCCGATGAACCACTGCGCGGTGGCGCGGTAGATCAACGGGGTCTTGTGGCGCCAGCAGTGCATGTAGCTGTGCTGGATCGTCGAGGTTTGCATGAGTGCGCCGACTTCGCGCAGCTTCTCGATGATCGCCTTGTCGGCCTTGAAGATGAACTGGCCGCCGAAAAACTCCAGCGATGGCACGTACACGCCGTTGCTCTGGACCGGATTGATGATGTCATCGTTCACCAGACCGTACTGCTTGCAGATCACAAAGTCGTCGACGCCATAGGCGGGCGAGCAGTGAACCACGCCGGTACCGGAACCCAGCTCGACGTAATCAGCCAGGTATACCGGCGACAGACGGTCATAGAACGGGTGACGGAAGTTGATCAGTTCCAGTGCGGAGCCGGTGGTAGTGGCGATCACCGAACCTTGCAGTTCGTAACGCGCCAGGCAGGCTTCGACCATTTCCTCAGCCAGCACCAGCAGGCGGTCACCGACGTCCACGAGGGCGTAGGTGAATTCCGGGTGCACATTGAGCGCCTGGTTGGCGGGGATGGTCCACGGGGTGGTGGTCCAGATCACGATGGCAGCCGGCTTGGCCAGGCTTGCCAGGCCAAAGGCCGCGGCCAGCTTGGCGTCGTCGGCGATCGGGAAGGCCACATCGATGGTCGAGGACTTCTTGTCTTCGTACTCGACTTCCGCTTCGGCCAGGGCCGAACCGCAGTCGAAGCACCAGTTCACGGGCTTGAGGCCCTTGAACACGAAACCGCCCTTGACGATTTCGGCCAAGGCGCGGATTTCACCGGCCTCGTTCTTGAAATCCATCGTTTTGTAAGGGTTGGCCCAGTCGCCCAGCACACCCAGGCGGATGAACTCGGACTTCTGCCCTTCGATCTGCTCGGTGGCATAGGCACGGCACAGTTCGCGGGTTTTATCGGCGCCCAGGTTCTTGCCGTGGGTCACTTCGACCTTGTGTTCAATCGGCAGGCCGTGGCAGTCCCAGCCCGGGACATAAGGCGCGTCGAAGCCCGACAGGGTTTTCGAACGGACGATCATGTCCTTGAGAATCTTGTTCAGCGCATGACCGATGTGAATCGTGCCGTTGGCATAAGGAGGGCCGTCGTGCAGGACGAATTTCGGACGATCCTTGCCAATTTCGCGCAACTTTCCGTACAGGCCAATACTGTCCCAGCGCTGCAGGATCTGCGGTTCGCGCTGTGGCAGGCCGGCCTTCATTGGGAAGGCGGTGTCCGGAAGGTTTAGCGTGGCTTTATAGTCGGTCATTTAAGGCTCTTCGTTAGCGATGGGCGCTAGGTGCGGCTAGTGCACGGGCGGCGGCGACATCCGCATTGATCGCCGTTTTCAACGCCTCGAGGGAGGCGAAACGCTGCTCTTCACGCAGCTTCTGGTGGAAAACCACCGTCAAACGCCGGTCATATAAATCCCCGGCAAAATCCAAAAGGTGAACTTCCAGGTGGGCCTTGCCATCACCTGCAACCGTGGGCCTGACGCCTATGTTGGCGACTCCCGGCCACGATTGGCCGTCGATGTCGACGCTCACCAGGTAAACCCCGGTCAGCGGCACACGACGGCGCTTGAGTTGCACGTTGGCGGTTGGCGTGCCCAATTGGCGCGCCAGCTTCTGGCCGTGCAGTACCCGTCCGGCAATACGGAACGGGCGACCGAGCAAACGCCCGGCCAAGGCGAAGTCGGCAGCGGCCAGGGCGTTACGCACCTGGGTACTGCTCACGCGCAGGCCATCGAGTTCGACGGTTTGCGCGGCTTCGACGGTAAACCCCTGGGTAACGCCAGCGTGCTGCAGAAAATCGAAATCCCCGACGCGATCGCACCCGAAACGGAAGTCGTCACCGACCTCCAGGTGCTGCACGCCCAAACCATCGACGAGGATACGGTCGACGAACTCGGCGGCGCTGAGGCTTTGCAAACGCTGGTTGAAGGCTAGGCAGAGGACGCGGTCTACGCCTTCTTCAGCCAGCAGTTGCAGCTTGTCCCGCAAGCGGGCCAGGCGGGCCGGCGCCGTTTCCGGGGTAAAGTATTCCCGCGGCTGTGGCTCAAATATCACCACGCAGCTGGGCACGCCCAACTCGACCGCACGTTCGCGCAGCCGGGCCAGGATAGCCTGGTGGCCACGGTGAACACCGTCAAAGTTGCCAATAGTGGCGACGCAGCCCCGATGCTGGGGGCGCAGGTTGTGGAGACCTCGAACCAGCTGCATAACGCGCTTCTTGCTCATAAAGTGGTCGATTATAACCACACCCGGCCCTGGGTGACAGGCAACAGCGCAGGCCAAATGGGTTGATTCGATAAAACAGCGGTTTTATCGCGGCAAACTCTCTAACCCAGCGACTTGCGATTGAAATCCCGCAGACGGAAACCTTGCAGCAGCAACATCCCGAAGTACACCACCACGCCCACCACCACCAGCACGCCCAGGCGCAGGAAGCGCTCCAGCATATGGCCCTGGTCCCAGGCGGGCATGAAGTGCATCAGGCCGAGCAGCACCGCCGACATCATTGCGACAGCCACCAATAGCTTGAGGGCAAACAGGCCCCAACCCGGCTGCGGCTGAAACATCTGCTGCTTGCGCAATTGATAAAACAGCAGACCCGCATTGATGCAGGCACCGGCGCTGATGGCCAGGGCCAGCCCGGCGTGAGCCAATGGACCGATAAACACCAGATTGAGCAGTTGCGTGACGATCAGCGTAAAGATCGCGATTTTCACCGGGGTACGAATGTTTTGCTGCGCATAAAACCCGGGCGCCAGCACTTTGATCACGATGATGCCGAGCAGGCCGACGGAGTAGGCGATCAACGCATGCTGCGTCATCAGTGCGTCATGCGCGTCGAATTGTCCGTACTGGAACAGCGACACAGTCAACGGTTCGGCCAGGATGCCCAGCGCCAGGGAGCAAGGCAGCACCAGCACGAAGCACAGGCGCAAGCCCCAATCGAGGATGCGCGAATACTCCTGGCGATCCTTGCTGGCATAGGTGCGCGACAGCGTCGGCAGCAAAATGGTGCCCAGGGCCACGCCGAGCACGCCGGAAGGCAGTTCCATCAAGCGATCGGCGTAATACATCCACGACACTGAACCAGAGACCAGCAACGAAGCGAACGCCGTATTGATGATCAGGGAAATCTGACTGACTGACACCCCAAGGATCGCCGGCAGCATGTTGCGCATCACGCGCCACACGCCGGTGTCCTTGAGGTTCAGGCGCGGCAAAACGAGCATGCCGATCTTTTTCAGGTGCGGCAGCTGGTAGAGCAACTGCGCCAGGCCACCGGCCAGCACGGCCCAGCCCAGGGCCATCACCGGCGGATCGAAGTACGGCGTCAGGAACAGCGCGAAGATGATCATGCTGACGTTAAGCAGGGTCGGCACGAAGGCCGGCACCGAGAAACGGTTCCAAGTATTGAGGATCGCCCCGGCCAGGGACGACAGGGAAATCAGCAATATATAAGGAAAGGTCACGCGCAACAGATCCGTGGTGAGCGCGAATTTTTCCGGGGTATTGGCAAAACCGGGCGCGGTGGCCCAGATCACCCAGGGCGCGGCGAGCATGCCGACCATCGTCACCAGCATCAACACCAGGGTCAGCAGGCCCGAGACGTAAGCGATAAAAGTACGGGTCGCCTCCTCGCCCTGCTGGGTCTTGTATTCGGCCAGGATCGGTACGAAAGCCTGGGAAAACGCGCCCTCGGCGAAGATGCGCCGCAGCAGATTGGGCAATTTAAAGGCAATAAAGAAGGCATCCGTGGCCATGCTGGCGCCAAAAATGCGCGCCAGCAGGGTGTCACGTACAAACCCCAATACCCTGGAGATCATCGTGATAGAGCTGACGGCGGCCAACGATTTGAGCAGATTCATTGAAAGAGTTTGCGCCTATAGATAAAGAGCAGGCGAACTACGCGCCCACTTATGCGATACTGCGCGCCTGCAACAGCACAGCGCCAAAGCTCGCGAGTTTACAGGTCAAGCGCCGGAAATAAATCACCCGCCTCTTCAGATCGACCACTCAGCAGTTCGCATCAGCCGCCCTTGACAACACTTCAAGTCATCGGCATGATTCGCGGCCTATTTTGTTTGCTATTTCCTAAAAAGTCTTTCGAGGAGCTCGACGGTGGCCAACACACCTTCCGCCAAAAAACGTGCAAAACAGGCTGAGAAGCGTCGCAGCCACAACGCCAGCCTGCGTTCCATGGTCCGTACCTACATCAAGAATGTAGTTAAGGCCATCGACACCAAAGACGCTGAAAAAGCCCAAGCTGCTTACGTTCTGGCAGTGCCGGTTATCGACCGTATGGCCGATAAAGGCATCATCCACAAGAACAAGGCCGCTCGTCATAAGAGCCGCCTGAATGGCCACATCAAGGCTCTGAACGTTGCTGCTGCAGCCTAAGTGGTAAAAACTGCGTCGTGACCCAGGTTGCGTAACAGTTAAAAAATGCCCCGTACCGAAAGGTCCGGGGCATTTTTGTTTGTGCTTCAAGGTGATGAACGGGCTTGGGGCGGTAGGAGGGCCTGTCACTGCAACAAACCGGCCCACCAAAAAAAGCACCGTCGCCCCATCCGATTATTTTCAGCACGCAAAAAAAAACGCCCCGAACCAGTCGGGGCGTTTTTCTACCAACCGATCAAACCATCGATCAGTGGTGATGACCGCCTTCACCATGGACGTGACCGTGAGCCACTTCTTCCTGGGAAGCGTCGCGAACGGCAACGATCTTCACTTGGAAGTTCAGGCGCTGGCCGGCCAGGGGGTGGTTGCCGTCAACGGTGACGTCGTCGCCATCCAGGTCGCGAATGGTGACGATCTGCATTTGGCCATCCGGCGCGGAAGCGTGGAACTGCATGCCGACTTCCAGCTCGTCAACACCTTCGAACATGCTGCGGCTCAAGGTGCTGACCAGTTCGGCGGAGTATTCGCCATAGGCATCTTCAGGCTCGATGGCAATGGTCAGTTCATCACCGACGCTCTTGCCATGCAGAGCTTTTTCCAGGCCCGGGATGATGTTACCCGCGCCTTGCAAGTAGACCAGCGGCGCGCCGCCGGCTGAGCTGTCGATGACCTCACCAGCGTCGTTGGTCAGGGTATAGTCGATGGAGACAGCCTTGTTAGCGGCGATCGTCATGGGGCGAGACCTTTTGCATAAGATTGAAGAACGGACAAGTCTAAACAAGGATTTGCCCGAAAGCGAACAGAACCCGGACGGACGGGACCGATCAATGGTCGCCTTGATCATCGGATTCCATCAGGACGACGACCGGCACTGGGTCGCCGAGCTGTCTTGCGGCCATACCCAGCACCTGCGCCACCAGCCACCCTGGCAGTCCCGCGCCTGGGTGCTCGACCCCGCGCAACGCCTGGAAAAAACAGGCCAGCCCTTTGCGTGCGGCTGGTGTGCGCAGGAGCGCGAATAACGATAACCTTGGCGCCTGATTCCCGGTAGGTACTCAACCATAGAGCGCCGCCGAAGCCATGCACCTCCAGAGAATTCGCATGCAGACTTTTTTTATCGCGCCCACCGATTTTGGTGTGGGCCTGACCTCCATCAGCCTCGGGCTGGTGCGTACCCTTGAGCGAGCCGGGCTGAAAGTCGGCTTTTTCAAGCCGATTGCCCAGCCCCATCCGGGCGATACCGGCCCCGAGCGCTCCACTGAACTGATCGCGCGCACCCACGGTTTGAAACCACCACAACCCCTGGGCCTGGCCCATGTGGAGCGCATGCTCGGCGACGGCCAGCTCGACGAACTGCTCGAAGAAATCATCACCCTGTATCAACAAGCCGCCGTGGGCAAGGACGTGCTGATCGTCGAAGGCATGGTGCCAACCCGCAGCGCCAGCTATGCGGCGCGGGTCAACCTGCACCTGGCCAAGAGCCTGGATGCGGACGTGATCCTGGTCTCGGCCCCGGAAAACGAAGTGCTCACCGAACTGTCCGGCCGCGTGGAATTGCAGGCCCAACTGTTCGGCGGCCCGAAAGACCCGAAAGTGCTGGGCGTGATTCTCAACAAAGTGCGCACCGATGAAAGCATGGAAGCCTTCTCGGCGCGCCTGAAAGAACACTCGCCCTTGCTACGCAGCGGCGATTTCCGCCTGCTTGGCTGCATTCCCTATCAACCGGAACTCAACGCGCCGCGCACCCGCGATGTGGCTGACCTGATGGGCGCGCAAATCCTCAACGCCGGCGATTACGAAACCCGGCGCATGACCAAGATCATCATTTGCGCCCGCACCATGCGCAACACCGTGGAGCTGCTCAAGCCGGGCGTGCTGGTGGTGACGCCGGGCGACCGCGACGACATCATCCTCGCCGTCAGCCTGGCCGCGATCAACGGCGTGCCCCTGGCCGGCCTGCTGCTGACCAGCGACACCCTGCCCGACCCGCGCATCATGGACCTGTGCCGTGGCGCCTTCCAGGCCGGGCTGCCGGTGCTGTCGGTGAGTACCGGTTCCTACGAGACAGCGAACCAGCTCAACAGCCTGAACAAAGAAATCCCCATCGACGACCGCGAGCGCGCGGAGATCATCACCGATTTCGTCGCCAGCCACCTCGATGCGCGCTGGCTGCACCAGCGTTGCGGCACGCCACGGGAGATGCGCCTGTCGCCGGCGGTGTTCCGCTACCAGTTGATCCAGCGCGCCCAGGCCGCCAACAAACGCATCGTGCTGCCCGAAGGCAGCGAGCCGCTGACCGTACAAGCCGCCGCCATCTGCCAAGCCCGTGGCATCGCCCGCTGCGTCCTGCTGGCCAAGCCGGCGGACGTCGAAGCGGTGGCTCGTGCCCAGGGCATCGAATTGCCCGCAGGCCTGGAGATTCTCGACCCGGACCTGATTCGCGAGCGTTATGTCGAACCGATGGTGGCATTGCGCAAAAGCAAGAGCCTCAACGCGCCCATGGCCGAGCAGCAACTGGAAGACACCGTGGTGATCGCCACCATGATGCTCGCCCTGGACGAAGTCGACGGCCTGGTCTCCGGCGTCATCCACTCCACTGCCAATACCATCCGCCCTGCCCTGCAACTGATCAAGACCGCGCCAGGCTGCACCCTGGTGTCGTCGGTGTTCTTCATGCTGTTCCCCGAGCAGGTGCTGGTGTACGGCGACTGCGTGATGAACCCGCACCCGAGCGCCGCCGAACTGGCGGAAATCGCCCTGCAAAGCGCCGACTCGGCCGCCGCGTTTGGCATTACCCCACGGGTGGCGATGATCAGCTATTCCAGCGGTGATTCGGCCAGCGGCGAGGAAGTGGAAAAAGTCCGCGAAGCCACCCTGCTCGCCCATGAACAGCAAAGCTCGCTGCTGATCGACGGCCCGCTGCAGTACGACGCGGCCGCCAACGAAACCGTCGCACGCCAACTGGCCCCCGACAGCCTGGTCGCCGGCAAGGCCACGGTGTTCGTGTTCCCGGACCTGAACACCGGCAACACCACGCACAAGGCCGTGCAACGCAGCGCCGACTGCGTCAGCCTGGGGCCGATGCTCCAGGGCCTGCGCAAACCGGTCAATGACCTGCCGCGTGGCGCCCAGGTCGATGACATCGTGTACACCATCGCACTGACTGCGATCCAAGCCGCCAACCGACCTATGGATATCTAAATGCTGGATTTTCTACCTGCCGCCGTGCGCGGGGTGATTGCCTCACTGCTGCTGGCGTTGAATACGATCCTGCTGTGCTCGTTCCTGTTCGTGGTGGCGCTGTTCAAGGCCTTGCCCTTCGCCAAGGGCTTCAGCGAATGGCTGATGAACCACACCCATGAAGCCTGGGTCACCAATAACAAGGGCTGGATGAACCTGGTACGCCGCACCCACTGGCACCTTAAAGGCCTGGAAGGGCTGGACTACCAGCACTCGTACCTGGTCACCAGCAACCACCAGAGCTGGGTCGACATCATGGTGCTGCAATATGTGCTCAATCGACGCATTCGCCCGCTGAAGTTCTTTCTCAAGCAGGAGCTGATCTGGGTGCCGGTGATCGGCCTGGCATGGTGGGCGTTGGGCTTTCCGTTCATGAAGCGCTACACCAAGGCTTACCTGGAGAAGCACCCGGAGAAAAAAGGCAAGGATCTGGAAACCACCCGCAAGACCTGTGCGAAGTTTCGGGACAACCCGGTAGGGATTTTCAACTTCGCTGAAGGCACGCGCTTTACCGCCGGCAAACATGCGCAGCAGAACTCGCCCTTCCGCTACCTGCTCAAGCCCAAGGCCGGCGGCATTGCGTTCGTGCTGGATGCCATGGGCGAACAATTGAAGTCGCTGGTCAACGTGACCATCCACTACCCCGCCGGACGCCCAGGGTATTGGGATTTGCTGTGCGGGAAGGTGAAGGACGTTGTCGTGCAGTTTGAAGAGGTGCCGATTCCGGCCGAGTTCATTGGCAAGAATTATGAGCAGGATGGCGAGTATCGGCTGGCATTCCAGGGCTGGATCAACCGGTTGTGGGAAGACAAGGATGCGCTGCTGGAACAGTTGCACACCGATTATCCAGACCGCCACTGATCAAAAAAAATGTGGGAGGGGGCTTGCTCCCGATTGCTGAGTCTCAGTCACCGCATCTGGTGACTGATCCACCGCTATCGGGAGCAAGCCCCCTCCCACAATGTTTAGATCGCGCCGCGCTGACGCAACAGCTCCAGCACTTGCTTGACGCTTTCTTCCAGCGACAGGGCCTGGGTGTCGATCACCAGATCGGCATTGAGCGGCACGTCATACGGGAAGGACTCGCCAGGGATGTTATCCCCACCGGCTGCGTACAAGCCTTGCGGATCGCGCTCGGCGCATACCAACGGCGAAGCCTGCACGTAGACCGTCAGCAAGCGATCGGCACCGATCAGCGCCTTGGCCTGTTCACGGCCTTCGGCATCCGGTGCAACAAAAGCCGCCAGGGTCAACAGGCCGGCTTCGTTGAACTGACGCGCAACGTGAGCCGCACGACGCCAGTTCTCGGTACGCCCGACGCGATCCTGCGGCAAGCCTTTGTTCAGGTCGTGACGCAGGTTCTGGCCATCCAGTACGAATACCGCGCGGCCCATATCGAACAACTTGCGCTCGACCGCATAAGCCAGGGTGCTTTTACCGGCGCCCGACAAACCGCTGAACAACACGGTGGCCGGCTGCTGGCCGAAGCGTTGAGCACGCTCTTCGGTGGCCACATGGGCCAACTTGCCGTGCTGCGCCGCGCTGCCGTGGCTGACCGGCGGCGCGATGATCATGCCCGCGGCCACGGTGCCGTTGGTCAGGCGGTCGATGACGATGAACGCGCCAGTGGTGCGGTTGCTGGCGTAACCGTCCAGGGCGATGGCGGCGTCGAGGCTGACCTTGACCCGGCCGATCTCGTTCAACTGCAGCGAACTCGCCGGGCCTTCAGCCAGGGTGTTCACGTCCACGCGATGCACGATGCTGGTGATGGAACCCGGCACGTAGCTGGTGGCGCGCTTGATGTCGTATTTCTTGCCCGGCAGCATCGGCTCTTCGGCCATCCACACCAGCATGGCGTCGAAGGCGTCGGTCACTTGCGGCACGTTGTCGGCATGCACCAGCAGGTCGCCACGGGAGATATCGATCTCGTCTTCCATGGTCAGGGTCACGGCCTGGCCGGGACCGGCGTGTTCCAGTTCACCATCGAAGGTAACGATGGATTTGACGCGGCTGCTCTTGCCCGACGGCAGCACCACGACTTCGTCGCCCTTGTGCACAATGCCGCTGGCCAGGGTGCCGGCGAAACCGCGGAAGTTCAGGTTCGGGCGGTTGACGTACTGCACCGGGAAACGCAGGTCGGTGTAGTTGCGGTCGTTGGCGATCTCGACGGTCTCGAGGATCTCCATCAGCGACTGGCCGGTGTACCACGGCGAACGCTCGCTCTTGTTCACGACGTTGTCGCCCTTGAGCGCCGACATCGGCACGAACGCCATGGTGCTCGGCTTGAAGGCGATACCCTCGGCGAACTTCAGGTAATCGGCCTTGATCTGCTCGAAGACGCCTTCGTCGAAGCCGTTGAGGTCCATCTTGTTGATGGCGACCACGATGTGCTTGATGCCCAGCAACGAGGCAATGAAGCTGTGGCGACGGGTCTGGGTCTGCACGCCGTAGCGCGCATCGACCAGGATGATCGCCAGGTCACAGGTGGACGCACCGGTGGCCATGTTGCGGGTGTACTGCTCATGGCCAGGGGTGTCGGCAATGATGAATTTGCGCTTGGCGGTGGAGAAGTAGCGGTAGGCGACATCGATGGTGATGCCCTGCTCACGCTCGGCCTGCAGGCCGTCGACCAGCAACGCCAGGTCGATGTCGTCACCCGTGGTGCCGACTTTCTTCGAATCGCGGGTGATGGCTTCCAGGTGATCTTCGTAGATCATCTTGGAGTCGTGCAGCAGGCGCCCGATCAGGGTGCTCTTGCCGTCGTCGACGTTGCCACAGGTCAGGAAGCGCAACATTTCCTTGCGCTCGTGCTGGCCCAGGTAGGCGAGGATGTCCTCGCTGATCAAATCAGATTGATGCGACATGACAGCCCCTTAGAAATAGCCTTGACGTTTTTTATCTTCCATCGAGCCTGCGCCATCGTGGTCGATGACCCGGCCCTGGCGCTCGGAAGTTCGCGTCAGGAGCATTTCCTGAATGATGTCCGTCAGCGTCTCGGCTTCGGACTCCACCGCGCCCGTCAACGGGTAGCAGCCAAGGGTACGGAAACGTACTTTCTTTTTGACGATGCGGGCTTTGTCCTCGTCGGACAGGTGCTCGAGGATGCGGTCGTCGTCGATCATGATCAACGTGCCGTTCTTCTCGATCACATCGCGCTCGGCGGCGAAGTACAGCGGCACGATCGGGATGCCTTCCAGGTAGATGTACTGCCAGATGTCCAGCTCGGTCCAGTTGGACAGCGGGAACACACGGATCGACTCGCCCTTGTTGACGTTGCCGTTGTACACGTTCCACAGCTCGGGACGCTGGTTTTTCGGGTCCCAGCGGTGCTTGCTGTCGCGGAACGAGTACACGCGCTCTTTGGCACGGGATTTCTCTTCATCGCGACGGGCACCGCCGAAGGCGGCGTCGAAACCATACTTGTCCAAGGCCTGCTTGAGGCCTTCGGTCTTCATGATGTCGGTGTGCTTGGCGCTGCCGTGGGTGAAGGGGTTGATACCCTGCGCCACGCCGTCCGGGTTGACGTGGGTGATCAGGTCCAGGCCCAGTTCCTCGACCATGCGGTCGCGGAACGTGTACATCTCCTGGAATTTCCACTGGGTGTCGACATGCATCACCGGGAACGGCAGCTTGCCCGGGAAGAAGGCCTTGCGTGCCAGGTGCAGCATCACGGCGGAGTCTTTACCGATCGAGTAGAGCATCACCGGGTTATCGAACTCGGCGGCGACCTCGCGGATGATGTGGATGCTTTCCGCCTCCAGCTGTTTCAGATGCGTCAGTTTGTCGACCATGGTTACTCACGGAAAAACGATCTTATGGACGGCCAGCGGGCCGTGTTCGAGCGGGGCATGCTAGCACAGCACCTTCTTCTATTCAGGGCGCGAGCTAGATCGAAACGGTATATGAATATGCCCCCAGGTTTGGCCGTCAAATCGGGTTGGGGCAATCGATGAACACATGCTCCAGGGCGAAACGCCGCGCCAGGTAATCGCCCAAGGCCTGCACGCCGTAACGCTCGGTGGCGTGATGACCGGCGGCAATGAAGCTGATGTCGTTTTCGCGGGCGCTGTGGAAGGTTTGCTCGGAGGCTTCGCCGCTGAGGAACAGGTCGACGCCGGCGGCAATCGCCTGGTCGATATAGCCCTGACCGCCGCCGGTACACCAACCGATACGCCGGATCATTTCGCTGCCTTCGATCAATAGCGGCTCGCGCCCCAGGACCTCTTGCACACGCCGGGCGAAATCACGGGCCGACAGGGGCTCGGCGAGGGAACCGACCAGGCCGACGATTTTCAGGTTGTCCGGGTCCAGCGGGCCTTCGACGGTGATGTCCAACTGGCGAGCCAGTTGCACGTTGTTGCCGACGTCGGGGTGCAGGTCCAGCGGCAGGTGGTAGGCCAGCAGGCTGATGTCGTGCTTGAGCAGGGTCTTCAGGCGGCGCTGTTTCATGCCGGTGATGCAGGGGTTTTCGCCCTTCCAGAAATAGCCGTGGTGCACCAGGATCAGGTCGGCCTGGGCTTCGACGGCGGCATCCAGCAAGGCCTGGCTGGCGGTGACGCCGCTGACGATGCGCATCACCTGCGGGCGCCCCTCGACCTGCAGGCCATTGGGGCAGTAATCGGCAATTTTTGCGCTGCCGAGGTAGCGGTCCGCTTCCTCGACGAGAGTGCTCAAAGCAACGGCCATAAAAGACTCCTAAATATCCCGTTCCGAGGCGCTCGCAGCCTCGTATAATGCGCCACATTATGGGCGCTCCCCCGCCCCCTGCAACCTGTCAGGATTTACTTGATGCTCAAGGCACTGCGTTTTTTTGGATGGCCATTGCTCGCTGGCGTGCTGATCGCGATGCTGATTATTCAGCGTTTCCCGGAGTTGGTGGGCTTACCCAGCCTTGATGTCAACCTGCAACAGGCCCCGCAGACCAGCGCGGTGGTGCAAGGTCCGGTGACTTACGCGGACGCGGTGGTCGTGGCGGCCCCCGCCGTGGTCAACCTGTACACCACCAAGGTCATCAACAAACCCGCCCATCCGTTGTTCGAAGACCCGCAGTTCCGTCGCTATTTCGGCGACAACGGGCCCAAGCAGCGGCGCATGGAATCCAGCCTCGGTTCCGGGGTGATCATGAGCCCCGAAGGCTACATCCTCACCAACAACCACGTGACCACCGGCGCCGACCAGATTGTGGTAGCCCTGCGCGACGGCCGCGAAACCCTGGCCCGCGTGGTGGGCAGCGACCCGGAAACCGACCTGGCGGTACTGAAGATCGATTTGAAGAACCTGCCCTCGATCACCCTCGGCCGCTCCGACGGCCTGCGGGTCGGTGACGTAGCGCTGGCCATCGGTAACCCGTTCGGCGTCGGCCAGACCGTGACCATGGGCATCATCAGCGCCACAGGGCGTAACCAGTTGGGGCTCAACAGCTACGAAGACTTCATCCAGACCGATGCGGCGATCAACCCGGGCAACTCCGGCGGTGCGCTGGTGGATGCCAATGGCAACCTGACCGGTATCAACACGGCGATCTTTTCCAAGTCCGGCGGCTCCCAGGGCATCGGTTTTGCGATCCCGGTGAAACTGGCGATGGAAGTGATGAAGTCGATCATCGAGCACGGCCAGGTGATTCGCGGCTGGTTGGGGATCGAGGTGCAGCCGCTGACCAAGGAACTGGCCGAATCCTTTGGCCTGACCGGGCGCCCTGGCATCGTCGTCGCCGGGATCTTCCGTGACGGCCCGGCGCAGAAAGCCGGCCTGCAACTGGGGGACGTGATCCTCAGTATCGATGGCGAACCGGCCGGCGATGGCCGCAAGTCGATGAACCAGGTGGCGCGCATCAAGCCGACCGACAAGGTGGCGATCCAGGTGATGCGTAACGGTAGAGAGATCAAGTTGATCGCGGAAATCGGCCTGCGCCCACCGCCTGCGCCGGTCAAAGAAGAGGAATAAACCACCTCGGCGTTTCCCCCCCGTGAGGCGGCAAGCGCTGCGGTAAAACCGCGGCCCTGCCCCTCACGACATAGCGCTGTCGCGCAGCAAACGGGACCGCTGTGGCAAGCAAGCTCGCCCCTACACTGCCCGTGGTGCTCTTTCGCAGAGGGTGTTGAGGGCCGCCGCCCACTGCGGATCAGCATTCAGGCACGGCACCAGCACCAAGTCATCGCCGCCCGCCTCGCGGAACTGTTCACGGCCGCGATCACCGATCTCTTCCAGGGTCTCGATGCAATCGGCGACGAACGCCGGGCACATCACCAGCAACTTTTTCACGCCCTGCTGGGCCAGCGCCTCCAGGCGCGCCTCGGTGTAGGGTTCGATCCACTTGGCCCGGCCCAGGCGCGACTGAAACGCCACCGACCATTTGCCATCCGGCAAGCCCAATCGCGCGGCAAAATCCCGGGCGACGCTGTAGCACTGTGCGCGATAGCAGGTGGCAAGCACCTCGGGGGACGCGTTCTGACAGCAGTTGGCGTCCTTGAAGCAATGACTGCCGCTAGGGTCGAGCTTGGTCAGATGGCGCTCGGGAAGGCCGTGGAAACTCAGCAGCAAGTGATCGTAATCCTGTTCCACATAAGACCGTACGCTGTGGGCCAGGGCATCGATGTACTCAGGCTGATCGTAGAAAGGCGGCACGATCGAAAACTGCACATTGAGTTTCTTGTCGCGCACCACACGCCGGGCTTCCTCGATGACCGTGGTCACGGTGCTGTCGGCAAACTGCGGGTACAACGGCGCCAGGGTCACGTTTCGAATGCCTTGGGCGGCCAGGCGGGTCAGGGCCGTTTCAATCGACGGTTCGCCGTAGCGCATCGCCAGCTCCACCGGGCCCTGGGTCCATTGCGCGGTCATCTGCTCTTGCAGACGGCGGCTGAGCACCACCAGCGGCGAACCTTCGTCCCACCAGATGGACGCGTAGGCATGGGCCGACTGCTCGGGACGCTTGATCAGGATCAGCGACACCAGCAAGCGCCGCACCGGCCAAGGCAGGTCGATGACATACGGGTCCATCAGGAACTGATTGAGGTAGCTGCGCACATCGGCCACCGAAGTGGACGCCGGTGAGCCCAGGTTGACCAGTAACAACGCGTGATCCGTCATGCAACATCCTATCTCTAGAGGCGGCTGGACAAGTCGTCCAGGGCCGCGTGCAACTCAGTGAACTGGAAAGTGAAACCGGCGGCCAACAGGCGTTCGGGCAATGCTTTCTGGCCGCCCAGCAACAAGCCGGACAACTCACCCAGGCCCACCTTCAATGCGAAGGCCGGCATCGGCATGAACGCCGGGCGGTGCAACACCTGGCCCAGTGTCTTGGCAAACTCGCGGTTACGTACCGGGTGCGGCGCGCAGGCATTATAAGGACCGCTGGCGTCTTGCTTGTGCAGAAGAAAATCAATCAGGCCGATTTGATCTTTGATATGCACCCACGGCATCCACTGCCGACCATTGCCGATAGGCCCTCCCAACGCCAGTTTGAACGGCAGCAACAGCCGCGACAAAAAGCCGCCCTCGGCCGCCAGCACCAGGCCGGTACGCACCAGCACCACACGAATGCCCAGGGCTTGCGCGCGCTGGGCGGTTTCCTCCCAGGCGATGCACAACTGGCTGGGGAAATCGTCCTGCACCGGTCCGCTGGCTTCGGTCAATTCACGCTCGCCACCGTCGCCATACCAACCCACCGCCGAACCGGAGATCAGCACCGCCGGTTTTTGCGCCAGGCCTTCCAGCCATACCAGCAGGGTTTCAGTGAGGCTGATGCGACTGCTCCACAACAGCGCCTTGCGCTTGCGGGTCCAGGGGCGATCAGCGATGGGTGCGCCAGCCAGGTTGACCACCGCATCGACCGCGCCGACCACGTCCTCCAGGCGCCCGACACCCAGCACCTGGGCACCGCAGATTTTGGCGACATGTTCAGGCTTGCGGCTCCACACCGTCAGGCGATGGCCCTGAGCGAGCCAGTGTTGGCAGAGTTGGCGTCCGATCAAACCGGTACCGCCGGTCAGCAAAATATGCATGGGATCTTCCTCATGTAACGTTCGCCACCCGTCACTGGTCTATTTTGTATTCAGGGATGATTTTGTAATCAGGCGTGATGCGGGTTCAGGCCTCAGCCTTAACCATAGGTCACACCTTAAGAACAGGTAAGCCAAAACTTATACCAAAAAACAATATTGTACAGCTATTGGTGTCGGCGTAGTCTGTACCCAACGGTAAAACGAGGCCTCCCATGACTGTCCCCATCGCGATCATCGGCACCGGCATCGCCGGTCTCTCCGCCGCCCGAGCGTTACGAGACGCCGGGCACGTTGTACAACTCTTCGATAAAAGCCGCGGCAGTGGTGGCCGCATGTCCAGCAAGCGCAGCGATGCCGGCTCACTGGACATGGGCGCCCAATACTTCACCGCCCGCGACCGACGCTTCGTCAACGAAGTGCAACGCTGGCAAAACAACGGCTGGGCCGAGCAATGGAAGCCCCAGCTGTACAACTTCAAGGCCGGCCAGCTTACCCCCTCCCCCGATGAACAGATCCGCTGGGTCGGCACGCCGCGCATGAGCGCGATCACCCGCGCCCTGCTCGACGACCTGCCGGTGGAGTTCGGTTGCCGTATCACCGAAGTGTTCCAGGGCAAACAGCATTGGAACCTGCTGGATGCCGACGGCGGCAATCGCGGCCCCTTCAGCCACGTGGTGATCGCCACGCCCGCGCCCCAGGCCACCGCCCTGCTGGCGACTGCGCCGAAACTGGCAAGTGTCGCCGCCGGCGTGAAGATGGACCCCACCTGGGCCATCGCGCTGGCCTTCGACAAACCACTGGATACGCCGATGGAAGGCTGCTTCGTGCAAGACAGCCCGCTCGATTGGCTGGCGCGCAACCGCAGCAAGCCCGGACGCGACAGCACCCTCGACACCTGGGTGCTGCACGCCACCAGCGCCTGGAGCCGGGCCCACCTGGACCTGCCCAAGGAAGCTGTGATCGAACACCTGCACGGCGCCTTCGCCGAATTGCTGCACAGCGCCATGCCCGCGCCGTCGTTCAGCCTGGCGCACCGCTGGCTGTATGCTCGACCGTCCAGCGCCCATGAGTTCGGCGTGCTGGCCGACGCCGACCTGGGCCTGTACGTGTGCGGCGACTGGTGCCTGTCCGGCCGCGTCGAGGGCGCCTGGCTCAGCGGCCAGGAAGCGGCACGACGCTTGATCGAGCACCTGCAATGAACCAGATCAATCCCGCCAAACTGCTGCTGTCGAAGTGGACAGCAGCCCAGCCTCGCCACAAGGAAAAACACTTCCTCGTCACCGAACTGTTTCGCGACGAAGAAGGCACCGTGCTGGAAATCGAACTGCAGGCCGTCATGACCCGCCGCGGTGAGCGCCTGCCCTGGCAAACCTTGCAGAACGCCGAGGCGTGGAAAGTCGGCTGGAAATAACCCAGGCAAAAAAAAACTTATACAAATAATTTGACTTGTACAGCATCAAACCTATGATGAGATTTAGTTGTACAGACTTCTTGGTTTGTACAGGAATCCTGTAGAGGTTTGGCCATGTCCAACTCCCCGTCCATCAAGCCGAAGATTGGCATCAGCGCCTGCCTGCTGGGCGAGAACGTGCGCTTCAACGGCGGCCATAAACAGTCACAACTGTGCTGCGACGTGCTCAGCGAGTACTTCGACTTCGTGCCGCTGTGCCCGGAAGTGGCGATCGGCCTGGGCATTCCTCGCGAAACCATCCGCCTGGTGGGCGACAGCGCAAACCCCCAGGCCGTCGGCACCGTACACCGTGAGCTGAACGTCACCGCCCCACTGGACGCCTACGGTCAGAAAATGGCCGCCGAGCATACCGACCTGTGTGGCTACATCTTCATGCAGAAGTCGCCGTCCTGCGGCCTGGAACGCGTAAAGGTGTACCGCGAAAACGGCGCACCGGTGGACGGCGGCGGGCGCGGCATCTATGCCCAGGCGTTCTGCGCGCGCCACCCCAACCTGCCGGTGGAAGAGGACGGTCGGCTGAATGACCCGGTGCTGCGGGAGAACTTCCTGACCCGAGTCTTCGTGTACGCCAGTTGGCAACAACTGCTGGCCGAAGGCCTGACCCGGCATCGCTTGCTGGCCTTCCATTCGCGCTACAAATACCTGCTGATGGCCCACAGCCCGGCGCATTACAAGCGCCTGGGCAACCGGCTCGGCAGCATGGCCAAGGGCGTGGACCTCGATGAACTGGCGACGTGTTATTTCAGCGACCTGATGACCGGCCTGAAAAAATGCGCCACCCGGGGCACCCACACCAACGTGTTGAAACACATCAGCGGCTACCTCAAGCAAGCCATCAGTGCCGATGACAAACAGGAAATGCACACCGTCATCGGCCAATACCACCAGGGCATTGTGCCGCTGGTGGTGCCGTTGACCTTGCTCAAACATCACTTTCGCCAACACCCGGACCGCTACATCGCGCAACAGGCGTACCTGCAGCCGCACCCGGAAAACCTCAGCCTGCGTAATGCGATCTAAATCACTATGACAGTTGCCCTGCAAGACGAACCCGGCGTCGACGTCGCCCAAGCCCTCGAAAACGGCTGGCTGCCGATTCGCGAAGTGGCGCGCCAGACCGGCGTCAACGCGGTGACCCTGCGCGCGTGGGAGCGCCGCTACGGCCTGATCGTGCCCCAGCGCACCGCCAAAGGGCATCGGCTGTTCAGCTCTGACCATGTGCAACGTATCCACACCATCCTCACCTGGCTCAATCGCGGGGTACCGGTCAGCCAGGTCAAAGGCCTGATCGACTCTGCCCAGGCCCTGCCCGACGCGGTGGAAAACGAGTGGCAAACCCTGCGCCAGAATCTGGTGAGCGCCATCGGCGAATTGGCTGAGCGCCAGGTCGACGATGCCTTCAACCAGGCCATGGCGCTGTATCCGCCGCGCACGTTGTGCGAGCAGTTGCTGTTGCCGTTGCTCCAGGCGTTGGAGCAGCGCTGGCAAGGCCAGTTCGGCGCGCAGATGGAGCGCGTGTTTTTCCTGTCCTGGTTGCGCAGTAAGTTCGGCGCGCGCATCTACCACAACAATCGCCAGTTGCACGGCGCGCCGCTGCTGCTGATCAATCATTCCGACCTGCCCCTGGAGCCGCACCTGTGGCTCAGCGCCTGGCTGGCCAGCAGCGCCGACTGCCCGGTGGAGGTTTTCGACTGGCCGCTGCCCGTCGGCGAACTCGCCCTGGCGGTGGAACACCTCAAGCCCCGCGCCGTGCTGCTGTATTCAAGCAAGGCCCTGAATGTGACGACCCTGACCAAACTGCTGGGCGGCGTCGATTGCCCCACCGTGATGACCGGACCGTCGGTATGCATCCACCAGGCCGAGTTGTCGGTATTGACCCATGACATCCCCGCATTGTTCGTCGCCGAAGACCCGCTGTCGGCCCACCAGTTGCTGATCCAACGTGGACTCCTCTAAATGCACCTGATCTGGCTGCGCACCGACCTGCGCCTTCACGACAACACCGCCCTCGCCGCCGCCTGCGAGCGTGGCCCGGTGGCGGCCGTGTACCTCATCACGCCGCAACAATGGCTGGCCCACGATGATGCCCCGTGCAAAGTGGATTTCTGGCTGCGCAACCTGCAGCCCCTGAGCCAGGCCCTGGCCGCGCTGAATATCCCCTTGCTGATCCGTCATGCCGCCACCTGGGACCAGGCACCCGCCGTGCTCGGTACGCTGTCCCGCGAACTGTCGGTGGCCGGGGTGCACGTCAACGAGGAATACGGCATTCATGAAAGCCGTCGCGATGCGGCGGTGGCCAAGGCCCTGGAAGCCGATGGCGTGACCTTCCACCGCTACCTGGACCAACTGTTTTTCCAACCGGGCAGCGTGCTGACCAAGACCGGCACTTATTTCCAAGTGTTCAGCCAATTCCGCAAGGTCTGCTACAGCCGCCTGCACAGTGCCCTGCCACGCTTGATCGCAACGCCCAAGGCCCAGGCGCCCATCACGCTCAAAAGTGATCCGATCCCCGGACAGGTCGAAGGCTTCGAACCACCCAGCGACACGCTGCGCGCCCTCTGGCCCGCCGGTGAAGACGAAGCCCGCCGCCGTCTCGACGCGTTTGCCGAGCAACGGATCAGCGACTACAAAGACCAGCGCGACTTCCCGGCCAAACCCGGCACCAGCCAGCTCTCGGCCTACCTGGCCGCGGGCGTGGTGTCGCCGCGCCAATGCCTGCATGCCGCGCTGCAAAGCAACGGCGGCGAGTTCGAAAGCGGCGACGTGGGCACCATCACATGGATCAGCGAACTGCTCTGGCGTGAGTTTTACAAACACATCCTGGTCGGCTATCCACGGGTCTCGCGCCACCGCGCGTTCCGCCCCGAGACCGAAGCCGTGGCCTGGCGCGATGCGCCCCAGGACCTGGCCGCCTGGCAAGAAGCCCGCACCGGCCTGCCGATCATCGACGCGGCCATGCGCCAACTGCTGGAGACCGGCTGGATGCACAACCGCCTGCGCATGGTGGTGGCGATGTTCCTGACCAAGAACCTGTTGATCGACTGGCGCGAAGGCGAGCGCTTCTTTATGCGTCACCTGATCGACGGCGACCTGGCGGCCAATAACGGCGGCTGGCAGTGGAGTTCATCCACCGGCACCGATTCGGCGCCGTACTTCCGGATTTTCAGCCCCTTGAGCCAGTCGGAAAAATTCGACGGCGACGGCGTGTTCATCAAGCACTGGCTGCCGGAACTCGCGGCGCTGAATAAAAAGGACGTGCACAACCCGCAAGCGCTGGGCGGCCTGTTCGGCATCGCGGATTACCCGCGTTCGATCGTCGACCTGAAGACATCCCGCGAACGCGCCCTGGCCGCCTTCCGCAGCCTGCCGTCCCGCGAAGCGGTGGGAGTCGGACATGAGTGACTTCCTGCCACGCTTCGCCCAGGCCTTCGCCACACTGGACAAGCACAACCTGCACCTGCTCGACAGCCTGTACAGCAAGGACATCGCGTTCGCCGACCCGCTGCACAACATCCAGGGCCTGACCGCACTGCAGCGTTATTTCGCCGACATGTACAGCAACGTCAGCCAACTACGCTTCGACTTCTACGGCTTCGATCAGGTGGCCGAAGGCGAAGGTTACCTGCGCTGGAAAATGAGTTTCTGCCACCCGCGCCTGGCCAACGGCAAGGTGATCCGGGTGGAGGGCTGCTCGCACTTGATGTGGCGTGACAAGGTCTACCGCCATCGCGACTATTTCGATGTCGGCGCCATGCTCTACGAACACCTTCCCGTCTTGGGTCGAGTCATCATCTGGCTGAAAAGGAGAATGGGATGAACGCAGTGTCGCCTCGCCGTTATTGGCTGACCGGTGCCAGCAGTGGCATCGGTGCCGCGCTGGCCGTGGAGTTGCTCAACAGTGGCGCCCACGTTGCGCTGAGTTCGCGCACCAAGGCCCCGTTGCAAGCGCTCGCCCAGCGTTACCCCGGCCAAGTGCTGGTGGTGGCCGGCGACCTGACCAACAGCCAGACCGTGCGCGAAATCGGTGAGCACATCGGTGAGGTGTGGGGCGCGCTCGACACGGTGATCCTCAATGCCGGCACCTGTGAATATGTGGACGCCAAGCAGTTCGACTCGTCGATCATCGAACATGTGGTGCGCACCAACCTGTTGGCCAGCAGCTACTGCATCGAAGCCGCGCTGCCGTTGCTGCGCACCGGGAAAAGGCCGCACCTGGTCGGTGTCGCCAGCGCGGTGACTTACCTGCCGATGCCCCGCGCCGAAGCCTATGGCGCGTCCAAGGCCGGGCTGCGCTACCTGTTCGAATCCCTGCGCATCAGCCTGTCGCCCGAGAACATCGACGTCACGGTGATCAGCCCAGGCTTTGTCGATACACCACTGACCGAGCGCAACGACTTCCCGATGCCCCTGAGTTGGTCGGCCAACAAAGCCGCGCGGCACATCTTCGCCAAGCTGGACAAACGACCGCTGGAAATCGCCTTTCCGGCGCTGTTCATTGCCACCTTGTGGCCGCTGTCGAAACTGCCCAACCGGGCGCAACTGATCATCGGCAAACGCATGTTGCGCAGCCCGCCACCGCAAAAGGACGACCTGTGAAGATCGCCATTATCGGCAGCGGTATCGCCGGACTGACCAGCGCCTATCTGCTCAGCCGTCGCCACGACATCACCGTGTTCGAAGCCGGCGACCGCATCGGCGGGCATACCCATACCGTCAACGTCACCGTCGAGGGGCAGGCCTATGCGGTGGACACCGGTTTCATCGTGTTCAATGACTGGACCTACCCCAACTTCATACGCCTGCTGGGGCAGATCGGGGTGACGTTCAAACCCACAGAGATGAGCTTTTCGGTGTGCGACGAACAGGCCGGATTCGAATACAACGGCAACACCCTCAACAGCCTGTTCGCCCAGCGTCGCAATCTTCTTTCGCCGGGCTTCTGGGGCATGTTGCGCGACATCCTGCGTTTCAACCGCCAAGCCCCGCTGGACTTGCAGGCGCAACGCATCAGCGCGGACATGACCCTGGGCGATTACCTCGAAGCCGGCGGCTACGGCCCGCGGTTCATCCGCCATTACATCGTGCCGATGGGCGCGGCGATCTGGTCGATGTCCCTGGCCGACATGCTCAAGTTTCCACTGCAATTCTTTGTGCGCTTCTTCAAGAACCACGGCTTGCTATCGATCGACGACCGCCCGCAATGGTGCGTGATCGAGGGTGGTTCCAGCCGTTATATCGAACCGTTGACCCGCGGCTTTCGTGAACGGATCCGCCTCGACTGCCCGGTGCACCTGGTCGAACGCGATGCCGAGGGCGTGGTTATCCACAGCGCCGCCGGAACCGAGGCGTTCGACAAAGTGGTGTTCGCCTGCCACAGCGATCAGGCATTGGCCTTGCTCGGTGCCCCCAGCGAAGCCGAACAGCAGATCCTCGGCGCCCTGCCCTATGCCGACAACGACGTGGTGCTGCACACCGACACCCGCCTGCTGCCGGACCGCCGACTGGCGTGGGCCAGCTGGAACTACCGGTTGACCGGCGATGTGCAGAAACAGGCCGCCGTGACCTATGACATGAACATCCTGCAAGGCATCGACAGCGCCACCACTTTTTGCGTCAGCCTTAACCAGACGCCGATGATCAATCCGCTGAAGATCCTCGCCCGCTACACCTATGCCCATCCCCAATACAGCCTGGCAGCCGTGGCCGCCCAGGCGCGCTGGGAAGAATTGAACGGTGCGCAGCACACCCATTATTGCGGCGCCTACTGGGCCAACGGTTTCCATGAGGACGGCGTGGTCAGCGCACTGCGCGTGGCCCAGGCCTTTGGAGAGGCGCTGTGAACAGCGCCCTGTACAGCGGCTGGATCGCCCATCGCCGGTTTGCGCCCAAGGCCCACGCCTTTCGCTACCGCATCGGCCTGCTGTACCTGGACCTCAGCGAACAGGACGCTGTGCTCGGCCTCTCGCCCCTGGCCGGCACAAGTCGCCTGGCGCCCTTCGGCTTTCGCCAGCAGGACTACCTGCGTGAATTAACACGTCACGGCATGGGTTTGAGCGATGCCGTACGCCAAGAAGTCGGCAAGGCCCTGGGGCGTATACCCCAAGGCGCTATCTGCCTGCTGACCCAGGCTCGCAGTTGGGGCCTGGCTTTTAATCCGGTGAGTTTCTTCTACTGCTTCGAGGCCGACGGGCAACTGGCCGCGATCCTCTGTGAAGTGACTAACACCCCATGGCGCGAGCGCTATCACTACGTACTGCCGGCCCAGCCGCTGGGCGCGGATGAGCACCAGCACTTCGCCGTGGCCAAGGCGTTTCATGTGTCGCCGTTTCTGCCCCGCGATCTGGAATACCGCATGAGCTTCAGCCCGCCCGCCGCCAGGCTCGGCGTGCACATGGCCGACTGGCAAGGAGAGATGAAAGTCTTCGACGCCACCTTGAGCCTGCAAAAAGAAGCGCTGGACCGCGCCAGCCTGCACCGCTACCTGCGGCGCTTTCCGTGGATGACCGCCAAGACCTGCCTGGCCATTTATTGGCAGGCGCTGCGCCTGTTCCTCAAACGCACACCGATTTTTTCCCATCAGGCCGCCGAGGGCTCCTCGCGCACCGCAGTCGGGTATACCAAGGATCGCCGCCATGAAATCCCCTAACTTATCGGTCAAGGCCAATCGCCTGAACGTCAATGGCATGACCACTGCGTTGCTGCGCAAGGGCGTGCTGCGTCAACTCAGTCAACTGCGCCATGGCCAGTTGGTGGTGATCGAAGACGGCGAACGCCAGGTATTCGGTGCACGGGAAGCGCACCTGCTGGGGGAAATCCAGATCCTCGACCCGGCAGTGTGGGGTCTGGTGGCCGCCAACGGTTCCATCGGCGCCGGCGAGGCGTTTATCCACGGCTACTGGACCAGTCCGGACCTGACCGCCGTGGTGCGGGTGATGGTGAGCAACCTCGACGTGCTCGACGCCATGGAGGGTGGCCTGGCCAGGCTGGCACGCCCCTTCACCCAGGGTTTGCACTGGCTCAACCGCAACACGCGCAAGGGCTCGCAGAAAAACATCGCCGCCCACTACGACCTCGGCAATGACCTGTTCGAAGAGTTTCTCGACCCGACCATGATGTATTCGGCGGCGCAATTTTTGAGCCCCGACGACAGCCTGGAACAGGCGCAACTGAACAAGCTGGAACGCATCTGCCAGAAACTGGCGCTCAAGCCCACCGATCACCTGCTGGAAATCGGCACCGGCTGGGGCAGCATGGCGCTGTATGCGGCGCAGCAGTATGGCTGCAAGGTCACCACCACGACCTTGTCCAAGGAGCAATTCGCCTACACCGAAAAACGCATCCAAGCCCTGGGGCTGAAAGGCCAGGTCACCCTGCTGCTGCAGGACTACCGCGACCTGAGCGGCCAGTACGACAAACTGGTGTCCATCGAAATGATCGAAGCGGTGGGCCATCGGTTCCTGCCTACCTACTTCAAACAGTGCGCGCAGTTGCTCAAGCGCGACGGCCTGATGCTGCTGCAAGCGATCACCATCCGCGAGCAACGCTTCGAACAGGCGAAGAACAGCGTCGATTTCATCCAGCGCTACATCTTTCCCGGCGGTGCCCTGCCCAGCGTGCAGAACATGCTGCAGATCGTCAGCCGCGACACCGACATGAACCTGCTGCACATGGAGGATTTCGGCCTGCACTACGCGCGAACCCTGCGCCTGTGGCATGAGAACTTTCGCCGCGCCCACGGGCGCCTTACGGAATTGGGCTACGACGAGTATTTCCTGCGGCTGTGGGAGTTTTACCTGTGCTACTGCGAGGGTGGTTTCATGGAGCGCACCATCGGCACCGCGCAACTGCTGCTGGCCAAGCCATCGGCCATCAACCCGCCGCTGCTCGGACGTTTCAGTGCTTAAAACCCTCGTCAACGCGGCGCTCTTCCAGTGCGGCTGGTTTGCCTGCGTGATGGGCGGTAACGGCCCATGGTTGCTGGTGGGGCTGGCGGCGCTGGGGGTCCATCTGCTGTGGACGACAACAGTGTCCCAGGAAGGCCAGGCGCTCCTGGCCGTGACGCTGCTGGGGACGCTGATCGACACCTTGCTGCGCACCTTCGGCGTGTTTCACTTCAGCCAGCCCGGGCCGCTGATTCCGTTTTGGCTGATCCTGCTATGGGCCCTGCTGGCCACGACCTTGGGTCATTGCCTGGCCTGGAGTGCCCGCCCGTGGTGGCGCGCCAGCCTGCTGGGGGCGATCGGCGGGCCGCTGTCGTATTACGCGGGGAGCCAACTGGCGGGGGTCAGTTTCGGCTATGGCACAACGCCAAGCCTGATCGGCCTGGCCTTGCTCTGGGCCCTGCTGTTTCCCATGCTGCACCGGCTCGTCAGGCAACTGGCGCACTGACGTCTGTCAGAGCATTCAGACGCGCCCCATCTGCTTGCCTTACACTGCGCGCCTATGACCAACATCCCCCATACCCAAATCGCCGAACCCGCCGTCACTTGCTCGACGTGCGCGGCCTGCTGCTGTCAGCTGGAAGTCATGCTGATCACCGACACGGGCGTGCCGCAGCGCTATATCGATACCGACGATTGGGGCGGCGAAGTCATGCTGCGCCTGGACGACGGCTGGTGTGCGGCGCTGGACCGGGACACGATGATGTGCACGATTTATGAGCGGCGACCGTTGATTTGCCGCGAGTTCGAGATGGGGGCACCGGAGTGCCTGACCGAGCGGGAAGGCATCGCCACGGCCTACCGCTGATCTCAATGCAGGAGGGGCAAGCCCCCTCCCACAGAGTCTTGCGGGGTTCTGAGGTTACAGCGGCATCGTGTAGTGCAGCGAGTAGCTTTCTATACCATCGTTGTTGCTGCTGATCCCGGCGTTGGAGTAGTGAATGGCGCGAATGCCCACTTCATGCCCGCCGGTAAAGCGCAGACCGAATCCCAGGCGGTCTTCGAACTGGAAGGCCTGGCCGATGTTGTTGTCCTCGACGTGCGTGCGGGAGAACAACGCCACACCAATCCCGGCCTCAATGTAGGGCTTGACCTTTTCCCCGGCGAACTCATACACAAACACCGGCGAGAATGACAGGCTGCTCACGCTGCTGCGCTTGTCACCGTCCCAGAAGGTATAGGCACCGTTCCAGTAGCCCGTCAGGCGACCGACGTCGCTCTGCCACCAGCTTTTATCCCAATCCGACGTCAGGCCCAATCGATAGGTCATGGTCGAATCGCTGGTGCTCCCCACCCCAAGTTCAAGGCCGGCGGCCTGCGCCGAAAAAGAGTGTCCGACCACAGTGGCCGCAATCGCAGCCAAACAGAACAAGCGCTTCATAAGAAACATCCTTTCCGAACGAAGTTATAGAGTTTGGTACAGCTGATCTCGCTTATAGAAGCCGACGCAGTGTCAGAAGTTCAGCCTCTAACGACGAAGTTTCACGAACTTTTCACGCGCCAAAGCTTCGCACAACTCCAGGATGTTTCCAAAGGATCGGTAGGATATTTCTGAAGTGATACACGTCGCCGCTAGTCCAAAATGCCGCAGGGTCAGGCGAACCACTGGCCAGCAAGTCGCGCTCGCCCAGCAGGCGTTTGAGTTGGCGGGCCACGGCGGCGCCGGTGTCGATCAGGGTAATGCTGGGGGGCAGCATCTGCGCCAGGAGTGGCTTGAGGAAGGGGTAATGGGTGCAACCGAGGATGATGGTGTCGCAGCCGGCGCTGAGCAACGGTTCAACATAGCGTTGCAACAACTGGCGCAGGGCCAGGCTGCCCAGGTCGCCGGTTTCAATCAGCTCCACCAGGCCTGGGCACGGCTGGGTGATCACCCGCACGTCGGTGGCGAAACGGTCGAGCAACGCGGCGAACTTGGCGCTTTGCAGGGTGCCGGTGGTGGCGAGCACACCGACCACGCCACTGCGGGTCGCGGCGGTGGCGGGTTTGACGGCGGGCTCCATCCCCACCAGCGGCCAGTCGGGATAGCTCTTGCGCAAGTCAGCCACGGCGGCGACCGTCGCCGTATTGCAGGCAATCACCAAGGCTTTGGCGCCCCGCTCGCGGAAAAACGCCGCGACCCGGTGTAAACGTTCGCAAATAAAGGCAGGCGTTTTCTCGCCATAGGGGATGTATCCGCAGTCGGCGACGTACAGCAGCGACTCATGGGGCAACAGTTGCTGGATTTCCTCGAGCACCGTCAACCCGCCGACACCGGAGTCGAACACACCGATGGGCGCGTCCTTAACCATGCTGCGGCCCACAGACGCTGCAACCGGGATCACGCTTGACGCGCAACTCACGAAAACGCGTGGTCAACCCGTCGATCAGCAACAGCCGCCCGACCAACGGCTCGCCGAACCCGGCCAGCAGTTTCAGGGCTTCCAGGGCTTGCAGGCTGCCGACCAGACCCACCAGCGGGCCAATCACACCGGCTTCGCTGCAGGTGAGTTCGGTGTCGCTGCCGTGCCCATATAAACAGTGGTAGCACGGGCTTTCGGCGCGGCGCGGGTCGAACACCGACAACTGCCCCTCGAGGCGAATCGCCGCGCCGCTGATCAACGGCTTGCCGGCCGCCACGCAAGCGGCGTTGACCGCCTCGCGGGTGGAGAAGTTGTCGCTGCAATCGAGCACCACGTCCACCGCCGCCACTGCTGCGGCCAGGGAATCGGCGTCCAGCGCGGTGCGGTGGGCAATCAGCTTGATTTCAGGGTTGATGGCGGCCAGGCGGCGCAGGGCCGAATCGACCTTGGTCTGGCCGACGCTGTCGGTGTCATGGATGATCTGGCGTTGCAGGTTGGTGAGGTCGACGGTGTCGAAATCCGCCAGGTGCAACTCGCCGACACCGGCAGCAGCCAGATAGAGCGCAACCGGTGCGCCCAACCCGCCCAGGCCGACGATCAGCGCGCGGCTGTTTTTCAGGCGCAACTGGCCGTCGATGTCGACATGCGCCAGCAGAATCTGTCGGCTATAGCGCAACAGCTCCTGGTCGGTCAGCACGGCCGGCGTCCCAGGGTGATGCGTTCGTGACCGCCAAGGTCGATGCGGCTGTGCACGTCGTCGAAGCCTTGGCTGAGTAACAGGTCGCGCACCGCTGCCGCCTGATCGTAACCGTGCTCCAGCAGCAACCAGCCTCCAGCGTTCAGGTGCGCCGGGGCTTGCTCGATGATCAGGCGCAAGTCGTCCAGGCCATCATGGCCCGCTACCAGGGCGCTGGCCGGCTCGAAGCGCACATCGCCTGCTACCAGGTGCGGGTCGTTATCGGCGATATACGGCGGGTTGCTGATGATCAGGTCATAGGTATGACCTTGTAGCGCACTGAACCAGTGGCTGTTCAGCACGGTGGCGTTGTTCAGGTTAAGCCGCTGACGATTGCGCTCGGCCAGGGCCACGGCCTCCAGCACGCGGTCGACGGCGGTGACGTGCCAGGCCGGGCGCTCGCTGGCCAGGGCCAGGGCGATGGCGCCGCTGCCGGTGCCCAGGTCGAGGAGCTTGGCCGGCGTGGCCGGTAATAATTCCAGCGCCGCTTCCACCAGCATTTCGGTTTCCGGACGCGGGATCAGGGTGTGGGGCGCCACCTCCAGGTCCAGCTTCCAGAACCCCTGCTGGCCGAGGATGTAAGCCACCGGCTCGCCGCCGCGGCGGCGTTGCAGGTAGTCGGAAAACGTCAGCGCGTGTTCGCTGCTGACGATTTTCTCCGGCCACGTGTGCAAATAACTGCGCGATTTGCCCAAGGCCGCCGCCAGCAACAATTCGGCGTCCAGGCGCGCAGTCGGCGAATCCGGCAGGTCGGCGGCGCGCAGCAGGCTGGCGATAATGGTCATTTATTCACCTATCGCCGCCAATTGATCGGCCTGGTATTCGGCGAGCAATGGCTCGATCACAGCGTCCACGCCACCGGCGAGAATCTCGTCGAGGGAATAGAGCGTGAGGTTGACCCGGTGGTCGGTGACCCGGCCCTGGGCAAAGTTGTAAGTGCGGATACGCTCGGAACGGTCGCCCGAGCCCACCAGCAATTTACGCTCGCTGGCAATCGCATTGGCGGCGGCGCTGGTCTGCTGGTCATTGAGCTTGGCCGACAGCCAGGACATGGCCCGTGCGCGGTTCTTGTGCTGGGACCGCTCTTCCTGGCACTCCACCACGATGCCCGACGGCAAGTGAGTGATACGGATCGCCGAGTCGGTCTTGTTGACGTGCTGGCCGCCGGCGCCCGACGAGCGGTAGGTGTCGACCCGCAAGTCCGCCGGGTTGATCTCGATGGCTTCTTGTTCGTCCGGCTCGGGCAGCACCGCCACGGTGCAGGCCGAGGTGTGGATGCGGCCTTGGGATTCCGTCGCCGGCACCCGTTGCACGCGGTGCGCGCCGGATTCGAATTTCAGCTTGCCGTAGACGTTGTCGCCCTCGACCCGCGCGATCACTTCCTTATAGCCGCCGTGCTCGCCTTCGTTCTCGGACAGGATCTCGACCCGCCAGCCGCGCCGTTCGGCATAGCGAGAATACATGCGGAACAGGTCGCCGGAGAAAATCGCCGCCTCGTCGCCACCGGTGCCGGCGCGGATTTCGAGAAACACGTTGCGCCCGTCATTCGGGTCCTTGGGCAACAGCATGCGTTGCAGGTCGCCTTCGAGCTCAGCGAGTTTTTCCTTGGCTTCACGGACTTCTTCCACGGCCATTTCTCGCATGTCCGGGTCGCTGTCCTTGAGCAGCGCCTGGGCGCCTTCGAGGTCGGCCTGCACTTTCAGCAGGTTTTTATAGGTCGCCACCACGGGCTCAACTTCGGCGTATTCCTTGGAATAGGCGCGGAACTTGGTTTGATCGGAAATGACCTCGCCATCGCCGAGCAAGGCGGTCAGTTCTTCGAAACGGTCCTGGAGCACGTCCAGTTTATTGAGCAGTGACGCTTTCATTGCGATTTTTTATCCGAAGAGCTATCTGGCGCGCCCTCACCGAGGGCAAAGAGTTCCTGGGCCATGGCCAGCGCATCGAGGCGGCCTTCGGCAGTCAATTTCTTGAGTTGTACGCTGGGCGCATGCAGCAACTTGTTGGTCAGGCCACGAGCCAGTTGCATCAACACGTCCTCGGGATTACCACCGTTGGCGAGCGCACGCTGGGCCTTGAGCAGCTCGTCGTCGCGCAGGCGTTCGCCCTGCTGACGATACGCCTTGAGCACATCGACCGCCGCCAGTTCCCGCAGGCGCACCATGAAATCGTCGGCGCCGATGCTGACCATTTCCTCCGCAGCCTGGGCGGCCCCCTGGCGACTCTTGAGGTTTTCGGCGACCACTTCGTGCAAATCGTCGACGCTATAGAGGTAAACGTCGTCCAACTCGCCGACTTCGGGTTCGATATCCCTGGGAACGGCGATGTCGACCATGAAGATCGGTTTGTGTTTGCGCAGCTTCAACGCACTTTCCACCGCGCCCTTGCCAAGGATCGGCAATTGGCTGGCCGTGGAACTGATGACGATATCGCTGCGCACCAATTCGGCCGGGATGTCCGACAGCAGCACCGCGTGGGCGCCGAACTGCTCGGCGAGGAGGCTGGCGCGCTCGAGGGTGCGGTTGGCCACCACGATACGCTTGACCCCCAGGTCATGCAGGTGACGGGCAACCAGGGTGATGGTTTCACCGGCGCCGATCAGCAAGGCCTGGCTGCGCTGCAGGTCACTGAAAATCTGCTTGGCCAGGCTGACGGCCGCAAACGCCACGGACACCGGGTTTTCACCGATGGCCGTGTCGGTGCGCACTTGCTTGGCGGAATTGAACGTGGCCTGGAACAGTCGGCCCAGCAGCGGACCAACGGTACCGGCCTCGCGCGCCACGGCGTAGGCGGATTTCATCTGGCCGAGGATCTGCGGTTCGCCCAACACCAGCGAATCGAGGCCCGAGGCCACGCGCATCATGTGACGAACTGCCGCATCCTCTTCGTGCACATAAGCGCTCGCGCGCAGTTCGTCGAGGCTCAAATGGTGGTAATCGGCCAGCCAGCGCAGTACGACATCCGCGGACAGATGCTCCTGCTCTATATAAAGCTCGCTGCGATTGCAGGTCGAAAGGATCGCAGCTTCGCGGCTGTCGGTGAGTCGGCAGAGCTGCTGCAAGGCCTCAACCAACTGCTCTGGGGTAAACGCTACGCGCTCGCGCACGTCTACGGAGGCAGTCTTGTGGTTAATACCGAGTGCGAGGAAGGCCATTCAATATCGCTGATGATGTCGGGAAGCCGGCAATTGTCCTACTTCGATAGATTCAGAACAACCACCGTCGTCTATTGTCCTAATGCCTTGTGTCTATAAAGGCATCCATTGAGACTCGGTTATGTTTGGCCGAAGGCTTGTGTCATGATGATCCGACCGCAGGTTAGTCGTCCTCTTCCTATATGAATAGATCCTCCGCGTTGCTCCTTGCTTTTGTCTTCCTCAGCGGCTGCCAGGCCTTGGCCCCCGTGTCGCCGGACGGTACGCCGCCGGTGGAAGACAGCACCCCCGCCCCTGAAAAGCCCAAGGTTTATTCCTCGTTCAGTGAAGAAACGGTGTTCAGCCTGTTGACCGCAGAGCTGGCCGGCCAACGCAACCGCTTCGACATTGCACTGGATAATTACGTAACCCAGGCCATCAACACCCAGGATCCAGGCATTTCCGAGCGGGCGTTTCGCATCGCCGAATACCTGGGAGCCGATCAGGCGGCGCTGGATACCTCGCTGATCTGGGCGAAAAACGCCCCGGACGATCTCGAAGCGCAGCGGGCGGCAGCCATTCAATTGGCGCGCGCCGGGCGTTATGACGACTCCATGGCGTATATGGAGAAAGTCCTGCAGGGCAAGGGCGACACCCATTTCGACTTCCTCGCACTGTCGGCCGCCGACACCGACCAGGACACGCGCAATGGCCTGATGAAGAGTTTCGACCGCCTGCTGCAAAAACACCCGAAGAACAGCCAACTGGTGTTCGGCAAGGCCTTGCTGCTGCAACAGGATGACGAAACCGAAGCTGCACTGAAGCTGCTGGAGAAAAACCCACCGGAAGAAGGCGAGATCGCGCCGATTCTGTTGCGTGCACGCCTGCTGCAGAGTCTCAATCGCGGCAAGGAAGCGATTCCGCTGCTGGAAAAAAGCATCAAGAAGTACCCGGAAGACAAGCGTCTGCGCCTGACCTACGCGCGCACGCTGGTGGAGCTGGACCGCATGGAGGACGCCAAAGTGCAGTTCGCCAATCTGGTCCAGCAATACCCGGACGACGACGAATTACGCTACTCCCTGGCCCTGGTGTGCCTGGAAGCCAAGGCCTGGGACGAGGCCAAGGGCTACCTGGAAGACCTGATCGCCCGGGAAAGCCATGTGGACTCCGCGCACCTGAACCTCGGCCGCATTGCCGAAGAACGCAACGACCCGCAGGCAGCCCTGCTTGAATACGCCCAGGTCAACCCCGGCAATGACTACCTGCCGGCCCAGTTGCGCCAGGCCGATATCCTGATGAGCAACGGGCGTACCGACGAAGCGGAAAAACGCCTGGCCGCCGCGCGGGATGCCGAACCGGACTACGCGATCCAGCTCTATCTGATCCAGGCCGAGACCCTCTCGGCCAACAATCAGGGCGAGCGCGCCTGGAAAGTGCTGCAACAAGCCTTGTTGCAATTCCCCGACGACTTGAACCTGCTGTATACCCGCGCCATGCAGGCGGAAAAACGCAATGACTTGGCGCAGATGGAAAAAGACCTGCGCCTGATCATCAAGCGTGATCCAGACAACGCCATGGCGCTTAACGCCCTGGGCTACACCTTGTCCGACCGCACCACACGCTACGACGAAGCCAAGGTGTTGATCGAACAGGCCCACAAGCTCAACCCGGAAGACCCGGCCGTACTCGATAGCCTGGGCTGGGTGAACTACCGCCTGGGCAATCTGGACGAAGCCGAACGCTTGCTGCGCATGGCACTGGAACGCTTCCCCGACCAGGAAGTCGCCGCCCACCTGGGCGAAGTGCTGTGGGTCAATGGCAAACAGCGTGAAGCCCGGCAAATCTGGGAAAAGTTCCTCAAGGAACAACCTGAAAGCCCCATTCTGCGCAGCACCATCAAGCGCCTGACCGGATCCGAGACCCTATAAGCTTATGTTTTTGCGCCACGTTATCGTTTTCAGCTTCATCGCCCTGCTCGCCGGTTGCGCGGGCTTCGGCGCCCGCGAATCCGTTGAAGGTCCGGGCAACCCGGCGCAATGGAAACAACACAAGGCACAGCTCGGCAGCATCGATGGCTGGCAGATCGACGGCAAGGTCGGGGTTCGCGCCCCGAAAGATTCCGGCAGCGGCACCTTGTTCTGGCTGCAACGCCAGGACTACTACGACATTCGCCTGTCCGGCCCATTGGGTCGAGGCGCAGCGCGCCTGACCGGCCGACCGGGACAGGTGAGCCTCGAAGTTGCCAACCAGGGGCGCTATGAAGCGACCTCGCCGGAAGCGCTGCTGGAAGAACAGATCGGCTGGAAGCTGCCCGTATCGCATTTGGTGTGGTGGGTACGCGGCTTGCCCGCCCCCGACAGCAAAAGTCGCCTGAGCCTCAACAGCGACAGCCGCCTGGCGACCCTCGAACAGGATGGCTGGCAGGTCGAATACCTGAGCTATGTGCAACAAAGCGGTTACTGGCTGCCCGAGCGCATCAAGCTGCACGGCACCGACCTTGACATCACGCTGGTGATCAAGGACTGGCAACCGCGCAAGCTGGGGCAATAACGTGACGGTAGAAAAACTGACCCTGCCCTCCCCGGCCAAACTCAATCTGATGCTGCACATTCTCGGTCGCCGTGAAGACGGCTACCACGAGTTGCAGACGCTGTTTCAGTTTCTCGATTATGGCGACGAGCTAACGTTCGCCGTACGCGACGATGGCGTGATTCAACTGCATACCGAATTCGAAGGCGTGCCCCACGACAGCAATCTGATTGTGAAGGCCGCAAAAAAAATCCAGGAACAATCCGGCTGCACCCTGGGTGTCGACATCTGGATAGATAAGATCCTGCCCATGGGCGGCGGCATCGGCGGCGGCAGCTCGAATGCCGCCACCACATTGCTGGGCCTGAACCACTTGTGGCAGCTCGGCTGGGACCTCGATCGCCTGGCCGCGCTGGGCCTGACGCTCGGCGCCGACGTCCCGGTTTTCGTGCGTGGACACGCCGCTTTTGCCGAGGGCGTCGGCGAAAAACTCACCCCCGAATACCCCGAAGAGCCTTGGTATGTCGTGCTTGTCCCGCAAGTATCTGTAAGTACAGCAGAAATTTTTTCAGATCCACTGTTGACACGTAACTCTCCTCCCATTAAAGTGCGCCCCGTTCCCAAGGGAAACAGTCGAAATGACTGCTTACCGGTTGTAGCAAGGCGTTATCCAGAGGTACGTAACGCTTTGAATTTGTTAGGTAAATTTACCGAAGCAAAATTAACCGGCACTGGAAGTTGTGTGTTTGGGGGCTTCCCAAACAAAGCTGAAGCTGATAAAGTCTCGGCCCTTCTTACAGAGACCCTTACAGGGTTTGTAGCAAAGGGAAGCAACGTTTCGATGTTGCATCGCAAGTTGCAAAGTCTGCTCTAAAAGGAATCGAGTACTGGGTACTCGTTGCAACAGATACAGGGGCGTCGCCAAGCGGTAAGGCAGCAGGTTTTGATCCTGCCATGCGTTGGTTCGAATCCAGCCGCCCCTGCCATTTTCCTATACTCATCCAGGTTACCCTCAGCCTCTAGGTACTGCGCGTGTCCAAGATGATGGTCTTTACGGGGAACGCCAACCCCGATCTGGCTCGACGTGTCGTACGTCAGCTGCATATCCCTCTCGGTGACATCTCCGTCGGCAAATTTTCCGACGGCGAAATTACCGCCGAGATCAATGAAAACGTCCGCGGTAAAGACGTCTTCATTATTCAGCCGACCTGCGCTCCGACCAACGATAACCTGATGGAACTCGTCGTGATGGCTGATGCCTTCCGCCGCTCCTCAGCGACTCGAATCACAGCTGTAATCCCTTACTTTGGTTATGCCCGTCAGGATCGCCGTCCGCGTTCCGCACGTGTGGCTATCAGCGCGAAAGTCGTGGCTGACATGCTCACCGTGGTAGGCATCGACCGTGTTCTCACGGTTGACCTGCACGCTGACCAAATCCAGGGGTTCTTCGATATTCCGGTAGATAACATCTACGGCTCCCCCGTATTGGTGGATGACATCGAAGACCAGCGCTTTGAAAACCTGATGATCGTGTCCCCGGACATTGGTGGCGTCGTGCGTGCACGGGCTGTCGCCAAATCCCTGGGCGTGGACCTCGGGATCATCGACAAACGCCGTGAGAAAGCCAATCACTCTGAAGTGATGCATATCATCGGTGATGTCGAAGGGCGCACCTGTATTCTCGTCGATGACATGGTCGATACCGCCGGCACCCTGTGCCACGCGGCAAAAGCCTTGAAAGAGCACGGTGCGGCTAAAGTCTTCGCCTACTGCACACACCCTGTGCTGTCGGGCCGAGCGATCGAGAACATCGAGAACTCAATGCTGGACGAACTGGTGGTGACCAACACCATCCCGTTGTCCGCTGCCGCTCAAGCCTGTTCGCGTATCCGTCAACTGGATATCGGACCGGTAGTTGCCGAAGCGGTTCGCCGCATCAGCAACGAAGAATCGATCAGCGCGATGTTCCGTTAAGGGTCAACCCTTTCGGAACACCTCACTGACGAAAAGCGCCCCGCCCCAGCGTACTGTTGGGGCGGGGCTTTTTTGCCCATATCGCCTTTAGCGCTGGTCGCAAACGCTGGGGCGAATGTGGTTATTTTGGAGATACAACATGAACGAATTTATTCTGAATGCTGAAGTGCGTTCCGACCTGGGGAAAGGTGCGAGCCGCCGCCTGCGTCGTCTCGCAAGCCTGGTTCCAGCTGTAGTTTACGGTGGCGACAAAGCCCCTGAATCCATCAGCATGCTGGCCAAAGAAATCGCCAAACTGCTGGAAAACGATGCGGCCTACAGCCACATCATTTCCTTGAACGTTGGCGGCACCAAGCAGAACGTCATCATCAAGGCCCTGCAACGCCACCCAGCCAAAGGCCACGTGCTGCACGCTGACTTCGTACGCGTTGTTGCCGGCCAGAAACTGACCGCCATCGTGCCTGTGCACTTTGTTGGCGAAGAAGCTCCGGTCAAGAAAGGCGGCGAAGTTTCGCACGTTGTTGCCGAGATCGAAGTGACCTGCCTGCCGAAAGACCTGCCTGAGTTCATCGAAGTCGACCTGTCGGCGATGGAAATCGGCGACATCATCCACCTGTCCGACATCAAGGCCCCTAAAGGCGTTGAGTTCGTTGCACTGGTTCACGGTGATGACAAAGCTGTTGCCAACGTACACGCTCCACGCGTTGCACCAGAAGCTGAAGAAGGCGCTGCAGAGTAATTCACTCTGTAATGTCGGAGCTTGAGGACACATCGCGGACCGAAACGTAGCGAGAAAGCGGGCGATAACGCGACGTTCACCTCATGAGGTAACGAGCTCTTGTCGTCCACTTTCGCCGCACCCAGGTCGGCGATGTTATCCACAACTCCAAAGGAAGGGCCCCTGTCGTGACTGCCATTAAACTGATCGTTGGCCTGGGAAATCCAGGCGCCGAATACGAACAGACCCGGCATAACGCGGGGGCCCTTTTTGTTGAGCGCATCGCCCACGCCCAAGGTGTGAACCTGGTGGCCGATCGCAAATATTTCGGCCTGACCGGACGCTTTTCGCATCAGGGTCAGGATGTTCGTCTGTTGATTCCCACCACCTACATGAACCGCAGCGGCCAGGCTGTCGCGGCGCTTGCGGGTTTCTTCCGGATCAAACCCGAAGAAATCCTGGTGGCCCATGACGAACTGGACCTGCCACCCGGCGTTGCCAAGCTCAAGCAAGGCGGCGGGCATGGCGGGCACAATGGTCTGCGCGACATCATCGCGCAGCTGGGCAATCAGAATAATTTTTACCGCCTGCGGCTCGGCATTGGCCACCCAGGCGTTGCCAGTATGGTTTCAAATTTCGTCCTGGGTCGTGCGCCACGCGCCGAACAGGAAAAACTCGATGCCAGCATCGACTTTGCCCTCGGCGTGCTGCCGGATATCTTCGCCGGTGAATGGAACCGTGCGATGAAAACCCTGCACAGCCAGAAGGCCTGACTCTTACCGAGGGGAAACACCATGGGATTCAATTGCGGCATCGTCGGCCTGCCCAACGTCGGCAAATCCACCTTGTTCAACGCTTTGACCAAGTCCGGTATTGCGGCGGAGAACTTCCCCTTCTGCACCATCGAACCCAACAGCGGTATCGTGCCGATGCCGGACCCACGCCTGGAAGCCCTGGCGTTGATCGTCAACCCCAAGCGCATCCTGCCGACCACCATGGAATTCGTCGACATCGCCGGCCTGGTCGCCGGTGCGTCGAAAGGTGAAGGCCTGGGCAACAAGTTCCTGGCCAACATCCGTGAAACCGATGCCATCGCCCACGTGGTCCGCTGCTTTGAAGACGAGAACGTGATTCACGTCTCCAACAGCGTCGACCCGAAACGCGACATCGAAATCATCGACCTGGAACTGATCTTCGCCGACCTCGACAGCTGCGAGAAGCAACTGCAGAAAGTCGCGCGCAATGCCAAGGGCGGTGACAAGGACGCAGTGGTCCAGAAAGGCCTGCTGGAGCAGTTGATCGCTCACTTCACCCTGGGCAAGCCGGCACGCAGCCTGATGAAGACCATGGGCGCTGACGAGAAGGCCGCGGTCAAGGGCTTCCACCTGCTGACCACCAAGCCGGTGATGTACATCGCCAACGTCGCCGAAGACGGCTTCGAGAACAACCCGCTGCTCGACGTGGTCAAGGCCATCGCCGAAGAAGAAGGCGCCATGGTTGTGCCGGTGTGCAACAAGATCGAAGCGGAAATCGCCGAACTCGATGACGGCGAAGAAAAAGACATGTTCCTCGAGGCCCTGGGCCTGGAAGAGCCGGGCCTGAACCGCGTGATCCGCGCCGGTTATGAAATGCTCAACCTGCAGACCTACTTCACCGCCGGTGTCGAAGAAGTCCGCGCCTGGACCGTCAAGGTCGGTGCCACCGCGCCACAGGCTGCTGGCGTGATCCACACCGACTTCGAAAAAGGCTTCATCCGTGCCGAAGTGATCGCCTACAACGACTTCATCCAGTTCAAGGGTGAAGCCGGTGCCAAGGAAGCCGGCAAGTGGCGCCTGGAAGGCAAGGAATACATCGTCAAAGATGGCGACGTGATGCACTTCCGCTTCAACGTGTAATTCACACGCAAGACGACAAACACAAAAATCCCCGTGATCACTCGCTGACACGGGGATTTTTGCGTTTTGCGGGCTTGATCGCGCCCCACGGCAAAGCACGCAGAAAGGCGCCAACCCTACGCCAATTGCGCCCTGATTTTTTGCACCACGTCTTGCATCGCCGGTAGATGCCGACGCGCGGCCTCCTCAACCGACATCGCCTTGGCGATGTAAACCAGGTTCAGGCAACCCATCACCCGCTCCTCGTGCTCGATCGGAATCGCGATGGCGGCAATTTTGCGTTCCTGGCCCCAGTGGGAATTGTTTTCGCCGTAGCCTTTGCTCAAGGTGTGTTCCACCAACCGCTCGACAAAGCCTCGATCGGCCGCCAGCGCCGACTGTTCATCTTCGCGGCTGACCATCAACTCAATCAGCTTCTCGCGCTCAGCCTCGGGGCAGAACGCAAAGTAGGCGCGCCCGGTGGCCGTCATCAACAGCGGCAAGCGCCGACCGACCATGGAGCGGTGAAATGACAGGCGGCTGAAGCGATGAGTGGTCTCGCGAATCACCATGGCGTCGCCATCCAGCGTGCACAGGTCGCTCGGCCACACGACTTGTTGCAGCAGCTCACCCAGCAGCGGTGCAGCAATCGAAGAAATCCATTGTTCGTCGCGAAATCCCTCACTCAATTCACGCACTTTCAGCGTCAGTCGATAGCTGTCATCCGACTCGCTGCGTCGCACGTAGCCCTCGGCCTGCAAGGTCTCCAGCAATCGTCGAACCGTGGTGCGATGCAACCCGCTCTGCTCGGCCAACTGCGCCGTACTGGCCCCGCCATCGAAACGATTCAAGCCGTTGATCAGGGCCAAACCGCGCATCAGCCCACGAACAGCCTTGTATTCTGTCTCGCTCATGGGAACTCCTTTATTGTTATAAATCAGGCTTGTGCACCTGGTGCACACTAGCAAGGGTTTTCGTTGTCCACCAGCCTCGTGATTTCCATACTGCGCCCAACAAAAAATCCAAAAGCGCTGTACGGAGATACCCATGAGCCTTGCACCCACTCCTTCCCCATTGGAGTTGACCACCGATGTTGCCATCGTCGGCGCCGGCCCGGTCGGCCTGATGATTGCCAATTACCTGGGACAATGCGGCGTCAACGTCACGGTGGTGGAAAAGCTCGACAGCCTGATCGACTATCCTCGCGCCATTGGCCTGGACGACGAAAGCCTGCGCACTTTCCAGGCCGTCGGTCTGGCGGACAAGGTGCTGCCCCATACCACGCCTTGGCACGCCATGCGTTTCCTGACCCCCAAGGGTCGCTGCTTCGCCGACATTCAACCGAAAACCGACGAGTTCGGCTGGTCACGACGCAACGCGTTCATTCAACCGTTGGCTGACCGGGTACTGTTCGACGGCCTGCAGCGCTTCAATAACGTCAAGGTCCTGTTCAGCCGTGAGCTCAACAGTTTCGAACAAAGCGACAGCGCAGTGGTGCTCGACCTCAAGGATCAGCATGGCCGCAGCGAACGCCTGAACGCTCGTTACCTGATTGGTTGCGATGGCGGCAACAGCCTGGTGCGGCGCAGCCTGGATATCAGCTTTGAAGGCAAGACCGCGCCCAATCAGTGGATCGTGGTCGACATCGCCAACGACCCGCTGGCCACGCCCCATGTTTATCTGTGCTGCGACCCCGTGCGTCCTTACGTGTCCGCCGCCCTGCCCCATGGCGTGCGTCGTTTCGAGTTCATGGTGATGCCCGGCGAAACCGAGACCGAGCTGAGCAAGCCTGAGAACCTGCGCCGGCTGCTGAGCAAGGTATTGCCGAACCCGGACCGCATCGAGCTGATCCGCAGCCGCGTCTATACCCATAACGCGCGTCTGGCCGGTCGGTTCCGCCAGGGTCGGGTGCTGCTGGCCGGTGACGCCGCGCACATCATGCCGGTATGGCAAGGCCAGGGTTACAACAGCGGCATGCGCGATGCCTTGAACCTGGCGTGGAAGCTGGCGCTGGTGATCAAGGGCCTGGCCGCCGACAACCTGCTCGACAGCTACGAACAGGAGCGCCGCGACCACGCCAAGGCGATGATCAATCTCTCCGTACTCGCCGGCCACGTGCTGGCGCCGCCGAAACGCTGGCAAGGCACCCTGCGCGATGGGGTGTCGTGGTTGCTCAATTACCTGCCGCCGGTCAAACGCTACTTCGTGGAAATGCGCTTCAAACCGATGCCGCAATACACCCAGGGCGCGTTGATCGTGCCAAATCAAAAGGGCTCGCCGGTCGGCAAGATGTTCATTCAGCCGAAGGTATTGACCGATGCCGGCACCACAGTGCTGCTGGATGAAGTGATCGGCGAGAACTTTGCGATTATCGCCTGGGGCTGCGACCCGACCTGGGGCCTGACCGCCGAGCAAATCGCGCAGTGGAAAGCCCTGGGCACCCGCTTCATTCAAGTGTTGCCAGACGTCCAGCTCAGAGTCCCGAGCGATGCCGGCCCTGACGTGATCCGCGTGGGTGACTGCACCGGTCGCTTGAAAGAGTGGTTCGCCCTCGGCACGTCGTCCATTGCCCTGGTGCGTCCGGACCGCTTCGTCGCCGGGCTGGCCATCCCCCAAACGGTCGGCCAGGCCTGCGATGAACTGGCCCGGGCGCTCAAAGCTTTGCCACAGCCTGCGGCGAGCGCTGTCGTCAGCAAGGTCGCGTGAGATGAGCGCTTATCTGCATTGTTTGTCTCACACGCCGTTGGTGGGCTACGTCGACCCTGAACCGCACGTGCTGGTCGAAGTCGACGGCGTGATCGCCGAGGCGCGCGAGCGCATCGCCCGCTTCGACCCAGAGTTGGTGGTGCTGTTCGGCCCCGACCATTACAACGGCTTTTTCTACGACGTCATGCCGGCCTTTTGCATTGGCATGGCGGCCGACGCCATCGGTGATTTCAACACCGCCGCCGGCCCTCTGGACGTGCCTAAAACACTGGCCGAATCCTGCGCCCAGGCGGTGCTGGAGGCCGGTGTCGACACTGCGGTGTCGTATCGCATGCAGGTCGACCATGGGTTCGCCCAACCCCTGGAGCTGTTGCTCGGCGGCTTGCACAAATGCCCGGTGATCCCGGTGTTCATCAACTGCGTGGCCGTGCCGCTGCCTGGCTTCAAACGTGCCCGGCTGCTGGGCGAGGCGATTGGCCAATGGGCGAAATCGCTGGATAAACGCGTGCTGTTCCTGGCCTCCGGCGGCTTGTCCCATCAACCGCCGGTACCGGAACTGGCCAAGGTCGATGCGCGGATGGCCGACCGCCTGATGGGCAGCGGCCGCCAGCTTCCTGCCGACGAACGACAGGCCCGGCAGAACCGGGTCATTCAAGCCGCCCGTGTCTTCGTCGAAGACCCGTACAGCCTGCACCCGCTGAACCCGACGTGGGACCAGCAGTTTCTCGACACCCTCCAACAGGCCCGCATGAGCGACCTCGACAGCCTGGGTAACGACGCATTGTCGGCGCTGGCCGGCAAGTCGACCCATGAAGTCAAAACCTGGGTCGCCGCCTTCGCCGCCCTGAGTGCCTTCGGCCCGTACCGGACCGAGGGTCGTTACTACCGCCCGATTCCCGAATGGATTGCAGGCTTCGGTGCGCTTGGCGCACAGCCGCTGAACCATCACCCATGAATTCAAGGAACACTGCCATGACAGCCACTGCATTCAGTGAAGCTTCCACCAGCCGCTTTGCCCGTATCAAGGAAGGCGACCTGGACCTGCAACTGCACTACAACGACCTTGGCGAAGGTGCCGAAACCGTGGTCATGCTGCACGGCTCCGGGCCGGGCGCGAGCGGCTGGGCCAACTTCAATCGCAATATCGAGCCGCTGGTTAACGCCGGTTTTCGCGTGATCCTGATGGACTGCCCCGGCTGGAGCAAAAGCGACACGATCGTCAGCGAAGGCTCGCGCTCGAACCTCAATGCCCAAGCGCTCAAGGGCCTGCTCGATGTGCTGAAGCTTACGCGCGTGCACATCATCGGCAACTCGATGGGGGCCCACAGCACCGTCGCCTTCGCCCTGGAATACCCTGAGCGGATCGGCAAACTGATCCTGATGGGCGGCGGCACCGGCGGCCCGAGCGCCTTCGTTCCCCAGCCCACCGAAGGCATCAAACTGATCGGCGCGCTGTACCGCGACCCGACCATCGAGAACTTGAAGAAGATGATGAACGTCTTCGTTTTCGATGCCAGCGGCCTCACCGACGAACTGTTCCAGACCCGCCTGGACAACATCCTGTCGCGCCGCGATCACCTGGAAAACTTCGTCAAGAGCAGCACCCTCAATCCCAAGCAATTCCCGGATTTCAGCCACCGCCTGCACGAGATCAACGCCGACACCCTGCTCGTCTGGGGTCGCGAGGACCGCTTCGTGCCGATGGACACCGGCTTGCGCCTGCTGGCCGGCCTGCCGAGGGCGCAACTGCATGTGTTCAACCGCTGCGGTCACTGGGCGCAGTGGGAACACGCCGACAAGTTCAACCGCATGGTCCTGGACTTCCTGACCCACTGATCATCGAGGCTGACATGCACCTGACTCAAGACACCCTGCAACAACTCGCCGCCGATCTGCGCCAGGCCGAAGCCCACGGTGAAGCCATCGCGCCGCTGCGCGAGCAGATCGGTGAAGACAACGCCGAAGCCGCATACGCCATCCAGCGCCTCAACGTCGACCACGGTGTGGCCAATGGGCGCCGCGTGGTGGGCCGCAAGATCGGCCTGACCAACCCCAAGGTCCAGACCCAACTGGGCGTGGACCAGCCGGACTTCGGTACGCTGTTTGCCGACATGTGCTACGGCGACAACCAAACCGTGCCCGTCGGCCGCGTACTGCAACCGAAGATCGAGGCTGAAATCGCCCTGATCCTCGAGCGCGACCTGCCTCGCGCCGACACCACATTCGCCGATGTGATGGCGGCCACCGGCTGGGTCGTCCCGGCCCTGGAAATCGTCGGCAGTCGGGTCCAGGGCTGGAACATCCGTTTCGTCGATACCGTGGCTGACAACGCGTCCAGCGGTTGCTTCGTCCTCGGCGGCCCGGCGCGACGTCTCGATGGGCTCGACCTGCGCCAAGCCAGAATGCGCATGACCCGCAATGGTGAAGACGTGTCCAGCGGCAGCGGTGCCGAATGCCTCGGCCATCCGCTCAATGCGGCGGTCTGGCTGGCTTGCACCATGGCGCGCCTGGGCGATCCGCTGCGGGCCGGCGACATCATTCTCACCGGCGCGCTGGGGCCCATGGTGGCGGTAGCCGCCGGTGATCGGTTCGAGGCCGAAATCGACGGCATCGGCCGCGTCGGTGTGAATTTCTCGGTAGACAGTAGCGCCGAGTGATCGGCGACTTGCGTGCACATGAGGCAACCATAATGAAGAAACTCAAAGTCGCCATCATCGGCTCCGGCAACATCGGCACCGACCTGATGATCAAGATCCTGCGCAACGCCAAGCATCTGGAAATGGCGGTGATGGTCGGCATCGACCCGGCCTCCGACGGTTTGGCCCGCGCCCAGCGCATGGGCGTGGCCACCACCCACGAAGGCGTCGAAGGCCTGACCCGCATGGACGTGTTCAAGGACATCGACTTCGTTTTCGATGCCACTTCGGCCGGCGCCCATGTGAAGAACGATGCGTTCCTGCGCGCGATCAAGCCCGGTATCCGCCTGATCGACCTGACCCCCGCAGCCATCGGCCCGTACTGCGTGCCGGTGGTGAACCTGGAGCAGAATCTGGAGCAGCTCAACGTCAACATGGTCACCTGCGGCGGCCAGGCGACCATTCCGATGGTTGCGGCGGTGTCGCGGGTGGCCAAGGTGCACTACGCCGAAATCGTCGCGTCGATCGCGAGCAAATCCGCCGGCCCCGGCACCCGCGCCAACATCGATGAATTCACCGAGACCACCTCCAAGGCCATCGAAGTGATCGGCGGCGCGGCCAAGGGCAAGGCGATCATCGTGATGAACCCCGCCGAGCCGCCGTTGATCATGCGTGACACGGTGTTCGTGCTGTCCGAAGCGGCCGATCAAGCGTTGGTCGAAGCTTCCATCGTCGAGATGGCCGCCGCCGTGCAGGCCTATGTGCCGGGCTATCGCCTCAAGCAACAGGTGCAGTTCGACGTGATCCCGGCAGACGCGCCGTTGAACATCCCCGGCCTGGGCAAATTCTCCGGCCTGAAAACCTCGGTGTTCCTCGAAGTCGAAGGCGCCGCCCATTACCTGCCAGCCTACGCCGGCAACCTCGACATCATGACCTCCGCAGCCTTGGCCACCGCCGAGCGCATGGCGCAGTCGATGCAACAGGCCTGAGGAGAGCGACATGAACGGTAAGAAAATCTACATCTCCGACGTGACCCTGCGCGACGGCAGCCATGCGGTGCGTCATCAGTATTCCCTGCAAAACGTGCAGGACATCGCCCGCGCCCTCGACAAAGCCAAGGTCGACTCGATCGAAGTCGCCCACGGCGATGGCCTGCAAGGGTCGAGCTTCAACTATGGCTTCGCCGCGCACACCGACCTGGAATGGATCGAAGCCGCCGCCGACGTAATCAGCCACGCCAAGATCACCACGCTGTTGCTGCCCGGTATCGGCACCGTGCACGACCTCAAGGCCGCCTACAACGCCGGCGCCCGCGTGGTGCGCATCGCCACCCATTGCACCGAGGCCGATGTGTCGAAACAGCACATCGAATACGCCCGTGAACTGGGCATGGACACCGTCGGCTTCCTGATGATGAGTCACATGATCCCCGCCGAGCAGCTCGCCGCCCAAGCCAAGCTGATGGAAAGCTACGGCGCCACCTGCGTGTACATGGCCGACTCCGGTGGCGCGATGAACATGCAGGACATCCGCGACCGCTTCCGCGCGTTCAAAGCCGTACTCAAACCGGAAACCGAAACCGGCATGCACGCCCACCACAACCTGAGCCTCGGCGTGGCCAACTCGATCACCGCCGTCGAAGAAGGCTGCGACCGCATCGACGCCAGCCTCGCCGGCATGGGCGCCGGCGCCGGCAACGCGCCGCTGGAAGTGTTCATCGCCGCCGCCGAACGCTTGGGCTGGAACCACGGCACCGACCTCTACACCTTGATGGACGCGGCGGACGACATCGTGCGCCCGCTGCAAGACCGCCCGGTGCGGGTCGACCGCGAGTCCCTGGCGCTGGGGTATGCCGGGGTGTATTCGAGCTTCCTGCGCCATGCCGAAATCGCGGCGGCCAAGTATGGCCTCAAGACCGTGGACATCCTTGTCGAGCTGGGCAAGCGCCGCATGGTCGGCGGCCAGGAAGACATGATTGTCGACGTGGCCCTGGATCTGCTCAACCGCTGAAACGCTGAACCGTGCATCCCCCCGGCCGGTCGCCCACGCAGCGACCGGACGGGTTTGCTTTGCCCATTACAACAATAAAACGGGTATTTCCCATGACATCGCTAAACGTGCTGACACCGTTATACATGGCGCGGACCATCGGTCTGTGCTTCCTCGTCGCCCTGATGGAAGGCCTCGACCTGCAAGCGTCGGGGATCGCCGCGCAAGGCATGGCGGCGGCGTTCCAACTGGATAAGTTACACATGGGCTGGGTCTTCAGCGCCGGCATTTTCGGCCTGCTGCCCGGTGCATTCCTCGGCGGTTTGCTGGCTGATCGAATCGGCCGTAAACGGGTGTTGATGGCGTCGGTGGCCCTGTTCGGGTTGTTCTCGCTGGTCACGACCATGGCCTGGGACTTCAACAGCCTGTTGATTGCCCGTTGCCTCACTGGCGTCGGCCTGGGTGCCGCACTGCCCAACCTGATCGCCCTGAGCAGTGAAGTCGCCGGCCCGCGCCTGCGTGGCACCGCCGTGAGCCTGATGTATTGCGGCGTGCCCCTGGGCGCTGCACTCGCGGCAGGCATTGGCATCGCCCAACTGGCCAGTGGCTGGCAAGTGGTGTTCTACGTCGGCGGCATCGTGCCATTGCTGATCGTGCCGATGCTGGGCCTTTATCTGCCGGAATCCGCAGCGTTTCGCAGCGTGCGCGATGCCGCTCCGATTGGTGTGGTCAGCGGCCTGTTCCGCAACGGCGCGGCATTGCCGACCGCGATGATCTGGGTCAGCTACTTCTTTACGCTCATGGTGGTTTACATCCTGATCAACTGGCTGCCGAGCCTGTTGATCGGCCAAGGCTTCAGCGGCGCCCAAGCAAGCTGGGTGATGCTGGCGCTGCAATTCGGCGCGGCGGCAGGCACGTTGTTGCTGGGCTGGGTCATGGATCGTCTGCCGGCCTGGGCGTTATCGGCCCTGATTTACCTCGGCATTCTCGCGTCGCTGACGGCCCTGGGCATCGCCACCCAACTGCAAAGCATGCTGGTAGCCGGCTTCGTCGCCGGCTTCTTCGCTACGGGCGGGCAATGTGTGCTGTACGCCTTGGCACCGCATTTCTATCGTCCGTCGATTCGCGCCACGGGTGTCGGCAGCGCCGTCGCCATCGGCCGGCTGGGCGCGATGAGCGGCCCGTTGGTGGCCGGCAAGATGCTCGCCCTGGGCACTGGCACCACCGGCGTGATGATGGCCTCGGCACCGGGCATCGTCATGGCCGCGCTGGCGGTGTTTTACCTGTCGGTACGCCGCAACCGCTCCCCGGAGGACTGACCTCCGACCCGCACTGCCCCCTCGCGTCGTGATGGCGCGGGGGTTATCCCAACAACAATAAAAGTGAACACTGCCATGCTCAGGAATTCTCTTCGGGCCTTCAGCGCCTGCACCTGCGTTTTGTCCATTGGCCAAGCGTGCGCCGCCGGTTTCGTCGACGACAGCCATGCCGACTTGCAGATACGCAACTATTACTTCGATCGCAACTACGTGAACGCGACGCCCCAGGCGGCGGCTCGCGAGTGGGCGCAAGGCTTCATCCTCAACGTGCGCTCGGGTTACACCGAAGGGCCTGTAGGCTTCGGTCTGGACGCCCAGGGTTTGTTGGGGGTTCGCCTGGACTCCTCGCCCGATCGCACCGGAACCGGCCTGCTGCCGTACAACCCCACGACCCACGAACCGGCCAGCGAATATTCGGAGCTGGGCCTGACCGGCAAGGTCCGGGCCTCCAAGAGCGAGTTGCAACTGGGCACCATCAGCACCTTTTTGCCCATCGCCTTCGCCAGCCCGACCCGCCTGCTGCCGCAGACCTTCCGTGGCGCGTATCTGAAATCCCAGGAAATCGACGACCTGACGCTGCACCTCGGCTGGCTCGATCGTATCAACCTGCGCGACTCCACCAACTATCAAAAAATGTCGGTGGCTTCGCCCAACGGACGCTTCAAGGGCGCCGCCGAGTCGGACCGGTTTTCCTTTGTCGGTGGGGACTATGCCTGGTCGCCCCAACTGACGCTGAAGTACTACCACGCCGAACTGGCTGATCTGTATCGCAAAGACTTCTATGGTTTTGTCGACAACCACCCGATCGGGCCCGGCAGCCTCAAGAGCGACTTTCGCCTGTTTGTCACCGGCGAGGATGGCGCGGCCAAAGCCGGCCCGGTGGACAATCGCAACGCCGCGCTGATGCTGACGTACAGCCTCGGCGCCCACAAATTCGGCGCCGGCTACATGCAACTGACCGGCAAGACCGCCATGCCGTATCTGTTCGGCACAGAGCCATTGGTCATCACCGAAGGCACGCTGAGCTCGGAGTTTCTCAACCCCAAGGAGCGTAGTTGGCAGGTGCGCTATGACTACAACTTTGCCGCTCTGGGCCTGACCGGCCTTAACGGCATGCTGCGCTACGTCAGTGGCGACAACATCGAGTTGCCCAAACTGGGCGGCAGCAATCTGAAAGAAAGCGAAAAAGACATCGAGCTCAACTACGTGCTTCAGGGCACGCCCCTCAAAGGCCTGGTGCTGCGCGTGCGCAACGCATGGTACCGCAATGACTTCACCGCCCAGGCCAGCCATCGCGATGACAATGAGCTACGGGTGAACGTCGACTACACCTGGAAGCTCTGGTGAGGCACTGGCGATAATCGCCTCGCAGGCCGAGCGCAATGCCGGCCTGCAGCGGTGTTTTTCGACGCAAAAGTCCGACCTGGGCCACTCAGCCCAGATGGCAAAAAGTTGCACAGTAAAAAGCTGAAAAACCACCCCTAAATCCTCTGTAGCCCTTGATTTACAAGGGCTGCAACCAAATGCGCAAGAAGTTGCACAGCACTGTGCAACTTCTTGCGCACTTTTTCCCCTTTTTTCGCTGAAAAAAGCTGTTTTCCCCGCCTGAGTTTCGATAACTAATTGTTTTATATGGCAATTATTCTTATTGGCACGCTGTTTAATATGAAGACTCTCCCCAACGGGCAATTTCGCCCCTTGGGTACCTTCATTTTTCAAGCAAGGAGCACCTCCATGGCAACCCCCGCTTACATGTCCATCACCGGCACCAAACAAGGCCTGATCACCGCCGGGGCCTTCACCGCCGATTCAGTGGGCAACACCTATCAGGAAGGCCACGAAGACCAGGTCATGGTCCAGGGCTTCAGTCACGAAGTGATCATCCCGCGTGATCCGCAGTCCGGCCAACCCACCGGTCAGCGCGTGCACAAGCCCGTCAAGATCACCAAGGTCTTCGACAAATCCTCGCCGCTGCTGCTGGCGGCCCTGACCTCCGGCGAACGCCTGAGCGAAATCACCATCCAGTGGTACCGCACCTCGGCGGCCGGCACCCAGGAGCACTACTTCACCACCAAGCTCGAGGACGCAATCATCGTCGATATCAAAGACCACATGCACAACTGCCAGGACCCGGCGAACGCGCACTTCACCCACCTGGAGGATGTCGCGTTCACCTACCGCAAAATCACCTGGACCCACGAAGTGTCCGGCACTTCGGGCTCTGATGACTGGCGCGCGCCGGTCGTTGCCTAAGCCTGGCTGACCCCTGCGGGACATCGGCCAGTGCGGCTGGCCGATGTTGTTTTTTCGCTGCATGACAGAAGGAAAAAAGGATGTTCGCACCGGCCAACCAGACCCACTTCAGCCTCACCCTCGAAGACTTCACCGGCGACCTGCAAGTGCTGTCGTTCACCGGCACCGAAGGCATCAGCCAACCCTATCGCTTCGACGTCGAACTGGTCAGCGAAAAAGCCGACATCGACCTGGAAAAACTCCTGCACAAGCGGGCATTCCTGGCCTTCGACCCACAAGGCCACGGCGTACACGGCCAGGTCTACCGTGTCGCCCAAGGCGATGCCGGTAAGCGCCTGAGTCGCTACAGCCTCTCTCTGGTGCCACACCTGCAATACCTGCATCACCGCACCAACCAACGTATTTATCAGCAGATGTCGGCGCCGCAGATCATCGCCTTGATCCTCGAAGAGCACGGCATCCAAGGCGACGCCTACCGCTTCCACCTCGGCCAGCCGTGCCCGGACCGCGATTACTGCGTGCAATACGACGAAACCGATCTGCATTTCATCCAGCGCCTGTGTGAAGAAGAAGGCGTGCACTACCACTTCCAGCACAGCACCCGCGGCCACGTCTTGGTGTTCGGCGACGACCAGACCGTCTTTCCCAGACTCGGCCAACCCACCGCCTACATCCAAGGCAGCGGCCTGGTGGCCGACGAACCGGTGATCAAAGGCTTCAGCGTGCGCCTGGCCGCCCGCACCGGTCGCGTGACCCGTCGCGACTACGACTTTGAAAAGCCCAAACTGCAACTCGAGGCCGACTACAAATCCCACGGCGATGATCCCGGCCCCGACCTTGAAGACTACGACTACCCCGGCCGCTTTCTCACACGCGACCGTGGCAACGTCCTCAGCCAACGCGCCGTCGAGCGCCACCGTGCCGACTATCAACAGGCAGAAGGCTGGGGCGACCAGACCACACTGACCAGTGGCCACTTCCTGCAACTCTCCGATCACCCACGTAAAGCCTGGAACGACCTGTGGCTGCTGACCGAGGTTTTTCATGAAGGCAAACAGCCCCAAGTCCTAGAAGAATCCATCACCAGCGGCACCACCGAGGACGATTTCCACCAGGGCTACCGCAACCGTTTTCTCGCCACGCCGTGGGACGTGTTCTACCGCCCACCGCTGAACCATCCCAAACCACGCATCCTCGGCAGCCAAAGCGCCGTGGTCACCGGCCCCCAAGGCGAAGAGATCCACTGCGACGAATACGGTCGCGTCAAAGTGCAATTCCACTGGGACCGCGAAGGACGAGGCGACGACAAAAGCAGTTGCTGGCTGCGTGTTTCCAGCAGTTGGGCCGGCGCCCGCTACGGCGGCATCGCCATCCCCCGCGTCGGCATGGAAGTGCTGGTGACCTTCCTCGAAGGCGACCCCGACCAACCGCTGATCAGCGGTTGCCTGTACCACAAGACAAACCCCGCCCCCTACCCACTGCCGGCGAACAAAACCCGCACCGTGTTCAAAACCATGAGTTCACCCGGCGGCAGCGGCTTCAACGAACTGCGCATCGAAGACAAAAAAGGAGCGGAACAAATCTTCCTGCACGCCCAGCGCGATTGGGACGAAAACATCGAACACGACCAGAAAATCCGCGTCGGCAACGAACGCCACGACACCGTCGAGAAGAACGCCTACAGCGAATTCAAGGCCGAGGAACACCACACCGTCCACGCCGACCGCAAAGTCCAGGCGCGGGCAGACGACCACCTCACGGTGGCGATGAATCAGCACGTCAAGATCGGCGCGGGGCAGTTCGTCGAAGCGGGCCGGGAAATACATCTACGCAGCGGGCTGAAGGTAGTGGTGGAAGCGGGTAAGGAGCTGACGCTCAAGGCCGGCGGAAGTTTTATCAAAATCGATGGCAGCGGCGTGTGGGTCAGCGCGCCGGTGACGAAACTGAATTCCGGGGGCAGCCCTGGCAGTGGCACGGGGGCGGCGCCGTTGTTGCCGGGGCAGTTGAAGGCGGCGGATGCGCAAGTGCCGGGGCAACTGCTGGTGCCAGCGCAACGACAAGCCTTGATGCGTATGACGCCGCGCTGTGAGATTTGCGAGCAGACGGCGAAGGAACAAGAACAGAAGGACCGTACGAAGTGAACAACTCCCCACGCGCCAACTTTGTGTTGATGGATGGGGGGTTGCGACCCGACGCCATCAAACAGTTGTACCAACGCGGCGAACCACTTGAGGTCATACCGCTGTACATCGGCACGCGCTGGCAAGCGCTACAGGATTCGGGCCCCCTTCTGATCGCCCTGCAAGGCTCATCAGGCCTCATCAACGACATTCGCCAAAGCGCCTTTGAGCAAGCCGATGCCAGCCTGCTTTACAGCCGCGCGTCCATGCATGCCATTGCGGAGCATCTCAGGCGTTTTATCGCGCCGTCGGACGTACTGGGAGGCGATGGTTTGCTGCGGTTTGCCGACCCGCTGGTGACCCGCGCCTGGCTCGGCAGTTATCAGCGCGAGCACCTGGATGCGGTCCTGGGACCGATTGAAGCCTGGTACATCCCGGAAATCCACCACTCCTGGGAGCCTGCGCAGCCCTTTGAATGGCTAAGTGTGCTGCGCGCTGCCGCACCGCCTGAATGGGTAAATGCCTACGCCCAACTGGGAGAGGCCCAGTTGGCCGCGCTCGACCAAGCTGCCCGCTGGCGGTTTATGGAACGTGTGAACCGACGTCTTGAACAAAACCACCCAGCACTCATGGCCACGCTGGACAGCCGTACCCGCACGCAATGGTTCGCGCAACGGCTGGATGAAGCTGAAACCTGGGGCCTGTCCAGCGAACGCAGCCTGACCATCTGGACCGAGTACAGCCTGCGTTGGGGGCCAGGTTTCACCTTGCGTCCCAATACCCCCTATCAACAGTGGCTTGCCGGCACGCCCGGAGCCCTCAAGCGTGCTCCAGAGTTGCGTATCCAACAGATGGATAACGACTGCCTGGCCATCGAGATCAACGAGGAAGTGTGATGAGTCCACCCGCAACCCCCGCCCAACTCAGACAGGCCTACCGCAACCAGGAATTCCAGAACGTCTCCATGACCCGTGGCCAGTGCCCGTTGATGCAAAAGGAAGTGGCGATTTTCCCGGTGCGATATGCCCTGGATGAGTCACCGGAAAAAGGCAGCGCCCAAGGCCCCCATCCGCTGCCCGCCAACTGGTCCGGCAGTACCTTGCCGCCCTTGAAAAGCCGCAGTTACACCCTGCGCCAATTGCGCGACGGTTGGGTGTATGTGTGGGACAGCAGCGCCAAAACCCTGCATGAGTATGAGGTCCAGGGGGAAATGTTCATCCCTCACACCTGGCCCGACAACGACGACCCCGACCATCCGGGAGCGGCCCGTCCTTACCTGCTCTACCCCCGCGACAGCCAACTGCATATCGCCTATTCCCCCGTGCAATGGACCCTGCGCCTGTGCGAGCTGATACGCAGCCACGAACCCCAGCAGACCCAATGGATGCGCAAGGTCGACCTGCCGGCCTACTGCACCCAGGCCCACATCGACCACGGCGCGCCCATCACCGAACTGGGCGACAGCGTGGCGGACATCCTGGCCTGGGGCGAAACGGCCCCGACCTTCACCAGCACGCTGTTACCCACCCAGCCAACCAGCGCCGACGCGCCGTTCAAGCCGGCCTTCGAGGCCGCCCTCGTGCGCGGCAGGGTTCCGGCGCAGGACACCGCCCTGTTCGTCGCGCTGGACGACCCCTTGGCGCTGGTCGACGACCTGAACATGAACCTGATCGGGCGGCTCATGGAGCAAAGCCAGTTCGAGGCCCTGCACCAACACACCCTGCAAAGCGCCTTTGCCGTGCAGAACTTATGCGGCCTCGACGTCAAAGCATTGATTCCAAAGGCCATCACTGACCCCCTTCAACGCCAGGCCTACACCGACGACCTGTACATGCTGCTGGACGCCCATGATCAAGTACAGCGCGGCAAGGACCATGTCCCGGGCTTTGAATCCAACCTGGCCGAGTGGGCGGGCGCCTCGATCATGAGTGCTGCCCACCAACGTTTCATTGCCCGATGGGGAACACTGCCCGAGCCAACGGCCTGGCGCACCGCGCTCGATGAATGGTACGCCAGACGTTTGTGGCGCGAGGATGTGCGGTTCGATGAAGTGCAGCAGTACCTGAGCCAGACCACCCGCGAAGCCTTGCAGTTGCAGCAACATATCCAACGCAGTGAAGCCGACCTGATCACCTGGCTCGATCAACTGGCCCCCCACGCCGAAGCCGTCTACCACGACCCGTGCGAGGCCGGTCAAGCCAGCCTGTTGATGGAAACGGCCCACGCCCTCTACACCGCACTGGGTAACGCCGAGGCCGGGCAACAGTGGTTGTGCGCGCAAGCCGAAACGCCGACCCGCCTGTTTGGCCTGGCACTGTTCAACTTCAACCCGGAAATCGCCGCGTTGATCAGGCAAGTGACCCACAACTTCAGCGCCACCGGCAGCCTCGACGCCCTGGGCCGCGAGGGCGATGGCACTTCCCCAGCCCTGTCGCCCACCTCCGCCGGCGACGCCACCAGCCTCGCCACCCGCAGCACCGAAATCAAAGCCGTGTTCGACCTCGAGACGGTCAAGCACAGCGCGGTCTATCAGGCCATGAGCAGCGTCGCCAAAGCCACCATGAACACCCTGATCGACGTCGCCAACGACCACGCCCGCTATGCCTGGCACAGACTGAGCAGCGCGTTGTTACCGGCGATGAAACAGCACCTGGCACTGACCCTCGCCGCCACCCAGGTATTGTTCTCCACCGAAATCGCCAGCTCGACCCAACTGACCTTCAACCCCACCTACCAGCGCGACTTCCAGGCATGGCTGCGAGAAGTGAAAGCCTTGCACGACAAAATCGACATCGCCCGCCAAATCCTCAGCCGTCCCGGCCACGCCCACAACCACCGCACCGCGCGCCACGCCCTGCAAAACCACGAAGCGCAACTGAAAATCCTCTGGCTGGACCGCCCCAATCAAATCACCGCCAAAGCCTCCGGCAGCACACGCCTGGGTATCGACCCGTGGACAATCAACACATGGCTCGCCGACCTGGGGCCATCGGAAGTGAAGGCCCAACTGAAAGTAGCCGGAACCCACGCCTACAGCGTCCGCACCCACGCCTGGATAAACCAGAACCTGGGCAACGCCCTGCCGGTTTTACTGGTGGGCTTGAACCTGTGGAACCTGTTCGAAAGCGCGAACAACGCCGCGAACGACGGGCGGTTTACGGCACAAGAATGGCGGGTGATGGGCGCGAATGCGGCGTATACGGCGAACGCGATTGCGGCGTTGTGGGTGGGGCCGGCTTGGAGTCGGGCGGGGAAGATGGTGGCTGAGGCTGGTAGTAAGACTTTTAGTCTGGCTCAAGCGGGATATACCGAATGGTTAAACGAAGCCAAAGCAGCTTCACGTGGTAGCGCTCAAGCGGCGGTTGCGAACGAGTTTGCAGCAGCCTCGAAAGGATTGATTTTACGGACTGTGACTTGGGCGGCTTTTGGGGCGATTGCGGCGGGGTTGGAGGCTTGGCAGATTTCCGAGGATGCCAGCTCGGCCACCAGTGAAGAGGAAAACACATTACTTTGGGCGAAGTTCGGTGTGGTGTTCGGAATGTCTTTTATTGCTACAGGCCAACTCGCCGGTGCAGTCCTGGGCACTTTGTTCAGCTTCTCCTGGGTGATGTCCACCCCCGTGGTTATCATCGTGGCAGTTCTCGGAATTGCCTATTTGCTGATCTCCATGGAGGCCAACCGCTACAAACGCGAAGGGCTGCGCCTATGGTTATACCGCTGCAATTGGGGACGCGGAGCAGAACCTAAATGGCTGGGCGACGAGGGGCATAAAAAACAGACGTACGCCTTACTGGAAACCCTGCAACGCCCCAGCGTTTTGGCAAGAGCCTTGTATCACGGTGGCGGTAGTACGCCGAGAAAATGGCTGGGGTTCTGGGTCCAGATCCAGTTGCCTATTGCGGTGGCGGGCGAAGAAGTGACCTTGCAACCAGCCATGATCGAGACCACGTTTTTGCGTTCCGAGAATAGGCTGCGAGCCATGCCCATTGGTTTTTACGAACAATTTCTCAATGGCAATTGGGTTGATCCAACACAGCTTGGACAACTGCCCAACGGCCCCGGCGGCAAACCCAATCCGGCCGATTTCACTTATACCAAAACCGAACAACACCGACTTTGGCAAGTGTGGATTGGCACACCTATAGACGATCCCATCCTTGAACTCGAGATCAAGTATCCGCCTGGGGTGCTTCAACGAGGGGATGGCCGCGGTTATATATTTCGGGTGGCGCTTGGATGGTCCACAAGTGAAGCAGACCGGCTTAACACTGCCTTTAGTGGTGAACTAAAAGAAGAAGATGGCATTGTACTTAGCCAAAAAGCGACACAGCCACTAAAACTAATCCCTCCAGAAAAACCAATTAAATGAACGAGTTCCATTATGCTTAATTTCAACAAAGCACTTGACCTGCCGCCACAACTCCAGTGGAAGTATGCAAATGAGTTAGAACTGATGGAGTGGACAATTCGCGCAAGAAATTACAACACGTTCGCAGCCAATTCAATTTTTTACTTCATGGCCGCACTTATATTGGGAGGATCGTTCATCATGTATTCGGTATACGAAGGAATGAGCCAGCCATGGCGAACACTGTCGTGCATATTCTTCTTTATCTTTATTTTATTCACGATTTCGTGCATGACTCACCAACGAATGAATTTCGCCTATCGTTTTACCCGCTCAGGAATAGAGTGCTGCGAATGGAAAGACTTCCCAAAGTGGGCATTAACATTCCTGAAATGGTTTTCCGGGATCGCTGTAATTATTTTTATTTATTTGGCGACCATTGACCCGACATTCTTGATTGGTGCTCTGATTGGACCCGGTAGCATGGGGTTGATGTATTTGTCGATGGCACACTCTAAAACCTACCAACAGATGCAGACGCAATACCATCACTTGATGTATGAATGGAAAGATTTCACACAACTAGCAATTGCAACCAATAGAGAAGTAGTGGACTTGAAATTTTGTCACTTTGATCCACGCCTTGGGCGAATAGTGAAATGGAATCTCAATATCTTCTGCAAACGCAAACAAAAAGAAGCGGTAGCAAACTTCATCAAACCCTATCTATCTCCGGACGTACCGTTCATCAAGGCAAAGGTAAATGTCCCCATGAGCACTGACTAATTGCGCTCCGAGAATAGACTGCGAACCATGCCCATTGGTTTTTACGAGCAATTTCTCAATGGCAATTGGGTTGATCCAACACAGCTTGGACAACTGCCCAACGGCCCTGGCGGCAAACCCAATCCGGCCGACTTCACTTATACCAAAACCGAACAACACCGACTTTGGCAGGTGTGGATTGGCACACCTATAGACGATCCCATCCTTGAACTCGAGATCAACTATCCGCCTGGGGTGCTTCAACGAGGGGATGGGCGCGGTTATATATTTCGGGTGGCGCTTGGATGGTCCACAAGTGAAGCAGACCGGCTTAACACTGCATTTAGTGGTGAACTAAAAGAAGAAGATGGCATTGTACTTAGCCAAAAAGCGACACAGCCACTAAAACTAATCCCTCCAGAAAAACCAATTAAATGAACGAGTTCCATTATGCTTAATTTCGACAAAGCACTTGACCTTCCGCCACAACTTCAGTGGAAGTATGCAAATGAGCCAGAACTGATGACATGGTCAATCCGCGCGCGCAACTACAACACATTTGTTGCCAATCTAATGTTTTCATTTATGGCTACCGTAATACTCGGAGCAACATTGATTATGTACTCGGTTTACGAGGGCATGAGTCAATCCTGGCGTATATCTTCGTGCATTTTCTTTTTCTCTCTCATGTTACTTGTTCTTCTGAGCGTTACTCACCAACGAATGAATTTCGTCTATCGCTTCACCCAATCAGGAGTGGAGTATTGCAAGTGGAAAGACTTCCCTAAATGGGCATTAACGTTCTTAAAATGGTTTACTGGTATCACAGCAGTCATTTTTATCTTTCTGGCGACTCTCGACTCTACATTTTTAATAGGCGCACTGATAGGCCCGGGAGGCATGGGCTTGATGTATCTATCCATGGCGAATTCCAAAAGTTTCCAAGAGATGCACACTGAATATCACCACCATACATTCAAGTGGGAAGAGCTCACTCAACTCGCCATCGCAACCAACAGAGAAGTAGTTGACTTAAAATACAGCATAACGTTAAAGGGAAACGACTATAAGACTAACTGGAGCCTCAATGTTTTTTGCGAGCGCAAGCAAAAAGAAGCCGTAGCCAACGTTATTAGACCGTATCTATCTCCGGGCGTACCGTTCATCAAGGCCAAGGTAAATGTCCCCATGAGCACTGACTAATCACTGTGGCGGGCAAAGCGGTGACCTTGCGACGAGCCATGATCGAGACCACGTTTTTGCGCTCCGAGAATAGGCTGCGAGCCATGCCCATTGGTTTTTACGAGCAATTTCTCAATGGCAATTGGGTTGATCCAACACAGCTTGGACAACTGCCCAACGGCCCCGGCGGCAAACCCAATCCGGCCGACTTCACTTATACCAAAACCGAACAACACCGACTTTGGCAAGTGTGGATTGGCACACCTATAGACGATCCCATCCTTGAACTCGAGATCAAGTATCCGCCTGGGGTGCTTCAACGAGGGGATGGGCGCGGTTATATATTTCGGGTGGCGCTTGGATGGTCCACAAGTGAAGCAGACCGGCTTAACACTGCCTTTAGTGGTGAACTAAAAGAAGAAGATGACATTGTACTTAGCCAAAAAGCGACACAACCACTAAAACTAATCCCTCCAGAAAAACCAATTAAATGAACGAGTTCCATTATGCTTAATTTCGACAAAGCACTTGACCTTCCGCCACAACTTCAGTGGAAGTATGCAAATGAGCCAGAACTGATGACATGGTCAATCCGCGCGCGCAACTACAACACATTTGTTGCCAATCTAATGTTTTCATTTATGACTACCGTAATACTCGGAGCAACATTGATCATGTACTCAGTTTACGAGGGTATGAGTCAATCCTGGCGTATATCTTCGTGCATTTTCTTTTTTTCTCTGATGTTACTTGTTCTTCTGAGCGTTACTCACCAACGAATGAATTTCGCCTATCGCTTCACCCAATCAGGAGTGGAGTATTGCGAATGGAAGGACTTTCCCAAATGGGCACTGACCTTTCTAAAATGGTTTACCGGGATGATGGCAATAATTTTCATCTACCTGACAACTATCGATCCGACATTTTTAATTGGCGCGCTAATAGGTCCTGGCGCGATGGGGTTAATGTACTTATCAATGGCAAATTCCAAGACCTATCAGCGCATGCAAACAGAATATCATCATCATTTTTTACACTGGAAAGAACTGACAAAATCAACAGTCGCGACCAATAGAGTCATGATGGAACTTGAGTATAGCGTACCGCAAGAGGGCTCCATTTACATGACCATAGGGCGCCAATATATATTTTTCACACCAAAAGACAAAGAGCGCGTCACTCAGCTTATCAAGAATAACTTACTACCAGGTACACCCTACGTGTTCGGCAAAGTAGATGTACTAAACTGATCTTATGCCTTGGCCATATGAAGATCAGACCATGCGCAAGTGCCCTGCCAGGAAACTTAACCCCGCAGACCTCACTTGTGCGAACACCGAACAACATCGACTTTGGCAGGTGTGGATTGGCACACCTATAGACGATCCAATCCTTGAACTCGAGATCAAGTATCCGCCTGGGGTGCTTCAACGAGGGGATGGCCGTGGTTATATATTTCGGGTGGCGCTTGGATGGTCCACAAGTGAAGCGGACCGGCTTAACACTGCCTTTAGTGGTGAACTAAAAGAAGAAGATGGCATTGTACTTAGCCAAAAAGCAACACAACCATTAAAACTAATCCCCCCAAAAAAACCAATTAAGTGAACGAGCCCTATTATGTTTAATTTCAGCAAGCCACTTGACCTGCCGCCACAGCTCCAATGGAAGTATGCAAATGAGCCAGAACTGATGACATGGACAATCCGTGCGCGCAACTACAATACGTTTGTAGCCAACGCAATGTTTTGGTTCTGCTTCATCGCCATAACAGTCGGCTCCATTTTTTTATATCGAGACACGAAAGAATATCTAGTCTTCAACACAATATCAACTCTACTATTTTTCATTATCGTCAATACAGCTTTAATATCAATGACCCACCAACGAATGAATTTCGCCTATCGCATTACTCGTTCAGGAATTGAATACTGTGAGTGGAAAGACTTTCCAAAATGGGCACTGACATTCCTAAAATGGTTTTCTGGAATTACAGCAATCATCTTTATATTTCTGGCGACCCTTGATCCTGCATTTTTAATTGGAGCACTAATAGGTCCTGGGGGAATGGGGTTAATGTATCTATCTATGTTAAATTCCAAAAGCTATCAAGAGATGCATACTCAATACCACCACTATGCATTCAAATGGGAGGAGATCACTCAACTCGCCATTGCAACCAATAGAGAGGTAGTCGATTTAAAATACAGTGTCACTCAAGAAGGAAATGACTTCAAAACCAACTGGAGCCTCAATGTTTTTTGCAAACGCAAACAAAAAGAAACGGTAGCAAACCTCATCAAGCCCTATCTATCCCCCGGCGTACCCTTCATCAAAGCCAAGGTAAATGTCCCCATGAGCACTGACTAATGGCTATAACAACGGACCTCAAAAGCAAACGCACGCCTCACTGCCCCCCATACGGGAATTAACCTACACGACAACCGCCGTAACCCCACGGGCAATCCCGTGCGCCGCTGGATTCATCCCGCCAATCAGATGAAGCCAAGGCCCACTTGACGATGGGCCATCACCGCCCGGTATAAAAAAACAACACGCTTATTTCAATTCAAAATAAAACAAACATTCGTCACTCCTTATAAAGCATTCCAGGATTTATCCTATTTACCTTTCCACCTGAACCTCACTATCAACCTCTTCACTATAAATCACTCATTTACCAACATTTTCCTACAGCATTCCGGCACGTAACTACTTTAAGCCCACAGGACAATTTTTATAATCTGCGCTCTTCTGATCGGCGTCTGTACGCGGACCTTTCTACAGTGAAGTCATAACGATAATGGAGCTGCATCCGATGTCGGCCTTCGTCCACAGGGAACATGAAACAGAGATCTCACTCATCGAAGGCCCGGATATTGAACGCACACTTAACAGCACCGCCGCCCTGAACATTGACATTTTGTTGCTGGGTGAAACCGGCACGGGCAAGGATACGTTGGCTCAACGGGTTCATCGTTTATCGGGACGACGGGGTAACTTTGTGGCCGTCAATTGTGCGGCCATTCCTGAAAGCCTGGCCGAAAGTCAATTGTTCGGCGTGAACAGTGGTGCCTATACCGGCGCGATGCAATCTCGCGCCGGTTTTGTCGAGGCCGCTCACCTGGGCACCTTGTACCTGGACGAGATCGACAGCATGCCCTTGAGCTTGCAGGCCAAGCTGCTGCGCGTACTGGAGTCGCGCGGCGTGGAGCGTCTGGGTTCGACGCGGTTTATTCCGGTGGACATGCGCGTCATTGCGTCAGCCCAGCACTCGCTGCACACGATGGTCGAGCACGGCACCTTCAGGCGCGACCTCTACTTTCGCCTCAATGTGGTCAACATCCAGCTGCCGGCCCTGCGAGAGCGGCGCGAGCGCATCATTCCGTTGTTCCTGGAAATGGTCCAGCAGGAAGCCAACCACTTCAACTGCACCGCCCCGCCCCCTTCCGGCGGGCTGCTGCAACAACTGTTGTGTCATTCGTGGCTGGGCAATGTGCGTGAACTACGGTCAACGGCCAAACGCTTCGTGCTCGGCCTGCCACCGCTCTCGACGCCCGGAAGCAGCCAACAGGACAGCCTGATGAGCCTCAAGGAGCGGCTGCAACAGATAGAAAAAGCCCTGATTGAAGAAGCGCTGCACCGCCATCGGTACTGTGTAGACACCGCAGCCATTGAACTGGGCGTTGCAAAGCGCACGCTGTATTACAGGATGAAACAGCTGGACATATCGCTGGCATAAAAACGTTCACGATAAAACATATAGAAACATTTGTACGCACAAACATCTGGAACGCTTTATCGGCATGTACCACAGAGTCAAAGCCAGGTTAAAGCTGGAAAAACAGAGCTGACTATCAGCACGACTTAACCCACGGCAAATGAACCAACTCTCAAATTGAAATTGGAGTCTTATCATGTCTATTCAAGGTCTGTTTTCGGGTAACAACTCATACGGCTTGAATTCCGTATCCAACAGCGGATTTGGAAGTGGAAGTTCCAGCAGCTCAAGCAGTCAGGTCAAACAAGCTGAAGCGGTCGCCGAAGAAGGTTTCCAGCAAACACTGGCCGCTCGCCGCATCACCAACAAGTATGCCGCTGCCAAAGAAATCCGATAACAACGTTCACCTCCCCGGCTCATCGGCCGGGGAGCCTGCTTCAGTCACTTCCATCGCAGGCCTTGTATGCAGATAAAAGAATACGGCGCGCGCCCCCAGGCTGACGGTCTGGATGGCGCCTACAGCACGCGAGATTTTCCAGGCCCCAATACCGATGCCACCTTTTTCAGGTCAATGCTGGAGCAGTCGGCACCGCCCCTCACGGCCACAGCGGGTGCATCGACGGTACTGAGCGACGTTTCGAGGCAGCTCAAGGCCTCGGAAAGCCGCCTTGCGCGAGCGCTGAAGTCTTCAAGCAAGGGCATCGAGATGGATCAATTCAAAGAATATCCACGGGAATTGTCCAATGCCGTGCTCACTTCGCAGTTGCTCGTCAAGAGCCTGGGCAAGGCAACCCAATGCATCGACAAACTCAGTAACCTGCAATAGTGAAGATGACTAACTTTCTGCCCGCTGCCTTGCTACTGGCCGTTACGTTGATGGTGAGCGGCTGCAGTGACCGCGTGGAACTTCATCGCCAACTCTCCGAGCAAGAAGCCAACGAAGTCATCGCCGAATTGGCGGACAAACACATACGCGCGCAGAAAATACCCGCCAAGGACGGTGTGGTCGTGGCGGTCAACGCGCAGGACATCGGGCGCGCCGTGCGCACGCTGGAGGCCGCCGGCCTGCCCCGCGTGGCCAGGACGACGCTGGGCGATACGTTTCGCAAGGAAGGGGTCATCTCCACCCCGCTGGAAGAACGCGCGCGCTATATCTATGCCTTGTCCCAGGAGCTTGAGGCCACGCTGTCCAACATTGACGGCGTCATCGTTGCCCGCGTGCATGTGGTGCTGCCGGAGCGCATCGCACCGGGCGAGCCGGTCCAGCCCGCTTCCGCGTCGGTCTTCATCAAGCATGACCCGCGCCTGGACCCCGACAATATTCGCGCACGCGTACGCCGGATGGTGGCGAGCAGCATCCCCGGCATGACCACGGCAGTGGACAACCCGCAGAAACTCACGGTGATATTCGTGCCGGCCACCACGTATCAGGAGCAACAACGCCTGGTGTATTTCGGCCCGTTCCTGGTGCCCAGTGACGAACTCGGTTTCTGGCGAAGCAGCGTGATCGTCGCCCTGCTCGGCCTGGTGTCAGCCGTGGTCGCGGGCCTGTTCCTGCACAATCGACGCCAACGTCTGGCGCACGGCTCGCCTGGCGCGGGCCAATTGCGCGGCACGGCCCATGACAACCAGGCCTGATCCCCCCATGAGCGAACACCTGGCCTGGGCGCAATGGTGGGCCTTCCCCTGGAAGTACGCCCACGACGACTGGAAAGGCGACAAGCACCCCGCGATCGACGCGTTTCATCACAATGGATGCTCGGCGCCGGCCAGCCTCACGGGCATTGCGCCGTGCCTGCCGCCCGCGCCCCATCCCACCGTGCTGCGCCTGGCCCTGGCCTCGACGGAGCAACTCAACCTGGCGCTGACGTTGGTTCACGACACCTTCAATCCAGAGGCCGCCGCGCCCCTGAGCGACAGCCATCACCTGTGGTGCATGCGTCTTTCCAAAGCGTTGCCACCGGCCATGCTGGCGCCCGATGCCGACCCGTTGCAACTGCTCCACAGCTGGGTGGACCCCACGACCTGGCAACGCCTTCGATTGCGCTTTCCCCGCGAGCGCGTGCGCCAGGTCGAGCAGCAAAATGTCTCGCTCGAAAACGGCAGCAGCCGACTGAATACCTTATGGCAAGCCGTCGTGTGGCGCGTGACCACATTGGCAAGCGACCCCTTGCCACCGGACTCGAACGAGTAAGGACACCCGCGATGTTATGCCGACACACGATCGAATTGCCCAAGAACCTGTCTGAGGTGCGCGCGGGCTTGATCCCCCGCGAAGAACTCGCCGACTGGCAGCAAGCCAACCAACTCTTGAGCCGCGCCCAGGCCCAGGCCCAAGAGCGGCTCAGGCAGGCAGAGCAACAATGCCAAGCGCTGCGTGAACAGGCCTCGCTGGAAATCTGGCAGCGCGCGGATGCCCAGCTCCAACGCTGGGAACGCGAGCGCCAGGCAATGCATGACAGCCTGGAACACTACGCGACCGCCATCACCCACCAGGCGATCCGCTCACTGCTGGACGAAACCGTCACCCCCCAACGACTGGCCGCCCTGCTCAAGCAATTGCTGGCGAGCCAGGTTCAGGAGATCGACGCGACGCTGCTCTGCCATCCCCAAGACCTGGAGGAGATCAGACGCTGCCTGGCCAATCACAAGGCCACGCTCTGGAGGCTCCACGCCGACGAAACGATCCCGCTCCAGACCCTGGTATTGACCACCGACGAGGGCGATTTCCGCATCAGTTGGCGCTCGATGCTCGACACGTTTTTCAATCAAGGCAAGGACTACTGGATAGACATCTGAGCGAACGCCGCGCGCTTGGAATCACCCATCGTTTCATCCCTGTACATCCACAGAACATGAGAGGAACACCCCATGGACTTTTACAAGGATCTGTCGCGTCAACTGCTGAACAACAGCACCACCGCCCACAAACGCTTTACCTCCAGTTCGGGAGAGGCCATGGAAAACAGTGAAGACGCTGACTACTTCTTCAACCTGGCCGTCAAGAGTTCAACCACGCAGATGGCGTATCTGGAACACAACCGCGTCAACCATCTGTTGCTCAAAAGTGCCTTCGAGAGTTTTCAATAACGTGCGCGGGTTGATCAGCGACTGGCTGAACAGCCGCCAAGCGCAACTGAGCGTGTTCGAAGGCGACGACGAAATCATCCTCAAGCATCAGGGCGACACCCTGTTGCTGGGGGCTCAACTGACGTCGACGCGCTCGGATAATCCGGTGCTGCAACGCTGGATGCGCCTGGGGGCCGCCAGCCTCAATCACTTCCACGGCGCGCTGGCTCAGAAAGCCGACAGTGGCGCGCTATGGCTGATTCAAAGCGTGCGTGGCGGGCAGGGCGTAACCGATGTACTCGCTTGCCTCGAAGCCCTGCTCAACCAACGCGACACCTGGCGCGCCACCTTCGCGCGGCTCGCTCCCGCGACCGAACACCTCAAACCCACCTCGCTACGTTCACTGTCGTACTAACCAGAGCACTGCCCATGTATAACAAGACCCACAAGCGCAGCCGCTTGCGCCTCGATTCGCCTGGCCCTTCATCCCAACGCCCGCATTGGCGCAACCTGCTGCTGTTTTCCTGCCTGCTGATGCCCATGGGCAACACCCTGGCTGCCATCCCGGCCGAATGGAAAAACACCGCCTACGCCTATGAGGCCGAACACAAGCCCCTGCGCGAAGTGCTCGAAGATTTTGCCCAGACCTTTGGCACGCAGTTGCAGGTCGAGGGCCTGCTGGAAGGCAACGTCAATGGCAAGATACGCGCCAATACCCCGCAGTCGTTGCTCGACAGGCTGGGGGTGGAACATCGCTTCCAGTGGTACCTGTACAACAACACCCTCTATATCAGCACCCTGGACCAGCAAGAATCGGCGCGCCTGGAGGTGTCTTCCGAAACCATTGCCGACCTCAAGCAAGCGCTGACCGATATCGGCCTGCTCGACAGCCGTTTCGGCTGGGGTGAGCTGCCCGAAGACGGCGTGGTCCTGGTCTCCGGCCCGCGACGTTACATCGAGCAGATCAAGCAATTCAGCAGCCAGCGCCGCTCGCCGGATGAAAAACAAAGTGTGCTGAGCTTCCCGTTGAAGTTCGCCAACGCCGCCGACCGCCAGGTCGATTATCGCGGCGAGAAGCTCGCGGTGCCGGGGGTCGCCAGTATTCTGCGCGGCTTGCTGGAACCCCGTGCCGCCTCGGCCCTGTCGGGGCTCAGCCAGCGTCCTGCCTCACCACCGACGCCGCTCACGCCGAACGTGCCACGCTTGAACAACCCGTTGCTGGGGCAGATGCTCGGCTCGACCGCCAACGCCGGGCCACTGGACGCGGGAACCACACTGCCCCCACGCGCACCGGCGCCCACCAGCCGCATTCGCGTCGAAGCCGACGTGCGCAATAACGCGGTGCTGATCTATGACCTGCCGGAACGCCAGGCCATGTACCGCGAGCTGATCGCTCAACTCGATGTGGCGCGCAAGCTGGTGGAAATCGACGCGATCATTCTCGATATCGAGCGCACGCAATTACGCGAGTTCGGCGTGAACTGGGGGTTTCAGAACAGCCGCTTCCGTGGCGGCGCCAATGTCGCGCCGGGCACGTCGTCGCAACTGTCGATCGAACACCGCGAACGGTTCTACGCCGACATACGCGCACTGGAAGCCAAGGGGCTGGCGACCATGGTCTCCAACCCGTCGGTACTCACCCTGGAAAACCAACCGGCGGTGATCGACTTCAACCGCACCCAGTTCCTGACCCCCGGCCGCGAGAACGCGACCATCCTGCCGGTCACCGTGGGCACCAGTTTCCAGGTCGTGCCCCGGGTCATCACCAGCCGTGGCAGCCACCAGATCCACTTGGTGGTGGACATCGAAGACGGCAACTTCGACGAAACCGACCCCACCCCCGGCAACCTGGATGTGCGTCGAGGCAAGGTCAGCACCCAGGCAGTGATGGCGGAAAAACGCTCGCTGGTGGTGGGCGGCTTCCACGTCACCGAAAGCACCGACAAGCACAACAAGGTGCCCCTGCTGGGGGATATTCCGTTGCTGGGCAAAGCATTGTTTTCCTCCACCGAACGCCAGAACAACCGGCGCGAACGCCTGTTCATCCTCACCCCGCGCGTCATCGGCGACCAGGCCGATCCCTCGCGCTACTTGCCCCAGGCCGACCAGGCCGAACTGCAGGCGGCCCTCACGCCGCTGGCGCGTCGCTACAACCCTCACCAGCCGGTGATCAAACGCAGCGACATCACCAGCACCCTGGCGCACCTGGTCAGCGGCGAAGTGCCCAAGGCCTTCAAGGCCGCGCCGATGCCGCTGGGGCTGGAGACCTTGTGCCGCACCCGCGACCTGCTCGCGCTGAACACCGAACGCAGCCAATGGTATGCGGGCCCGGAGTACAACGTGGCGGTGGTGGTCTTGCGCAACCAGTTCAAGCGCAACGTACGTATCGACGAAAAAGAATGCAGCAACTCGCAGACCCTGGCCGTCAGCGTGTGGCCGCGCGCCTGGCTCAAGCCGGGTGAAGAAGCCGAAGTGTTCATCGCCATGCGTCCGGTGGTGAAGGATGAACACCTCAGCGTGCCCCGCCCCTCCTTGATCACTCCCGTTCAGAAGGCCACACCATGAAACAGCGCGTATTGTGCGTCACCCTGATCGGCGCGGCGTTGCTTGTCGCCGGCTGCACCCCCACCTGCAAGGGCGATTCCTGCTCACGCCCGCAATCGAACGCAAACACGCTGGTGATCTGGTGGCCACCGCAGATGCGCGTCGAGCCGGGCCCCTCCGGGGAACGGGCGGACTACCAGACGGTATCGCTGGAACGATGAGCCTGCCGGAAATGCCCGACGATCGACGCCAGGTGTTTCTGGACAGTCTGGTGAGCGGCGCCGCCGCTCACCTGGCCCTCGCGCCCGGAATCAAGGTGTGCGCACAGCAGGCCGGCCGGCAGTCGGGGCTGGCCTTGCACATCGCCCGCGAAGCACTGCAAACCGGGCAATTGCAGCGGGTGCTGGAGCGGCGCTTCGAGCAGGCGGTGGCGTTCGACGGTTGCTTTGCCTACCTCGACGCCCAGGGCGCGCTGGTGATCTGGCACGCACTGCCGGCCGCCCACGGGGCACTCGACCGAATCCTCAGCCGCCTGCTGTCCCTGGCCGACCTCAGCGCCCTGGATGCCCGCGCCAGCCGTTGATCAGCGCTGTTCGAGTTCCGGCAGTTCGAGGGTTTCGCGCTTGGCCTCATCGTCGAGCTCGCGCAAGGTGCGGTAGATCAGTGCCACGGCCTGCAAGGTTTCACGCGGGATGCTAGCGCCCAGGTTTCTCGTATACAGCGTGCGGGCCAGCCACACGCACTGGATCACCGGTACCGCCGCCGCCTTCGCCCGCCAGATCAATTGGCGGGCCTCGGCGTCCGTGCCTTTGCTCACCAGCAGCGGCAACGGCGTCTGGCCAGGGCGGTAATACAAAGCCACAGCGAAGTGCGTGGGGTTGACCACCAGCATGTCGGCCTCTTCCAACTTCGGCAGCTTGACCTTCGGTTCTTCCTGGGCCAACTGCTGGGCCAACGCGCGACGCTGGCCCTTCACATGGGGATCGCCCTCCATGTCCTTGTACTCTTTGACGACCTCGACCTGGGTCATGCGCATGCGCTTGGCGAAGAAGTGTTTCTGCAAGGTGAAGTCGATCAGCGCCAGCACCAGCAACAGCCCAAGGCAGGCATGCAGCAGGTACCGGAACAGCTCGATCAGCGCCAGCACGTAGCTCTGCAAGTCGCTGGTCGCCAGGTTGATCAACGCGCTCAGATTGGGGCGGATCACCACGTACAGGATCAGCCCGATCAGTAAGGCTTTGGCGAGGCTCATCAGCAGGTTCATCAGTTGCTGAACAGAAAACATCTGCTTGAGCTGGCTGATGGGGTTGAGGCGGTTGAAATCGAGCTTCAGGGTCTCCGGGGCGAACAGCAGGCCGAACTGCATCCAACTGCTGATCAGCTTCATCGCCACCGCCACCCCGACCATCAGCAGGGAGAACGAAAAAAACACCACCAGGCCGTCGATCAGCACCTCTTCCAGCGCCCGGGCAAAGGGTTGGTCCAGGCGCGACATCGGCAACACCAGCATTTGCTGGAAGCGCTGCAAGCTGCTCTGCGCGGTGAACAGGGCGATCTCGCTGATCGCCGTCAGCACCAGCAGCTTGCCCACATCCTGGCTCTGGGCGACCTGGCCTTTCTTGCGCTGGTCACGCAGCTTCTTGGCCGACGCCGGGTGCTTTTTTTCCCCCGAATCACTCATGGCAGCGCCGCCTTGAACAGCAGCCCGAGGGAATGCCTAAGGTCGCCCAATTGGCCCATGCGCCCAACAATCAGGTCCTGCAACAACGCGAAGTACAGCAACAGGATGCCAATACCCGCCAGGCTCTTGACCGGCGGCGCCAGCGTGCTCACTTGCAGTTGCTGACTGTAGACCCCCAGCAGCGCGATGCCGAATTCCAGCAACAGCAGCACCGCGATAAAGGGCGCGGCGTAGAGCATCATGTGCATGAAGGTATCGCCCAGCAGGCCGATAAAGACGCTGAAGCCATTGGCGGCCGGCAGCGGAAACCAGACGGTGGGCGGCCAGATCAGGTAACTGTCCCAGATCACCTGGGTCAACGCGCCCAAGCCGAGGCTGACCATCAGCAGAAAAATCGCCAACTGCTTGAACAAATGCCCGATCGGCGTCGCATCCGGCCCCAGCGAAGGGTTGAGCTGGCCACCGGCCAAGGCGCCGCGTTGGTTGTCCAGCAACGCACCCACCGACTCGAACATCCAGAACGGCATCGACAACAGCACGCCCAGCAGCAACCCCAGCGCCAACTCCTTGAGTGCCAGGGCGCCGAGCATCAGCGCCGAGTAGTCGTGGCCCGCCAACGCCGCGTGGATACCCGGCGCCGGCAGCAGCGCCATGACCATCACAATGGTGTGGCGAGGCATGCCGCGTATGTGTTGGAAACAGAACGCCGCCACCAGCATGGCGCAGGGGTAGATACGCGCCATGCCGAGCATCAGGCTGGGCAGGTAGTCGAGATAGAGCAGCACAGGCCAGGCCTCAGTTCAGGGCCGAGCGGCCGATCATGTCGAATGTCAGGTTGATCAGTTGGATCAACTCCACGCCAATCCAGCGCCCCGTCAGGATCAACGTGATCCCCACCGCCACCAGCTTGATGCCAAAGGGCAGCGTCTGGTCCTGGACCTGCATCAGCGCCTGCACCAGCGACGTCAGCACCCCCACCACCACCGCCACGATCAACGGCGGCGCCGACAGCACCACCACCAGCAACATGCCCTGCTTGAACAGCACGATCGGTTCCATACGCCCCTCAGAGATAGGAAAGGAACAGGCTGTCGAGCAGCCGTGACCAGCCGGACACCAGCACGAACAACAGCAACTTGAGCGGCAGGGAAATGGTCATCGGCGAGACCATCTGCATGCCCAGCGCCAGCAGCAGGTTGGAGACGATCAGGTCGATGACGATAAAGGGGATGTAGATCAGAAACCCGATCTCGAACCCCGCCTGCAATTGCGAGAGTACGAACGCCGGGATCAACAGGATCAGGTCTTCGCGCTGCACCGCTTGGGCCATGTGCGCCGGCCACAGGCGCGCGGTGTTTTCCAGCAGGTGGGTGAGCACATCCGGGTCGACGTTGCGCAACATGAAGGCGCGCAACGGTTGGATGGCCTCATTGCCCGTGTGCAGAAACGTCTCCACATTGCTCATGTCCAGGGGCGAGGCCTTGACGCTCTCGGCGATCTCGTACCCCACCGGCGCCATGATGAACAGCGTCGCCGCCAGGGCGATGCCATTGATGGCCATGCTCGGCGGCACCTGCTGCACACCGAGGGCGTTGCGGGTAATCATCAGCACAATGACGATCTTCAAAAACGAAGTGCAGACGATCAGCAGCATAGGCATCAGCGACAGCGCGCCGAGGAATACCGCAAGAATGAGGGGGTCGATGCCCTGCAGCGTCATCGGCCGATCATCACGCGGGACAATTGCAAGCCCAGGCGCCCGTCGACTTCCACCAACTGCCCCTGCCCGATCGGCCGGTCGCCGTAATACAGGCCGGCCATGCCCGGCGCGTAACCGGCAACCCCCAACACCGCGCCGGGCGCCAGGTTGCGCAGTTCGCCCAAGGTCAGGTTCAACGTGCCGCAACGCACGCTCAGGGTCATGCTCAACTCATCGAATGGCTCGTGGCCGAATACATCCATCACCGGTTCATCCTCCTCATAGCCCGAGTAGGAAGGGGTTGCAAAATCTTCGTCCACAGACGCGTCCTCGATAGAAGTAAGGGTCATGCGCAACGGCCCGGTGTCATCGTCGATGCACCCGTGCAGTCGCTGTTTGCCAACCTGGAGATAGCCGTGGCCCTGGGCATTGAAAAAGCCTTGCTCAAGCACCAGCACATCGCCGACCCGCAGGCTGCGCGCCTGTGCCATCGGCAAGTGCAAACGCCCCAGGGTCACGGCGATGGCCAACTGAAACGGCGCCGGCATCGGCGCGGCGGTGGCGCGCCATGGGCCGGCCTCGCACAACGCCAGGAAGCTCTCGGCGCTCAGCCACACATAGCCGCTCGCGCGGGACGCGCCCAGGGTCACGCTGACCCGGCAGCCAAAGCCTTTGGGGCGCTCGGTCTGGAGTAATCGCACATAGCCCAGCAGCGTTCTCACCTCGGCGCTCAGGTGATACTGGAACAAGCCCCAGAACCACGACTCAGGGTCGTTACCGGCCTGGGCCAATGTCACCGGGCATTCGCCCAGCAGACTGAGCAACGGCCCCGCCTCAGCGAACGCCAGCACGCCGCACGCAGTGTCGAAGCACAACGCCTCGACGCCAGTGGGCGCGCGTCCCGGTTCGAGGCGCAGTTCCCCGCCCTGCCCGGCCACCTGAAACGCCAGGCACAGCCCACGCCCCAGGCGACGGCGTGCGGCCACCGTGTCCCCCTTGATCAACGGCAATGTCAGCAGCGGCATGATCATGCGCAGCCGACGTTGGGCAGCAGCAGGCTGACGGGCTGCCCCAGCGCGCCGGCCAATCGGTCCTCGCACTGTTGCCGCACGCCGCTGAGCCAGCGCGCCGTCGCGTCGTGCTCGGCGTCCAGTTCGATCGCCCACGCGCCCCGCTCACGGCGCACGCTGGCGTTGATCCGGCCCAGGCGCGGCAAGTACAACACCGCCTGCAACGGCCACTGCGCAGCGGCCTGGATGCGCGGCGCCAGTTGCTCGGCAAGCGCCTCGAGCATGGCCACGCCGCTGGGCGCCCTGGCACCGGATAAGGAACCGCGCGCGCCCGTGTCCTCGTCGTTATCGGTAAACAGCCGGGCGAACAATCGCCCTTGCTCCCACATCACCACGCCAGCCGTGGAGGGCTCGCGCTCCTCCCGTGACTCACGCAGGCGCGGCGGCTCAGTGGGGGTATTCGAAACCTGGGTCATGTCGGCTCCTGAGCCAGTAGAAGGGATAACTCGTGAAGCTTTTCCACTTGCCGCAGGCACTCGGTGACCTGCCGCTGGGCACTGCCGATGCAACGTTCCTTTTCTTCGCGCTGGCCCTGCAAGGCTTGCAGCCGGCCCTTGTCGCGCTGGGTGCTGGCCGACAAGGAGCGCTCCTGCGCGCCCCAGGACTTCAGGGCCTGCAGGCTCAGCACCTGGCCCTGGTGGCGGCTGAGCAATTGCGCACTTTGTTGGGCCTCTTCCTGCTGCGTCTGCTCGAGCGCCTCCTGGGCCTGCTGGATATGCGCGAGCAGGGTCTGCTGGGCGCGCTGGGCTTCGCGCAGGGCCCGTTCGGCGCGGTCGGCCCGATGCCGGCGCAGGCGTCGCAGCGTCTCTACTTCACTGAGCCGCCCATCAGAAAGGGACATGGGTCGTCAGCTCCTTGAGTTGCTCCAGGGTCGTCGCCAGCGGTGTCGGTTCCCGCAGGTCCTGGCGCAGAAAACCATCGACCGCCTGGCGACTGTCCACCGCCAGGTCGGTGAGGGCATCGCTGCCGGGTTGGTATTCGCCCAGCTTGAGCATCAGTTCGATCTGCTGGTACGCCGACAACAAACGCCGCAGCGCCGTGCCGGCCTGGATGTCTTGCGGCGCGGCAACGTTGCTCAGAATCCGCGACAGGCTGGCCAGCACATCCACCGCCGGATAGTGCCCACGCTCGGCCAATTTGCGCGACAGCACGATATGGCCGTCGAGCAGCGAGCGCACCTCATCGGCCACCGGATCGTTCATCGAGTCTTGTTCGATCAGCACCGTATAGATCGCCGTGATCACCCCTTCGCGGGTCAACCCGGCGCGCTCTACCAGACGCGGCAGCAGGCTGTACACCGACGGCGGCAGGCCACCGCGCCCCAGGGGTTCGCCGGCGGCCAGGCCGATTTCGCGCTGGGCCCTGGCGAAACGCGTCAGCGAGTCGATCAGCAGCAACACCCGCTGGCCCTTGCGCCGGAAACCTTCGGCCAGTGCCGTGGCCGTGAACGCGGCGCGCGCGCGTTCCATGCTGGAGCGGTCGGACGTGGCGCACACCAGCACCGCCTTGGCGCGCAGTTGTTCATCCAGTTCATGATCGAGAAACTCGCGCAGTTCCCGTCCCCGTTCGCCGATCAGGCCGAACACAATGACGTCGCACTCCACGTTACGGGCGATCTCGGCCAACAAGGTGGTCTTGCCGCAGCCGGCACCGGCGAACAGCCCTACGCGCTGGCCTTCGCCGAGGGTCAGCAGGCCGTCGATCGAACGCACGCCCGTGGCCAGCGCACGGTTGATCCGTGGTCGCTCGGTGGGCAACGGCGCCTCGCACAACACCGCGCTGGTATCCGGCAAGTCCGCCTCGACAAACGCACTGGGCCCCTGCCCCGTAATCGGTCGCCCGAAGCCATCGAGCACCTGGCCCAACAGCGCCTCGCTGACCTGCACCCGATGCGACACGCCCAGGCGCTCCACCCCGGCGCCGACGCGCACGCCCTCCAGGTTGCCCAAGGCACTGAGCACCGCATCCTGCTGGTCGAAACCGATGATCTCGGCAAGCATGAAGTCGCCCGGATTGCGTTCCACCTGGCACAGGTCACCGATACGCGCCTGGGGCAGCCGGCACTGCAGCAGCATGCCGTTGACGCGCTGGATGCGACCGCGCATGGTCACCGGCGCAAAGCGGTTGAGCGACTGGGTCTGTTGCTGCTGCCAGGCGTCGAGACGCGCGTGCAAGGGCTCGCTCACCAGCGCACCTCATAGCGCTGCACGCCATCGAATACCACTTTGTTGTTGTCGATCTGCACCAGTCGCAGCCCTTCGATTTCGTCGCCCACGAACAGTCGGCTGCCCTCATCCAGGACCACGTGACCATTCGGCCCGCCGACGATCTGCACGATCCGAAAGGGCAGCGCCCCGTCGCGTACACGCACACGGCTGATCACCGGCACCACGCTGTCGAACTGCTCGCCGAACCGGCCGAGCATGCGCGCCACCAGTTCCACATCTTCCTGGGACACGTCCCCGCTGAGCACGACCTGGCCATTGATCACCTGCAAGCTCACCCTGGGGCCCAACTCACGCTCGCCGAGCATCTTGAGCAACTGCTGGCGCACCTCGAACGGCGAAGCCAGTTCCTGCTTGCGCACCACCGCTGGCATCAAGGACGCCTGCGCTTCACGCTCCCCGGTCGGGGCCATGCCCACCACCGCGACGATCACCGCCACCACCAACGCCAGACTGATCAGACGCTTTTGTTGCGCGTGGGAGATCGACGATAACTTCAGCCCCCGCGACGCTTCGGTCGCCACCGGCAGCGCTGGCGCGGCGGGCACCGTGACCTGGGGCCAGGGCTGATCGGCCAGGGTCACACACAGGCGCACGCCGCCGACTGAAAACGGCACGCTCAACGCCAGGTTCGCGATCTGCGCCAGCACCTGCCCCTCGGCGCCGCGCAGCAGCCCCGCCTCGGCCTGCACCGACCAGTCGGCGCCGCGCAAGCGCAGGCGCGCATGGTATTCGGCGATCCCCGGATCGTTCAGCACCAGGTCAGCGTCGGCGTGAGCACCAATGCTCCACTGCTCCCCGAACAACGGCAACGCCGCGCCCTGGCGCACACCATCCAGCACCCGTAGCTCAAACATCACCCGGCCCTCCGCGTCGGCCATGGCCCGATACTCATGCCACCGCCCCCCGCATCAGCTCATCCTGGCCCAGGTCGATGCGCCCCAGCACTTTGACCTTCGACGTGCTGCCCAGCTCGGCGAACGACAGCACCGGCACACGGTTGAATTCTTCCAGCAGCAGGGTGCGCAAGGGACTGCGCAGGTCCTGCGCCACCAGCAGCACGCTTTTGCTCTTGGCCCGCAGCGCAAAAGCCTGATTGAGCAGGTTGATCAGCGCCGCGCTGTGTTCGTCGTCCAGCGCGAAGAACACGCCGGTCTGGGTCTGGCGCAGGGCCTCGCGCAAGATGTTTTCGGTATGCGGCGACAGCAGCCAGGCGTGCAGGCCGTCGACCTCGCTGTACTGATGAAAGATCTGCGCCTTGAGGGCGATGCGCGCGTAATCGGCCAGCGCTTCGGGTTCACGCTCATGCTGGCCGTACTCGATCAGCGACTCGACGATCAACCGCACCGCACGCAACGGCACGCCTTCACTGGCCAGGCGCTGCAACACCGCGGAGAAACGCGACAGCGGCATGATGCGCTGCAGTTCCTGCACCAGTTCCGGCTGGTTGTGCTCCAGCCAACCGAGGATCGCCTTGCTCTCCTGAATCCCCAGGAACTGCGGGCCGCTGAGCATCATCGCCTGCTTCATGCGTTCCAGGATCAGGCTCGTCGCAGTGAAGCGCTCCAGTTGCGGGTCATCGAGCAACGGATCATCCGGCGCCAGCCAGATCCAATCCTGTTCGTCGCGTTCGGCCAACCCCGGTATCCCGTCCGCCGGTTCCACGCTCAGCGCCTGACGCTCGACGGCCAGGCGGTTGACCACCGACGCCTTGACCATCGGCACTTCATGCACACAAAAGCGCATTTCATCGACGGCCAGCGTGTCGTCGAGTTCGACTTCGAACGGCGGCAAGGTCAAGCCGATATTGGCCACCAGCGCATTGCGCGCCTGGCGGATGCCGTGGATCAGGTCCGTCACCTCCGGCGTGCCGCGCAGCGCCGGGGGAAACTGCAACAGGTAGGGCCGTGATGGATCGAACCCGCGCAAGTCCTCGCTGCCGTTCTCCTCGGGGCGCACCGCCTCGGTGGTTTGCGCGGCCGGCTGCGCCTGGCGTCGACGCTGGCGCAGCAGGTAATAACCCACGGAGCCGGTGATCAGCGAGATCAAGATAAACACCCCGGTCGGCATGCCAGGGACCATCGCAAAAGCGAGCATCCCCACCGAAGCAATCACCCAGCTTTTAGGTTCGCTGGTCATTTGCCGGGCAATTTCGGCACCCATGTTACTGATGCCCCGGCGCCCGTCCGGGGCCACGCGGGTGATGATCATGCCGGCCGTCAGCGAGATCAGCAGCGCTGGAATCTGCGCGATCAGGCCATCGCCGATGGTCAGCACCGAATACAACGCCATCGAATCGGAAGCGCTCAGGCCGTGCTGGAACATGCCGGTGGAAAAACCGCCCAGCAGGTTGACCACGACAATGATCAAGCCGGCAATGGCATCGCCCTTGACGAACTTCATGGCCCCGTCCATGGCCCCGAACAACTGGCTTTCACGGGACAACTGGTCGCGCTTGTCCCGCGCCTGGGCACCGTCGATCAGGCCGGCGCGCAAGTCGCTGTCGATGGACATCTGCTTGCCCGGCATCGCATCCAGGCTGAACCGCGCCGCGACTTCGGCGACCCGCTCCGACCCCTTGGTGATCACCAGGAAGTTCACCAGAGTCAGGATCAGGAAGATCACCATCCCCACCGCCAGGTTGCCGCCCACTACGAAATTGCCGAAGGCTTCGACGATGTCGCCGGCGTCCTGCTCCAGCAGGATCAGGCGCGTGGTCGCAATCGACAGCGCCAGACGGAACATGGTGGTCAACAACAGAATCGACGGAAACGACGAGAACGCCAAAGGCCCCGGCAGGTACAGCGCCAGCACGATCAACAGGCACGAAATACAGATATTCAGCGCGATCAGAATATCCACCAGCCAGGTGGGCAGCGGCACGATAAAGATAAACACGATGGCCATGACCACCACCGCGCCGAGCACTTCGGCGCGCTGTGCCACTTTGAGCAATACACCGTTGATGGCCGACAGCGCCGTCACGTAGCGCTCCTCGGCTCACCGGCAAAACGGCTGGGGCCGCGCTGGATGCGATCAAGCTCATCCATCACCACCACAAAGGCGCGCAGGGTCTCTTCGCGCACCCGACTGTCGGGCCACAATGCCAGGGGCAACTGCTGGATCAGCGGGTAGAGCGCGTTGAGGGCGACCAATTGGCGCACGATGTCACCGCCCCCCAAGTCATCCCCCAGCCGCAGGATTTCAGCGGCCGCAATGCCGCTGCCGGCGTAACCCAGCAGGCGTTGCAGCAGGGTCACACCGTCATGCTCGACGCTCAGGCGCTGGATCAACGCCTGGCAGCCGGCCAACACCGCACTCAACTGACCGCAGCCTTGCAGGCCCAGCAGCAAGGTGCGCAACAACGGCGTGGGCATGGACGACACCCGCGCCGCGATATCGTCCGCCAAGGCTTTGCGCATGACCTTGAGCCCCTCAGCGAACCGCTCGCCGCCGTAGATCCCCAGCAGCGCCTGCATCATCGTCGCCAGGGATTGGCGCGTTACCACGCTGGCGTAGTACAGCGCGCGCAGCGCCTGGCGCTCATGCGGGTCGACGCCGACGATCTGCAACGCCGCGGCGATGTTCAGGCCCGCCTGGATTTGCCCCTTGAAACGCGCCTCCAACCGCGCAATGGCATCGCGCGCCAAGCCCGCCTCGGACGGGCGCACTTCAGTGTCCGCCTGGGCCGCCACGTACTTGAGCACCACGAACGTCCGCGCCGGGTCGCCGTCGGCAAGGTCGAGCAGTTTGTCGACACTGGGGTGTTGCAGCAATTGCAGGCGGATTCGACGGGAGATCGCGGCCAGGGTCGCCTGGGCCGGGTGGCCCAACTGATCGTAGAGTTGCGCCAGCTGCTCGGTCGGCGGCACGCGCACGCCCACATTGCGCTGGTTCAGGGTTCGAAGGTTGGCGTCCACTTCCTGGTTGAACAGGTGCGCGAGTTCATCGACGCCCTTCGCGGGCACGGGCGCGGGAGGATGGCCAACGACCGGTGAGTCCAGGCGCTGGATCGTTTGCACATCGGGAGTGGATTCGACTTTCATGGACAGGCCCGTACAGGAAGAGTGTTTCCCTGTGTGGCAGGACCTGCCCCAACGGTTCCATCGAAAACCGCCATGCCGGCAAATTTGAAAAAACTTGCACAAGCCCCGTTTTTTCCATGCAAACAGTTGCGTAAAAACGCTTCAATTCAAGATATTTATTTATATAAATCAATGCTTTATTTGATTTTTTCCGCTTGGCACAAGCAGTGCTAAAGGGCTCCTGTCGACACGTTTCGACTGCGTCTACCCAAAGGAAAAAATCATGAATATCCCTATTGAAGCTTTAGCTCACCTCGTTGGCAGCTCGCCTCAATTCATGCTCCACCTGACAGACGACCAACAAAAAAAGCTGCGCCGCTTCATTCACAAGCGCGTGCTCAACCCGGAAGATGCCGATGACATCCTGCAATTGACCTACCTGGAAGCCTGGCGCAACCGCGAGCGTTTCAGCGGTACCGCCACGCTCAGCACCTGGATGTGCGGCATCGCGCAAAACCTGATCCGCAATCACTTCCGGCGCATGTACGCCAAACCGGTGCATTGCGAATTCGATGAATCGCTGTGGCATGGCCAGGAAGAACAGCACAACCTGGACTGGGAATTCGAGGTCAACCGGCGCCTGGAAAACACCTTGAGCGCGATTGACCACCTGCCCACGGAAATGCGCAAAACCCTGTACGCCTCACTGGAAACCGACGGCAGCTACCAGGACACGGCCGACGTGCTGGACATTCCAATCGGCACCGTTCGCTCACGCCTGTCGCGGGCACGCGAACAGCTCAAGCGTGCCACCCACAGCTCGCGTTACCCGTAAGAAAGACGTCGTGTTGGGCGGCAGGGATATCTGCCCAACGCGATCAGGCTTTTCGGCTACGCGGCAGGAAAATCGCCAGCAGCCCGAACAACGGCAAGAACGAACACAGCGTGTACACGTACTCGATGCCATGCACATCCGCCAGGTGCCCCAGCAGCGCCGCGCCGATCCCGCCAAAACCGAACATCAACCCGAAGAACACCCCGGCGATCATCCCCACATTGCCCGGCACCAGTTCCTGCGCGTACACCACAATCGCCGAGAACGCGGAGGCCAGCACGAAGCCGATGATCACGCTGAGCACACTGGTCCAGAACAGGTCCACGTGGGGCATCAACAAGGTGAAGGGCGCAGCGCCGAGGATCGAAAACCAGATCACCGCCTTGCGGCCGATCCTGTCGCCGATCGGCCCGCCAAAAAACGTCCCCGCCGCCACCGCGCCGAGGAACAAAAACAGGTGCAACTGGGAACTGGCCACCGACAGGTCGAACTTCTCGATCAGGTAGAACGTGAAGTAACTGGTGATGCTCGCCATGTAGAAATACTTGGAAAACACCAACAGCCCCAACACCACCAACGCACTCATCACACGCTGTTTCGACAGGCCATGGGTCGCCGCCTGCCCGGCCTTGGGCTTGAACAGGCTGAGGTGGTTACGGTACCAACGGCTGATGGCATACAGCACCGCCAAGGCGAACAGCGCAAACAGCCCGAACCACGCCACATTGCCCTGGCCGAACGGAATAATGATCGCCGCCGCCAGCAACGGGCCGAACGCCGAACCGGCATTGCCGCCGACCTGGAACGTCGACTGCGCCAGGCCATAGCGCCCGCCCGAGGCCAACCGCGCCACGCGGGACGCTTCCGGGTGAAAGGTCGAGGAGCCGATGCCGATCAGCCCTGCCGCCAGCAAGATCAGCGGGAAACTGCCCACCTGAGACATCATCAGAATGCCCGCCAGGGTGCAGATCATTCCGCACGGCAACAGGAACGGCTGGGGATGGCGATCGGTGTAATACCCCACCCATGGCTGCAACAGCGACGCGGTGAGCTGGAAGGTCAGGGTAATCAGCCCGACCTGGGTGAACGTCAGGCCATAGCTGGCCTTGAGCATCGGGTAGATCGACGGCAATACCGCCTGGATCAAGTCATTGATCAAATGCGCCAGCGCCACCGCGCCGATGACGCGCATGACCAGCGGGCTGGTTTGCCCGGCGGTGGAGGAGTTACCAAGAGACATAAGGCGGTTTCCGTACAGCGGGAGAATGCACAGAGGCAGGTGCGACAATGTGCCACTTTTGCGTAGGAAAAGGCTATCCCGTTAGGGAGCTAACGACATGCCTTGTAAAAGGCCAGCAGGCTGAGTCGCTTTAAATTGCAGGACGTTTCCTAGACAATCCCCGGCGCCTTGTGCCTGTCGGAATGGGTGGCTAGTCTTCGGTCCGTCGCTGAGTTTCAGTGATCGGGTTTAGCAGCCCGTTTCAATAGACGCACGGTTCACGTCTCCGTTCATGGTGGCTGTGCGTGGGGCACCTCCGGGTGCACCGGTTTTCCTATTGACCGGTCTGCTAACCCGCGTACAGCTGCCACCCATCGTTTAGCAGCGTTGGTGGTAGCTCCCAAGTTCAATAGGAGTTACACCATGACCAAAGCACTTCCCGATCCACCCGCAGACTGCCTTACCGTCAACGAACAGCTCAGCTTCGAAGACGCCCAACTCTACATCGCCCAACTGATCCACAGCGCCGCCGCCACCGCCCTCGACTGCGGCGACAACCTGCAACCCCACGACCGCGCCAAGATCCACGCCGTGTGGCACCTGCTGGAAATGGCCAAGACCGTGATCGACCGCTCGATCGACTGCATGCACCCGCGCCCGTCCTGACCGCCACCAACACCCAGTGGTGAGGCACTTCACCCCCCACGTGAATCGCCCACCACTCGTCGCCCAATCCGGCCGTTCGGGTTAAACAGTTGAAAGCGTAGATAAAAATTAAAAATAAACGCTTGACGCATTCCCGTTCTACGCGAATAATGCGCGCCACTTGGCTACATAGCTCAGTTGGTTAGAGCATAGCATTCATAATGCTGGGGTCCGGGGTTCAAGTCCCTGTGTAGCCACCAAGTACTAAAAACGGCTTACCGAAAGGTAGGCCGTTTTTTTATGCCCGCAGAAAAACCCAACGCTCCCCGCCATCAGCCCCTCTAGATCAGCCTTCGGCGCGATTAAACAGGCGTTTCACATCTCAAGGTTTATGCAGCTACAGCCGATACCCTCTGACAGTCCTCGCAAAAGACCTAGTGAACTCAATACGCCATGAATAAAACCCTTCGTTTCAGTCACAAAATTCTTTTGGCTGTGTCACTGATCGTGATGCTCGCCTTCACCCTGTTCACGCTCTACAACGACTATCTACAACGCAGTGCCACGCGCACCAGCCTGGAAAACTATCTGGCTGAAATGGGCGAATCGACCTCCACCAATATCCGCAACCTGCTGGAGGGGCGGATCAATCTGGTGAGAAACCTGGCGCAGAACGTCGCCAGGGAGCCCGCCAAGGCCGAGGCGCTGATGGGTGAAAGCGTCCTGACCTCAAATTTCCTTATCGTCTACATGGGCAGGGCCGACGGCAGTTTCAGTGTGCGTCCGGACGCCAAGATGCCCGATGGCTACGACCCGCGCTCCCGCCCTTGGTACAAGGACGCGATGAACGCCAACGGCGCAATACTGACTGAACCGTATATTGATCTGGTCACCCATAAAATGGTCATCAGCATCCTCAACAAAGTGTCCGACAGCATCGGGGTAGTTGGCGGCGACCTGGCGTTGGATGGCCTGGTGGAACTCATCAACTCGTTGAACTTTGGCGGCATGGGGTATGCCTTCCTGGTCAACGATCAAGGCAAGATCCTGGTCCATCCGAACAAAGACTTGGTCATGAAGTCGCTTTCGGATTTGTTTCCTACAAACACACCGAAACTTTCCGGCGAGCTGACCGAGGTCCAGACCAATGGGCAAGCCCGCTTGCTGACCTTCACGCCGATCAAAGGCCTGCCTTCCGCCAACTGGTACATCGGCCTCTCTATCGATAAAGACAAGGCTTACGAAACGCTGAGCAAATTCCGTTACTCGGCGGTGATTGCCACCATCGTTGCGGTGACGATCATCATCATCCTGCTGAGTCTGCTGATCCGGGTACTGCTGCAACCGCTGCACATCATGACCCGTGCCATGGAAGACATCGCCAAAGGCGAAGGCGACCTCACCAAACGCCTGGACATCCATACCCACGACGAGTTCGGCACCCTGGGCAATGCGTTCAATCGGTTCGTGGAGCGCATTCATACGTCGATCCGCGAAGTGTCCTCGGCCACCGAACAGGTCAACGAGGTCGCACTGCGGGTAGTCAGTGCGTCCAACTCGTCGATGGTCAATTCCGACGAGCAAGCCAATCGCACCAACAGTGTCGCCGCCGCTATCAACGAACTGGGAGCGGCCGCCCAGGAAATTGCCCGCAATGCGGCAGAGGCCTCGCACCAGGCCAGCGACGCGCGAAGCTTGGCCGAGCAGGGTCAGCAAGTGGTCGAGCGCAACATTGGGGCCATGAATCAGCTGTCGGAAATGCTCAGCGCATCGAGTACGAATATCGAATCGCTGAACAACAAAACCGTGAATATTGGGCAGATCCTCGAAGTGATCACCAGCATCTCCCAGCAAACCAACCTGCTGGCGCTCAACGCCGCGATCGAAGCGGCCCGCGCCGGGGAAGCCGGGCGTGGTTTTGCGGTGGTCGCCGACGAAGTGCGCAACCTGGCTCACCGCACCCAGGAGTCGGCACAACAGGTACAAAAGATGATCGATGAGCTGCAAGTCGGCGCCCGGGAGTCGGTCAGCACCATGAGCGAAAGTCAGCGCCACAGCCTCGATAGCGTGGAAATCGCCAACCTGGTCGGCGAACGCTTGAACAGCGTGACCCAGCGCATCGGCGAGATCGACGGCATGAACCAGTCGGTCGCCACCGCCACCGAGGAACAGACCTCAGTGGTGGAGGCGATCAACATGGACATCACCGAGATCAACACGCTCAATCAGGAAGGCGTGGAAAACCTGCAATCGACCCTGCGCGCCTGCGCCGACCTGGAACAGCAGGCGGCACGGCTGAAGCATCTGGTGGGTAGTTTCCGTATTTGACCTGTCCCGCCTGCAGTCTGTAGATCACCTCAAGAAGCCCGCCTCGTGCGGGCTTTCTTGTCTGTGCTGTTCCACACCTCACCGAACGCTCGAATCAAGGGCGGTGGAGAAGGACGGCTATTGGCCGGACGGTTGCGCCTCAGGCCTCTTTAAATCCCGGTAAACCATTGGCTGCCCGCCATGCCTTGACGATTTGAATGATGCTTTCGTTAGAGTTGTCTGCCCCTGCTTCGGGGTAATAAATCAAATCAGTACCATCAGGATGCTCGGTGATCTCGCAGAATCGGGTCAGCAAAGGATCGAGGATCTCATCACTCGCACTCTTATTGGCGGCTCTGATTTCCTGCAAAAAACGTAGGAACTCCGCTTCGGTGTAATCAGAAAAATGGGGCTTCATCGCGCTACTTCCGGTGAATATGTCCTTGTTAGGGGCCACAAAGATAACGGCGGGGCAAACGCATTCACACGATGAAGCGAATGACACGCAAGATAGAGAACGTTCAGGCGCCCCTCTGGGAATTGCCCTACAGACAGTGCTTGAACGCCCCAAGGACGAGGGGAAATTGCGGAACAATACATCACGTTCCCCCGTCCCTGGGAAAACGCCCAGCTGCCTCCATCCTGTCGATGATCAGCGCTGTTACAGCATGCGCAAATCCAGCGGGTACTCGACGATGACCCGCAGTTCGTCAACGTTGGACTCGTAGTTACCGAAGTCGCCACCCACACGGTGCGTCGCTTGGAGCACGTTGAGCTTCAAGTCTTTGGCCGGGCCGCTCTGCACGATGTAGCTTGCCCAGATGTTACGTTCCCAATGCTTGCCGTCGCTGACGCTGTTGAAGGCCGTGTAGCCGCCCGTTGCCCGCGTGCCGTCGATGTTGTCGCCGCGCAGGTAACGGCCCGTGAGGCTGAGCCCCGGAAAGCCAAGGCCTGCAAAGTTGTAGGTATAGCTGGCCTGCCAGGAGCGTTCGTTGGGGTTGTTGAAGTCCGACCATTGGGAGGCGTTGTCGAGTTCCAGGTCGTAGGTGTTCCACACATAGTCGAACGGGGAGTCACCGCGCACTTGTTCGTAGGCCACCAGAAAACGGTTGAATCCGACGTTCAGCCCCAGGTGGGTACTCCAGCTGTCGTTGTCGATTTTGCCCAGCAAGGCGCTGCCGGTATCACGGGTGCGGTAGTAGTTGAGCCCCGTGTCCCAGCCGATGGTGTCGGTGAGTTTTTGCTGGAAGTCGACCCGCGCGAACGATTGGTTCCAGACGTTATCCAGGCGGCTGGTGTGCAGCTTGAAACTCCAGTTGTCGTTGAAACGGTAATCGGCGCCGATGTACTGGACATTGTCCGCCCCGCTCAAGCGGCCACCGTAGACGGTCCCCAGGTCGCCACTGTGGTTGACGCCGCTGCGATCGCTGGACGCGGTCAGTTTACCGCCCTCGATCTTCAAACCTTCAATGGAGGTGTTATCGAAGATCAGGCCGGTCAGGGTTTGAGGCAGCAGGCGAATGTCGCCGGCATGCACCACCGGGCTGGTCGGGGAGACGTCGCCGTATTTGACCACCGTATCGAACGCCCGCACCTTGACCGCCCCACCGGCCTTGCCCCACTGGTCCTTGGGTTCGCCGTTGTTATCGCCTTTGCGTGGAATCAACCCCGGCCCGCCGACACCGTTGCCCACCACGCCATCACCGCCGTCGAGCTTGACCCCGAACTGCCCGTAGGCATCCACGCCGAACCCGACGGTGCCCTGGGTAAAGCCGGATTCAAACCGACCGATGACCGCATGGGCCCACTCCGCCCGACGGCTCTGGCGCGCGCCGGTATGCGGATTGACCGCACTGCTGCCATTGCGGAAGTCCTGACTGAAGTAGAAGTCGCGGTTGAGAATGTTCAGATGACTGTCTTCAATAAATCCATTTTCATGTTTTTCATCGGCAGCCCAGGAGTAACCGGGGGTGATAACGGCACACAAGGCAGATAACGCAGCCACTTTACGCATGTTGTTCTCTTCAAGTTATTAAGGAAGGTGGGATGCAAAAAACGCGAATCCACCCTCCATAATCCGAAAACCATGCCAACTAAATAATTCCATATATATCAATAAGTTATGCGAAATTTACCCCGCGTTATCCTTCGCACTAATCAGCACTTTGCAGACTCCGTGTTGCCCTGCGAACACTTCTGCCTTTGTCCACAACTGTTCGCCCAGCAACAGCGTTTCAACACTTACCCCCTTCCAGCGACAGTCAGCGTCGTTCAAAAACAGGCAATTTCCTTATAAATCAATAGGTTGATGGATTGGTACGATGCTTGCTCCTCTAGAGCCATCGGCCCCAGCCACAGACTTGTTTAAACAAGCATCTCCATAAAGAGCCGTGCCGGCCCTGCGTTGCGCTACCTGTCGCCTTCTTTCCTGCCCACGGAAGCGGGCTTCTTATTTTTTGCAGCGAGGAGCGTGTTGATGAGTCTTGATATCTTTTGGTTTCTGCCCACGTCCGGCGACACCCGTTACCTGGGCCGATCCGACAGCGGCCGCCCGGCCACCAACAAGTACATGCAGCAGATCGCGATAGCCGCCGAGAGCCTGGGCTATGACGGGGTGTTGATTCCCACCGGCAGCAGTTGCCTGGACCCGTGGATCACCGCCGCCAGCCTGGTGCCGGTGACCCACCGCCTGAAGTTGCTGGTGGCGCTGCGCACCTCCCTGGGCAACCCCACCGCGTCGGCCCGTCAGGCGGCGACGCTGGATCAGGCCAGCAACGGGCGCCTGCTGCTCAATGTGGTGCCCGGCGGCGATGCCACCGAGTTGGCTGCCGACGGTATTTTCCTCGACCACGACCAACGCTACGAAGCCGCCGGCGAGTTCCTCACCGTGTGGCGTCGGCTGCTCAGTGGCGAGGTGGTGAATTTCACCGGCAAGCATGTGCACGTGGAAGGCGCGCAGAACTTCTTCCAGCCCGTGCAGCAACCGCACCCGCCCCTGTATTTTGGCGGCTCGTCCCCGGCGGCCCATGAACTGGCGGCCCAACAGGTCGACGCCTACCTGACCTGGGGCGAACCGCCGGCGGACGTGGCCGCGAAGATCGCCGACGTGCGCGAGCGCGCGAAGAAACACGGCCGCACGGTGCATTTCGGCGTGCGCCTGCATGTGATCGTGCGTGAAACCAACGAGCAGGCCTGGGCCGCCGCCGAAGAACTGATCAGCCACCTCGACGACGATGTCATCGCCGACGCCCAGAAGAACTACGCCAAGATGGACTCCGAAGGCCAGCGCCGCATGGCCGCCCTGCATGGCGGGCAGCGCGACAAGCTCGAAGTCTCGCCCAACCTGTGGGCCGGTGTCGGCCTGGTGCGCGGCGGTGCCGGCACGGCGCTGGTGGGCGACCCGGAGACCGTGGCCAAGCGCCTGCAGGAATATGCCGACCTCGGCGTAGATCGCTTCGTACTGTCCGGCTACCCACACCTGGAAGAAGCGTTCCGCTTTGCCGAACTGGTGTTCCCGCTGCTGGGCAAACAGCCTGTCACGGTCCGCGACCAGGTCCTCACCGGCGGCGCGTTCGACGTGCGGGCCGGCAAGGCACCGATCAAGGACGAGGCCACGGCATGAACGTGATTGATATGCGCTGCCGCCCGGCGTACCTGCACGATTTTTTCGGCGCCACCCCAGGCAGCGCCGAGACTGCTACCGCTCGCTGGCTGAACCGCCGGGTCGGCACGCGTGGCGACGACGAGCACTTCGCCCGCTCGCGCACCGCCCAGGGGTTTCTCGATGAGGTCCGCGACGCCGGGTTGAGCCGGGCGGTGGTGGTCGGGCGTCACACCCCCAGCCAGCATCTGCCCAACGACCTGATTCACAGCATCGTGCGTGACCACCAAGAGTTGCTCGGCATCGCCAGTATCGACCCGGCACTGCAAGGCATCGACGGCGCGCTGGACGAGATCGAGCGCGCCATCTCAACGCTGGGCCTGGCCGGGATCGACCTGGAGCCAGGGTTCGGCGAACCGGCCAGACACGCGGATGACCCGTTGTACTGGCCGATCTACGCGCATTTGCAGGCACGCGGCATTCCGTTGTTTCTGATGAGCGGGCCGACTACCCCGGACCCCGCCTTTAACAACCCCGAACGCCTGGCCAGCGTCGCCCGCGCGTTCCCGCAGTTGTCGATCGTCTGCTACCACGGCTACTGGCCCAACGTGCAGCAAGCGCTGGGCGTGGCGTTTCGCTACCCGAATATCTACCTGGTGCCGGACATGTACCTGTTCCAGCCCGGCAGCGAGGCCTATGTGCAAGCGGCCAACGGCTTTCTGGCCGAGCAGTTGCTGTTCGGCTCGTCCTATCCGTTCCGCCCGATCGGTCAATCCATCGAGGATCTCCAGCGCCTGGGGTTCAAACCCGCGGTGCTCGACAACGTTCTCTATGGCAACGCCGCCCGCCTGTTCGGGCTGTAGAACACCTCGCGCCACACGCCGGGACCGACCGCTAGCAAGGGGCGGCCCGGCGCTGTTTTCCCTTTCAAGGAGTTCCCCTGTGACCACCCCCAACGATCCTGTGCAGACCGCCCGCCGCCTGGCGGCCGACTGGGCCACGACCGCTGTCGAGCGCGACGTACGTGGCGGCACGCCCAAACGCGAGCGTGACGCCCTGCGCGACAGCGGCCTGCTGACCCTGAGCATTCCCCGTGAATTCGGCGGCCTCGGCGCCAGCTGGAGCGACACCCTGAACATCGTGCGTGAGTTCGCCAAGGTCGACAGTTCAATGGCCCATGTGTTTGGTTTCCAACACTTGATGCTGGCCACCGTACGCCTATTCTCGCGGCCCGATCAGTGGCAGCCGTGGCTGGAACAGACCGTCCGCCAGCGTTGGTTCTGGGGCAACGCGCTCAACCCGCTGGACACCCGCACCGTGGCCACACGTGTGGACGGCGGGCGCGAGTTTACCGGGATGAAAAGCTTTTGCTCCGGGGCCAGCGACTCCGACCGCCTGATCGCCTCGGCGCTGGACGACAGTGGCGCCGGCAAACTGCTGATCGCCGCAATCCCCACCGACCGCGCCGGCATCACCCTGCTCAACGACTGGGACAATATGGGCCAACGCCAGACCGACAGCGGCAGCGCCCGTTTCGAGCGCGTGCAGGTGGCCGACGATGAACTGCTGCTGGACCCTGGCCCGCTGAGCACGGTGTTTTCCGGGCTGCGACCGCTGCTGGCGCAACTGACGTTCGTCAACCTGTTCCTCGGCATTGCCGAAGGCGCCTTCGAGCAGGCCCAGCACTACACCACCCACGAAGCACGTCCCTGGTTCAAGTCCGAGGTCGACCAGGCCGTCGACGACCCGTATGTGCTGGCCCACTACGGCGAGTTCTGGGCCGGCCTGGAGGCGGTGCGCGCCCTCGCCGAACGGGCCAATGCGTTGTTCGACAAGGCCTGGAACCGCGGCGAACAACTGCGCGCAGAGGAGCGCGCGACCCTGGCCCTGGCCATCGGCAGCGCCAAGGTGCACGCCACGCGGGTGGGCCTGGACCTGAGTTCAAGGCTGTTTGAAGTGACAGGCGCCCGCGCCACCCAAGCCTCGCGGCGCTTCGACCGCTACTGGCGCAACCTGCGCACCCAGACCCTGCACGACCCGGTGGACTACCGCATCCGCGAACTTGGCGAGTGGGCCCTGAAGCAGAAACCGCCGACGCCAAGCTTCTATTCCTGACACCCGTGACGGGTGTTCGCCACCGTTCACCGGAACAACAAAGTGTTGCTCCAGCAATAGGCAAGCGCCCCGAGAACAGACAAAAACCCATGGATTACAGGCCGTTAGCGCTCGGCATGAACTATGCAATTACCCCCAAAACCAGCATCGAACCGCCCTGCGTGCCCCATGAACCAAGACAACTGGAGTTAATCGACTATGGCTTCTCGCATTATTCTCAATGCGTTCGAAATGACCTGCGTGAGCCATCAGGCCGCAGGCACTTGGCGTCATCCGGACAGCCAGGCATGGAAATACAAAGACCTCGACTACTGGATCGACCTGGCCAAACTGCTTGAACGCGGCTATTTCGATTCAGTCTTTATCGCCGACGTGGTGGGCGTCTATGACATCTATCGCGGCTCGGTGGAAACCTCCTTGCTCGACGCCGATCAGGTGCCGGTCAACGATCCGTTCTTTCAAGTGCCAGCCATGGCCGCCGTGACCAAGCACCTGGGCTTTGGCGTGACCTCGGCGCTGACCTACGAACAGCCTTACGCCCTGGCGCGAAAATTCTCGACCCTCGACCACCTGACCAAAGGTCGCGTGGCCTGGAACGTGGTGACCTCGTACCTCAACAGCGCGGCGGTCAACCTGGGCCTCAAGCAACAGATCTCCCACGATGAACGCTATGACATCGCCGATGAGTTCCTGGACGTAACCTACAAACTGTGGGAAGGCTCCTGGGATGAAGACGCGGTACTGCGCGACCGTGAACGCGGAATTTTCACCGACCCGAGTAAAGTCCATCCGATCGGACACAAGGGCAAATACTACGATGTACCGGGCATTCATCTGTCCGAGCCATCGCCACAGCGCACCCCGGTAATTTTCCAGGCCGGCGCCTCCAGCCGTGGCCGCGCCTTTGCCGCCAAGCACGCCGAAGGGGTGTTCATCAGCCCGGCCACCGCCGAGCAGGCGCGCGAGGTCTCCGATGACATCCGCAACCGCGCCGTGGCCGCCGGCCGCAGCCGCGATTCAGTCAAGGTGTTCACGCTGTTGACGGTGATCACCGGTGAAAGCGATGAAGCCGCACAAGCCAAATACCGCGACTACCTGAGCTATGCCAACGGTGAAGGCATGTTGTCGTTCTACGGCGGCTGGACCGGCATCGACTTTTCCGAATACGACCCGGACCAACCCCTGGAAGCGATCGACAACGACAGCATCCGCTCGGTGCTGGAGCTGCTCGCCACCGCCGACCCCGACCGCAAGTGGACGCCGCGCGACATCATCAAGCACCGCAGCATCGGCGGTTTGGGCCCGGTGTTGGTGGGCGGCCCGAAAACCGTGGCGGACGAGATGGAGCGCTGGGTGGACGTCGGCGGTATCGACGGCTTCAACCTGGCCTATGCCATCACCCCAGGCACGTTCGAAGACCTGGTCGAATTCATCGTGCCGGAGCTGCAACGCCGGGGCCGGGTGCGCACCGCCTATGAAGGCGACACCCTGCGCGAGAACCTCCTCGACGGCACGTCGTCCTACGCCGCCGACGACCATCCGGCGGCGCGTTATCGCGGTGCGTTCAAAACCGGGGCCAACGCCACCGACCACACCAAACCGTCCAAATTTTCTGACCTGACTTGACGCTTATTCGCGCTGAAGAGGAAGCCCTTCCATGTCCAGTTTTGCCACGCTGAACACACTGTCTGTCGGTACCGATTACGAAGCGCTCGCCGAGCGTTTTCGGCCGATCTTCACCCGTATCGCCGAGGGGGCGGTCGAGCGCGAACGCACGCGCACGCTGCCGTTCGAACCGATCCAATGGCTGAAAGAAGCCGGGTTCGGCGCCGTGCGTGTCCCGGCCGAATTCGGCGGCGCCGGCGCCTCGCTGCCGCAACTGTTCCAACTGTTGATTGAACTGGCGGCCGCCGACTCCAACGTGACCCAAGCCCTGCGCGGGCATTTTGCGTTTGTCGAAGACCGCCTCAACGCCCAGGCATTCAGCCCACAGAACGCCTGGTTCGAGCGGTTTGTGGCCGGGGAACTGGTCGGCAACGCCTGGACCGAAGTCGGCGACGTGAAGATCGGCCAGGTGATCACCCGCATCAGCCGCCAGGGCGAGCAATGGGTCGCCAATGGCACCAAGTTCTACAGCACCGGCAGCCTGTTCGCCGACTGGATCGACCTGTATGCCCAACGGGACGACACCGGTGCCGACGTGATCGCGGCGGTCCGCGTGCAGCAACCGGGTGTGCGTCAGAGCGACGACTGGGATGGCTTCGGTCAGCGCACCACCGGCAGCGGCACGTCGGTGTTTGAAAATGCCGTGGTCGAAGACGACCACCTGATCGACTTCTCCACGCGGTTCAAATATCAAACCGCGTTTTACCAACTGACCCTGCTGGCCGTGCTGGTCGGTTCGGGGCAGGCGGCCGTGCGCGAAGTGGCCCAACAGGTGCGTGTTCGCGCCAGGGTGTTCAGCCATGGCAATGCGGCGGCGGTGCGTGACGATGCCCAGGTGCAGCAAGTGGTCGGCAAGGCTTCGGCGCAGGTCTACACCGCCGAAGCCGCGGCCCTGCGTGCCGCGCAGGCTTCGCAACGCGCTTACCTGGCGCATTTTGCCAAGGATGAGCAGGCCGAACACGAGGCCAATATCGCTGCGGAGCTGGAGTCGGCCCAAGCCCAAGTGGTGATTGCCGACCTGGTGCTGCGCGCCACCAGCGACTTGTTCAACGCCTTGGGCGCTTCCGCCGCCCGCACGGGCCTGCAACTCGACCGGCACTGGCGCAATGCGCGCACTGCGGCCTCGCACAATCCGTTGATCTATAAGGAGCGGATCATCGGCGACTGGGAAATCAACGGCACCGAACCGCCCTACGTCTGGCAGATCGGCGGCGGCAACCAACCCGCCCGCGCTGAAAAAGAGCCACAGAGCGCGTAACTCCGCGCCCTGAACATGCCCCGGCCTGCCGGGGCATTTTTTTGCGCCGCGGAAAAAGCGCCGCTACGCCACGCCCGGCAGCCTGCATGCGCGCAAAAAAACACTCCATCTGTATTTTGACGCTCCCCGGAACCCGCTGTTAGTGTCCAGCCTCCCCCCCTACATGGAGTGCCCCACGGTGAAACTGGACATCTACCAAGTCGACGCTTTCAGCCAACATCCCTTCGGCGGCAACCCCGCTGCGGTGTGCCCATTGACCGAATGGCTGAGCGACGAGCAATTGCAAGACATCGCCGCCGAAAACAATCTGTCCGAAACCGCCTACTTCGTGCCCCGTGGCGATTTCTACGAGCTGCGCTGGTTCACCCCCACCGTCGAAGTCGACCTGTGCGGCCATGCCACGCTCGCGGCCGCGTGGGTGTTGATTCATGCGTTGGCGGATGCGCCTGACGTGTTGCGGTTTGCCACCCGCAGCGGCGAGCTTCGGGTCACCCGCGTGGGCGATGAGCTGGCGATGGATTTCCCAGCGAAAAACCCACAACCCTGCGAGCCGCCGGCCGGGCTGTTGAGCGCATTGGGGATCGAACGCGCCGAGGTATTCGGCACCGATGACTACCTCGTGGTGCTCGACGATGAGGCCCAGGTCGCCGCGCTCACGCCGGATTTTTCCCGGCTCAAGGGCCTGCCCAAACGCGGGATTGCAGTGACGGCCAAGAGCACGCGGTTCGATTTCATTTCCCGCTGGTTCGGCCCGAATGTGGGGGTCAATGAAGACCCGGTCACCGGTTCGGCTCACACCTCCTTGGCGCCGTTCTGGGCCGAGCGCCTGGGCAAAACCAACCTGACCGCCGAGCAGGGCGGTGCGCGCAAGGGCCAACTACGCTGCGTGCTCAAGGGCGACCGGGTGATTATGTCGGGCAAGGCCGTGCTGTATATGCAAGGCTCGATCTACCTGTAAAACCCAGGGCCCCCTACGAACAACAGATCATTCTCAAAATGAACGGAGTTCAGCGCGTGTTTTCGATTGCCCGTCTTCACCTGTCAGCGATTGCCGCCGCCCTCGCCCTGCTGGCCTGCAACACAACCTTGGCCGAGCAGCCAGCGGCGCCGGAGTTGGGTTCGGGCTATCGCGCCGACCTGCGCCCCCGCCATGCCGAGCGGCATATGGCGGCGGCGGCCAACCCGCTGGCGGCCGAAGCGGGGCGCGAAATGTTGCGCCAGGGCGGCTCGGCCATCGATGCGGCGATTGCCATGCAGGCGGTGCTGACCCTGGTGGAGCCGCAATCGTCGGGGATTGGCGGCGGTGCGTTCATCCTGCTGTGGGACGGCAAACAGGTGCACGCCTATGACGGCCGCGAAACCGCGCCGGCCGGGGCGACGCCGCGCTTGTTCCTCAAGGCCGACGGTCAGCCGATGGCATTCACCGCCGCACAGATCGGCGGGCGTTCGGTGGGCACGCCGGGGGTGTTGCGCGCGTTGGAGATGGCGCACAAGCAGACCGGACACTTGCCCTGGGCCACGCTGTTCGCGCCGGCGATCCGCCTGTCGGAACAGGGCTTCGCGATTTCCCCGCGCCTGCATGCGCTGATCGCGGCCGACCGTCACATCCCCAAATCGCCGGATATGGCGGCGTACTTTCTGAACGCCGATGGCACGCCCAAGGCCACCGGCACATTGCTGAAAAACCCGGCGCTGGCCAACGTGTTCAGACGCATCGCCAAGGAAGGCGCGGACGCGCTGTACCAAGGGCCGATTGCCGAGGAGATCGCGCGCAAGGTCCAGGGCCATCGCAATGCGGGCAGCCTGTCCGTGGCGGACCTCGCCGGCTACACCGCCAAGGCGCGCACGCCGCTGTGCAACGACTACAAGCAGTGGACCGTGTGCGGCATGCCGCCGCCGTCGTCGGGAGGGATTGCCATCGCGCAGATCCTCGGCACGTTGCAGGCGCTGGAAGCCCGCGACCCGCGTCTGGCCATCGCGCCCATGACACCGGTCAAGAGCACCTCCGCCGCCGGCCTCGAACCCACGCCCGAGGCCGTTCACCTGATCGCCGAAGCCAGCCGCCTGGCCTTTGCCGACCGCGGGTTGTACGTCGCCGATGCCGACTTCGTACCGGTGCCGGTCGCCGGCCTGGTCGCAGCGGATTATCTGGCCACGCGCGCCGCGTTGATTGGCGAGCGCAGCCTGGGCGTCGCCAAGCCGGGCCAGCCGGCGGGGATTCAAGTGGCGTACGCGCCGGACCGCTCGCCGTTGCGCATCTCCACCTCGCAAGTGGTGGCGGTGGACGACAGGGGCGGCGCGGTGTCGATGACCACCACGGTGGAAGCCGCCTTCGGCGCCCACCTGATGGTCCAGGGCTTTGTGCTCAACAACCAGTTGACCGACTTCTCGTTCATTCCCGAGGAACACGGCCAACCGGTGGCCAACCGCGTACAACCGGGCAAACGCCCACGCTCGGCCATGGCGCCGACCCTGGTGTTCGACCGCCAGAGCGGCGAGTTGCTGGCCGCGCTGGGCTCGCCGGGCGGCTCGCAGATCATCGAGTACGTGAGCAAGTCCCTGGTGGCAATGCTCGACTGGCAACTCGACCCACAGGCCGCCATCAACCTGCCCAACTTCGGCAGCCGCAATGGCGCGACCGAACTGGAAGCCGGCCTGTTCAGCCCGGCATCGAAACAGGCGCTCAGGGACAAGGGCCATGTGCTGAGCGAGATCGACATGACCAGCGGCATCCAGGCCATCGTGCGCACGCAGGATGCGCAGGGCAAGGTGATGCTGAGCGGCGGCGCCGACCCACGGCGAGAGGGTGAGGCGTTGGGGGATTGATGTAACGAGGGGACGTTGTTGCGCTTATGGATCGCTCGTACAGAGCAATGAAAAAAGCAAGACCGGATGTCTTCCGGGAAGTCCTCAGTAACGCCTGATGGCGTTACTGGCCATTGGCTGATGATCAGCGACTGATCTTGAGCCCCTTGCGCCCCGCATGCCGCTCCAACGCCAACTCGATCAAGCGGCTGACCAACTCGCTGTAACTCATGCCCGCCGCCTGCCACAGCTTGGGGTACATGCTGATGCGGGTGAAGCCGGGCAATGAGTTGATTTCGTTGATCAGCACTTCACCGTCATCGGTCAGGAACACATCGACCCGCGCCAACCCGGCGCAGCCCAATACCTCGAAGGCTTCGATGGCCAGGCGGCGGATGCGCTCGCTGGCTTCAACACTGATATCCGCCGGCACCACCACCTGGGCGGCCTGATCGTCGATGTACTTGCTGTCGTAGGAATAGAAACCGCTGCCCACCACGATCTCACCACAACCGCTGGCGATGGGGTTGTCGTTGCCCAACACGGCGCATTCGATCTCGCGGCCCCGGACGGCGGATTCCACCAGCACTTTTTCGTCGAAGCCCAGGGCCAGTTCGACGGCGGCGTGGTACTCGGCCTCGTCGTTCACTTTGCTCACACCCACCGAGGAACCCTGGTTGGCGGGTTTGACGAACATCGGCAGGCCGAGCTTGCCCACCGCCATGTCGAACGAGGTGCGCGCCGCGTTGCGACGGTTGAGGGTGATAAACGGCGTGACGGCAATCCCGGCGTCGCGCAGCAGGCGCTTGCTGACGTCCTTGTCCATGCACACCGCCGAACCCAGCACATCGGAGCCGACGAAAGGCAGGTCCGCCATGCGCAGCAGGCCTTGCAGGCAGCCGTCTTCGCCGAGGGTGCCGTGGACGATGGGGAAGATCACGTCGATGTGTTGCAGCAGGCTCTGGCCGGAGGTCTCCACCACTTGCTGGCTGGCCTTGCCAGGCACCACCGCCAGTTCGCGGTTGGACTGGTTGAGCGCGATAAGTGCCGGGTTTTCCTGGTTGATCAGGAAGTTCGACGTGTCATTGAGGTGCCAGTGGCCGGCCTTGTCGATGCCAATCAGCACCGGCTCGAAGCGTGTGCGGTCGAGCGCGTCGACAATATTGCGCGCCGACTGCAACGAAACCTCATGTTCGGCCGAACGGCCACCAAAAATAATCCCTACCCGCACCTTGCTCATGACCTGGCCTCACTGTTGAACGTAAGGCTTATTACCATGGGCGGTCAGCGATTCGCTACCTGCCCACCTGCACAATCGTACAAGACCCCAGCACGACAACAGCGCCAGACTGGGTTAACGTGTTTCCACCTCTCTGTGTGACAAGCCACCATGGGCAAACCCACCCCCACCCTCGACTGGCTGCACCGCGCCCCGCACGCCAGCGGCCTTGATCGTATCGAAGCGTACTTCGCCGGGTTCGCCTTCGACCCGCATCGCCATGACACCTACGCCATCGGGCGCACGTTGTCGGGCGTGCAAAGTTTTCACTATCGCGGCGACATGATCCACAGCCTGCCCGGCACGACCATGGTGCTTCACCCCGACGAGACCCACGACGGTCACGCGGGCAGCGACGAGGGCTTCAAGTACCGGATGATTTACGTGGAACCGTCGCTGATCCAGCAGATCCTCGGCGGCAAGCCGTTGCCGTTCATCCCCAAGGGTTTATCCACCGATCCCAGGCTGTTCCGTGCCAGCGAAGTGCTGCTGCAAAACCTTGATCACCCCATCGACCCGTTGCAGGAACAGGACGCGATGTTCGACCTGGCCCACGCGCTGAACAACGCCGCGGGCGCGATCATCCGCCGCAAGACCTTCGATTACATAGCTGCCGAGCGCGCCCGGGAATTTATCCACAGCGCCCTGGGCCGCAGCATCACCCTGGATGAAATCGCCGACCACGCCGGCCGCGACCGCTGGGCGTTATCGCGGGACTTTCGCCTGTTGTTCGGCACCAGCCCCTACCGCTACCTGACCATGCGCCGCTTGGACTTGGTGCGCAGCCTGCTGGCCCAGGGCCAAACACTGGTGGATGCGGCGCTGATCGCGGGTTTCACCGACCAGAGCCATATGACCCGACAATTTCGCAGCACCTACGGCATGCCGCCGTCGCGCTGGGTGAAGATGCTCGGGCGTTGAAATTGGGCGGCGGCACCCGCCCTACCGGTCAGTTCGACAGCTGGTTGGCGAACTGCCCCACCGCGCTGACCACCTTCTGCGCGCCGTCCTGGATTTCGATGATCACCGCGCCCGCTTCGGCGGCGAGGGTCAGGCCTTGCTCGGCCTGGGAGCGACCGTCGGTCATCAGGCTGACCGCATCGCGAGCCATGTCCTGGTTCTGACGCACCACGCCGACAATTTCCTCGGTGGCTTTGCTGGTACGCGATGCCAGCTGCCGCACTTCATCGGCCACCACCGCGAACCCACGCCCCTGTTCACCGGCCCGCGCCGCTTCGATGGCGGCGTTGAGCGCCAGCAGGTTGGTTTGTTCGGCAATGCCGCTGATGGTCTTGACGATAGTGCCGATCACTTGGGACTGGGCGTTCAGCGCCTCGATGCCCTCGCCGGCCTGTTGCATGTGCTGGGCCAGGTCGCGCATCACGTCGACCGCCTGGGTCACCACCGTGGTACCGCGCTGGGCACTGTTGTCGGTTTGCAGGGAAGTGCTGTAGGCAATATTGGCAGCCTCGGCAATCGCCTGTTCACGGATGACCTGGTCGGTGATCACCGTGGCGAACTTGACCACTTTGTACAGCCGATCGTTGGCATCGAGCACCGGGTTGTAAGTCGCCTCCAACCACACCGCATGCCCATGGCTGTCCACACGCTTGAAGCGCGCCGCGACAAACTCACCGGCGTTCAAACGCTTCCAGAACGCCTGGTATTCGGCGCTGTTGTAGTCCTCCGGTTCGCAGAACATGCGGTGATGTTTGCCCTGAATCTGCGCCAGGGTGTACCCCATGCTGTTGAGAAAACGCTCGTTCGCGGTGAGCACGTGGCCCTCCAGGTCGAACTCGATCACAGCCGTGGAACGTACCAGCGCGGTGATCAGGTTTTCGTGCTCGCGCGACGCCTCGATGGTGCGCGTGAGGTCGCTGGAGAATATGGAGAAATGCTTGAGGCGCCCGTCCGAGGTGCGCACCGGTTGCACGATCGAACGCAGCCACGCTTCCTTGCCATTGCCGCGCGTCAGGCGCACGGCCCCGACGAAATGTTCGCCGCGCATCAGGGCGTTCTTGAAACGCAGTTGAAAGGAGTCCTGGCGCACATGGGCCGGTACCAGGTCTTCGATGGGGCGTCCCAGAAGGCCGCTCATCGAGTAAACCAGTTCCTGCAGAAAGTTGGCATTTGCCCACTCCACCCGGCCTTCGACGTCCAGCGTCAGGCACAGCATTTCGCTTTCCAGGCTCTCCTTGACCTGTTGCAAGCTCGACAACTCTTCGCGAAGAGCCGCCAGCTCCTGCTTCAAACGGGTGTTGAACATGGGACACCGATGGTCATGAGAAAAGAACATATCTGAACGTCATCGGCGCGCCCGGCGTTTTCTGAAGAGCAGTCCACGCCTGGGCCCGTTCTTTTTTGCAGCGCTCAGCTGCCATTGTTTCGGCAGATGCCCATCACTTGGTATTCCAGGGTATTGAGCTTGCCGGTGGAATCTTCATAGGTCATGCGGGACGGCACCGGATGGCAGGCGCGGATCGGCGGCGTCACGCTGACCACCTTGGCAATGTCCAACTTCATGCCATAGCGATAGACCTGCGCCTCGGGCACCGGCTTGCCATTTCTGGCGGCGTAGTCGGCCATGGCTTTTTGATTGCGTTCCATCATCAGGTCAAACGTACGATCACCGCCGCCTTCGGCCAATGCAGCAAAGGACAGAACGGCGGTTAATACGCCCAGGCAAAGTTTATAAAAGTTCATCGCAGGTTCCTCGTCTGAAAGTTCAGTGCCGAGATTAACCAGCCAACCCTGACGCAAGAGTCACTGGAACATTACTTATTTGTTAGACGACCACAAAGTTCCAGAATTGTAATGTTCCCGCCACACAGCCGTTATCCACGGTTTGCAACTATCAGCCCGGGCCAGATCAATAAGAACGCCCGCCTCCATAAGAAGCTGATCACTGCCAATACCAAGGAGCGAAACATGCATATCCGTTATTACGTCCTTCCCCTTTCACTGCTCGCAACAGTGCCCCTGGCAGCCGTGGCCGTGGAAGAAAAACCCGAAGGCTTTATCGAAGGCAGCCGCGTGAACGTGCTGGCGCGCAATTTCTATTTCAACCGCGATGATCGCAAGGGCCAGTCCAGCCCCACCGGCAATGGCTATTCAGAAGCCTGGGCCCAGGGGCTGATCGGCAAGTTCGAATCCGGCTTTACCCAAGGCACTGTGGGGTTTGGCCTGGACGCGTTCGCCATGGTCGGCGTGAAGCTCGACTCGGGCACGGGCCGCAGCGGCGGCAAGGGTTCGTTCGGCGTCCTGCCGGTGGACAGCGACAATCACCCCGAAGACGCCTACAGCAAGGTCGGCGGCGCGGCGAAATTGCGCGTACTCGACACGCTGATCAAGGCCGGCGACGTGTTCCCGCTGACCCCGGTGGTGGCCTATGGCGATTCGCGCGTGTTGCCGGAAAGCTTTCGCGGCGTGACCTTGCAGAACACCAGCCTCGAGGGCCTGAGCCTTCAGGGCGGGCGCCTGAGCGGCATGAGCCAGCCCAATGAAAGCGGCATGGACAAAGGCTTCTCGACGTTTTATGCAGGGCGGGTCGACTCGCCCTGGATCGGCTATGTCGGCGGCGATTACAGCGTGAACCAACACCTGAGCCTGAGTCTCTATGGCAGCCGCCTGAAGGACGCCTGGAACCAGTATTACGCCGGCGGTGCCGCCAGTTATCCGCTGAGCGACGACGTCTCGCTGTTCGGCGACATCAACTATTACAAGGCCGTGGACGAAGGCAAAAAGCTGCTCGGCGAGTTCGACAACACCATCTGGAGCGCCAAGGTCGGCGTCAAGGTCGGCGCCCACAGCCTGGCCGTGTCGCACCAGCGCAACAACGGCAACGACGACTTCGATTACCTGCGCCAGTCGGACTCGATCTTCCTCAACAACTCGATCCAGTACAGCGACTTCAACTCGCCCAAGGAGCGTTCATGGATGCTGCGCTATGACCTGGACATGCAGGCCTTCGGCATTCCCGGCCTGTCGTTCATGACGCGCTACGCCAAGGGCACCGATGCCGATTACAGCCATGCCAACGCGGTCTATATGCGCCGCGACGGCGCCGGCAATCCGCTCACCGATCAGCGCCGCTGGGAACGGGATATCGAAGCCAAGTACGTGGTGCAAAGCGGCAACTTGAAAGATCTGTCCCTGCGATTGCGCCAGGCGACGGTGCGTTCAAGTTCATTTGAATCCGATCTCGAGGAAGTTCGAGTGATTGTCGAATATCCCCTGGCCGTTCTTTAAACCGCGCTGACCGATACCGGCTAATAAGTTGAAGTCTGTCAGAACTGTAATATCGGCCTCACCTTGCCGTTAAGTTGCACTTTTTATACTGACGGTCGAACACACCTCATCTCTGCGGCGTTTGTTTAGCTCCTTTGGAACAGAGATGAATTTTTACGCCCCAGCCGGGGCGTTTTTTTTGTGCGCACATCCGGTGACGAATCGTCGCACACGCCTGAGCTGGCTTGACCCTAAAGCTACTTCAGGCTTCAGAGTTTTTCCTACAGCCCATCTCAAGCCTCTTATGAGGCCATGCCCTTTTCGTTTCCTTTGAAGGTAAATCCCCATGCGTATCCTTGTGGTTGAGGACGAGCAGAAAACCGCCGACTACCTGCAGCAAGGCCTGACCGAAAGCGGTTACGTCGTCGATTGCGCCGCCAGCGGCATCGACGGCCTGCACCTGGCCAGGCAAAACACCTATGAGCTGGTGATCCTCGACGTGAACCTGCCCCACACCGACGGCTGGGACGTGCTGGAGCAACTGCGCCGCGACGGCAACCAGCGCGTGATGATGCTGACCGCGCGCGGCCGGCTGGCCGACAAGATCAAGGGCCTGGACATGGGCGCCGACGATTACCTGGTCAAACCCTTCGAATTCCCCGAATTGCTGGCCCGCGTGCGCACCCTGTTGCGGCGCAGCGAGCACATCCCGGTGCCGGACGTGTTGCGCGTCGCGGACCTGGAGCTGGACCCGCGCCGGCATCGCGCCTACCGCGGCGACCGGCGCATCGACCTGACCACCAAGGAGTTCGCCCTGTTGCATGTGCTGATGCGCCAGACCGGCGAGGTAATGACCCGCACGCAAATCATTTCCCTGGTGTGGGACATGAACTTCGACTGCGACACCAACGTGGTGGAAGTGTCCATCAGCCGCCTGCGCGGCAAGGTCGACGACCAGAGCGAGGTCAAGCTGATTCACACCATTCGCGGCGTGGGCTATGTACTGGAGGCGCGCCAATGAAGACCGGCAGCCTGTCCATGCGCCTGGGGTTGACGGTCAGCCTGATGGGCGCCGGCCTCGTCGTGCTGCTGGCCACCCTGGCCTACCTGGCCCTGACCCACGAGCTGGACAAGCTCGCGCGCAAGGGCCTGGAAAACAAGCTGGAGCAGTTGGAACACACCCTGGGCCAGGGCCTCGACACCCATGACATCAGCGCCCGCCCCCACTCGCTGCTGGACCTGGTGATGGGCCACGACAACATCTACCTGACCATCCTCGGCACCGGGCCGGGCACCCCGGTGCTGCTGAGCGTCGGCGCCAAACCCCAGCAGCCGCTGTTGCTCGACATCCCCGCCGGCAAGCCGCTGGCCTACCTCAATTGGCAGGATAGCGCTGGCAACCGCATGCTCAGCGCCACACGCCTGATGTCATTGCACAATGGCGAACAGGTGCGCGTGCTGATGTCGCTGGACCGCTCCGACGACGAGGCGCTACTCAGCGCCTACCTGCGCTCCACGGTGATTGCCCTGCCGATGCTGCTGATCCTGATCGGCATGAGCGCCTGGTGGCTGGTGCAGCGCGGGTTGGCACCCTTGAAGCTCTTCGGCCATGTCGCGGCCCAAGTCACGACTCAGGACCTGACCCATCGTTTGTCCGTGGACAATCTGCCCAAGGAGCTGAGCGAGTTGGCCCAAGGCTTCAACGTGATGCTCAATCGGTTGGACGCGGGGGTGCAGCAGTTGTCGCAGTTCTCCGACGACCTGGCCCACGAACTGCGCGCGCCGTTGACCAACCTGATGGGCAAGGCGCAAGTGACCCTGTCCCGCGAGCGGCCCTCGGCAGAATACAAAGCGGGCCTGGAATCCTGCACCGAAGAAATGGAGCGCCTGTCGCATATCGTCTCCGACATGCTGTTCCTGGCCCAGGTCAGCCATCCGGCGGCGCGGGCCGGGTTTGGCCGGGTGTCGCTGGGTGAAGAAGCACAGCGGGTGATGGAGTTGTTCGCCCTGAGCGCCGAGGACAAGCACGTGACCCTCAACCTGCGCGGCGACGCCTGGGTGACGGGCGATCGCCTGATGATCCAGCGGGCCATTTCCAACCTGCTGTCCAACGCGATTCGTCACACCCCTGAAGCGTCCACCGTCTTACTGCTGGTGGAGACCTATGGCCAGAGCGCATCGTTGTCGGTCGGCAACCCTGGGCGTGGCATCGAGGCGCACCATCTGCCGCACGTGTTCGAGCGCTTCTACCGCGCCGACAGCAGCCGCACCCGCGCCGAAGGCGGCACCGGCCTCGGGCTGGCCATCGTGCGCTCGATCATGCTCCTGCATCAGGGCCACGCCGACGTCAACAGCCAACCCGGACGCTTCACCCGCTTCAGCCTGGTGTTTCCTCTTCCCGACGATGGGCCCACTGGTACAACGCCGGCAGCACCAGCAAGGTCAGCAACGTAGAGGACACGATCCCGCCGATCACCACCGTCGCCAGCGGCCGCTGCACCTCGGCGCCGGTGCCGGTGGCCAGGGCCATGGGGATAAACCCCAGGGAAGCCACCAGCGCGGTCATCAACACCGGGCGCAGGCGAGTCAACGCGCCCTCGTGGATCGCCAGCGACAACGAGCGCCCGTCCTCGCGCAGGTTGCGGATGAACGCAATCATCACCAGCCCGTTCAACACCGCCACCCCGGACAACGCGATAAACCCCACCCCCGCCGAGATCGACAGCGGAATATCCCGCAGCCACAGGGCCATGATCCCGCCGGTCAACGCGAACGGAATCCCGGTGAACACCAGCAACCCATCCTTGAGGTTGTTGAACATCATGAACAGCAGGCCGAACACCAACAGCAGCGCCACCGGCACCACGATGCGCAGGCGCTCGGAGGCTTCCTTCAACTGCTCGAACTGGCCGCCCCAAGTGGTCCAGTAACCCGCCGGCACCTTGACTTGGGCGGCGATGGCAGCCTCGGCCTCGTCCACGAACGAGCCGATATCCCGCCCGCGCACGTTGGCGCTGACGATCACCAGGCGCTTGCCGTTCTCACGGCTGACCTGGTTCGGGCCGAGCACCAGGTCGAGGCTGGCGACCTGGGACAGCGCGATAAAGCCCAACTGTCCGGGTACGTTGCCCGCCAGCGCGGGCACCGGGATCAACAGCCGCGACAAGCCGTCGATATCAGTGCGCAGCGCGTCGGACAAACGCACGACCATGTCGAAACGCCGGTCGCCTTCGTACAACGTACCGGCCTGGCGCCCACCGACGGCGACGGCCAGGGTGTCCTGCACATCCCCCACATTCAGGCCAAAACGTGCGGCCTTGTCACGGTCGATATTGATGGTCAGCACCGGCAGGCCGGAGGTCTGCTCCACCTTCACCTCGGAAGCGCCATCAAGCTTTTGCAGGGTTTCGGCGATTTCCCCGGCGGTGCGATTGAGCACGGCCATGTCATCGCCGAACACTTTCACCGCCACATCGCTGCGCACGCCGGAAATCAGCTCGTTGAAACGCAGTTGAATCGGTTGCGAAAGTTCATACGCACTGCCCGGCACGATCGCACTGGCGCGCTGGATATCGGCGATCAGGGTTTCGCGGGATTTGTTCGGATCGGGCCACTGGTCCTTGGGTTTGAGCATCACGTAGCTGTCGGAAATATTCGGCGGCATCGGGTCGGAGGCGATCTCCGCGGTCCCGGTGCGCGCAAACACCCGCTGGATTTCCGGCACCTGGGCCATCAAGGTTTTTTCCAGTTGCTGCTGCATCTGCACCGATTGCGTCAGGCTGGTACCCGGCACGCGCAAGGCCTGCTGGGCAAAGTCGCCTTCGCTGAGGCTGGGGATGAATTCACTGCCCATGCGGCTGGCCACCAGGCCCGAGGCGACGATGGTCAGCAGCGCCAGGCCGAACACCAGCGGGCGCCGCGCCATGACCCAATCGAGCACCGGCGCATAGGCCCGGCGCGCGCTGCGCATCACCAGGTTGTCTTCTTCCTTGACCTTGCCGGTGACGAACAGTGCAATCGCGGCCGGCACGAAGGTCACCGACAAAATCATCGCACCGAGCAAGGCGATCACCACGGTGAAGGCCATGGGGTGGAACATCTTCCCGGCCACGCCAGTGAGGGCGAAGATCGGCAGGTACACCACCATGATGATCAGTTGCCCGAAGATCAGCGCGCGCCGCGCCTCCTTGGCGGCGGCGAACACTTCGTGCAGGCGTTCGCTGCGGGTCAGCAAGCGACCGTGACGCTGTTGCGCATGGGCCAGGCGGCGGATGGCGTTCTCGACGATCACCACCGCACCATCGACGATGATGCCGAAGTCCAGCGCGCCGAGGCTCATCAGGTTGGCGCTGACTTTGTTGGTGAACATGCCGGTAAAGGTGAACAACATCGCCAGGGGAATCACCATCGCGGTGATCAACGCCGCACGGATATTACCCAGGAACAGGAACAGCACCGCGACCACCAGCAGCGCGCCTTCAAAGAGGTTTTTCTTTACCGTGGCGATGGCTTTTTCGACCAGATCGGTGCGGTCATAGACGGTCACGGCCACCACGCCTGCGGGCAGCGAACGGTTGATCTGCTCAAGACGCGACGCCACGGCCTGGGACACGCTGCGGCTGTTTTCGCCGATCAGCATGAACACCGTGCCCAGCACCACTTCACGGCCGTTTTCGGTGGCGGCACCGCTGCGCAGCTCACGGCCGATCTCGACCTGGGCCACATTGCGCACGCGAATCGGCGTGCCATCGGCGGAGGTAATCACGATGTTGGCAATATCCTCGATCGACGCCACTTGCCCCGGCGCGCGGATCAGCAACTGTTCGCCGCTGCGCTCGATGTACCCGGCGCCGACGTTGGCATTGTTGCGTTCGAGGGCCGTGACCAGATCACTCAGGGTCAGGTTGTAGGCCGCCAGGCGCTTGGGGTCGGGGGCGATCTGGTATTCCTTGGCGAAGCCGCCGATGGTGTTGATCTCGGCCACGCCGGGCACGTTGCGCAGTTGCGGCTTGATGATCCAGTCCTGGATCACGCGCAGGTCGGTCGGCGTATAGGGCGTGCCGTCGTCCTTGCGCGCGCCCTCTTCGGCTTCCACTGTCCATAGGAAAATTTCCCCGAGCCCGGTGGAAATCGGCCCCATCGCGGTTTCGATGCCCACGGGCAATTGCTCGCGCGCCACTTGCAGGCGCTCGTTGACCAACTGGCGGGCGAAGAACAGGTCGGTGCCGTCCTTGAAGATCACCGTCACCTGGGACAAGCCGGAGCGCGACAGCGAACGGGTCTGCTGCAAACCCGGCAACCCGGCCATGGCGGTTTCGATGGGAAAGGTGATGCGCTGCTCGGTTTCCAGCGGCGAAAAACCGGGCGCCGCCGAGTTGATCTGCACCTGCACGTTGGTGATGTCGGGCACCGCGTCGATGGGCAGTTTCTGGTAGCTGGCGATGCCGACACCGGCCATCAACAGCACCGCCAGCAGCACGATGATGCGCTGCTCGATGGCGAATTGGATAAGGCGCTCAAACATGGGTAATCACTCGCTGGATCAATGGGCGTGCTCGGCCGAGCCCTTGCCCAGTTCGGACTTGAGGATAAAGCTGCCGACCGTGGCCACCTGGGCCCCGGCGTCGAGGCCCTGGCGCACTTCGACGTAGCCGTTTTCACTCGCGCCCAGTTCAAGGTGGCGGGTGACGAAACCGTCCGGGGTGCGCACGAACACCGAGGGTTTGTCCTCGACGGTCTGAATCGCGGCTTGCGGCACGGTGACGTTGGCCTGGTAGGTGTCGGTGGCGATCTGCACGGCGACAAACAACCCCGGGCGCCAGGCGTCATCGGGGTTGGCCACGGTCACGCGCACAGTGGCGGTGCGCGTCTGCTCGCCCAGCAGGTTGCCCACATAGGCCACGGTGCCGAGCACTTCGGTGCCCATTTCGGTGGAACTGACTTTCACCGGTTTGCCCACGCGCACTTTGGTCAAGTCCTTGGGAAACACGCCAAACGTTACCCACACGTGGGACAGGTCCGAGAGGGTGAAGGCGTTGCTGGTCTCGCTGACCACCTCGCCGACGCCCAGGTGTTTTTCCACCACCCGACCGGCGAACGGCGCGCGCAATTCATAGCGATTGCCGCCGACCAGTACCGCGCTGCCGCTGAGGGCGGTCATCTTTTGGCGCGCGTTGTTCAGGGCGATTTCGGCTTCTTGCAGGGCCTGGCGCGCCAGCAGGTAATCCTGCTCGGCGGAGATGTTGTCCTGCCACAACTGGCGCTCGCGCTGGAAGGTAGTGCGCGCCAGTTCGACCCGCCGTTCACTGGCCGCCAACTCACTGCGCTGATCGGAAATCTGCTGGCTGGCGATCACGGCAAGCAGCTCGCCCTTCTTCACCGACTGCCCGAGATTGACCGTCACCGACTCCACCACACCCGCGGCACGCGGGACGATATGCGAGGTGCGGTCCTCGTCGAAACGCACTTCGCCCGGCAGCGTCAGCAGTGTGCTGATCGGCCGCGGTTGGGCCAGGGCCAGTTGAATCCCGGCGGCTTGAATTTGCTGTTCGGTGAGTTCAAGCGCGCCCTCTTCTTCCTCGGCGCCGGCCACGCCGGACAGCATCAGGCTCAAGGCGATGGCCAACGCCACGCCGTGTCGTTTGTTCATAAGGGACTCCAAAAAAATCAAAACCGGGCGAGGTCGCCGTAAATCCGTTCGATGCGCACCCAGGCGTCGGTGGCCTGGGCGGTCGCCGCGAGGTACTGGGTGCGCGCCGCGATCAAGGTGCGCTGGGCGTCGAGCACGTCGAGGAAGTTGAACTTGCCCATCTCGAAACCCCGGGTCGCGGCGTCCACCGCGCTTTGGGCGGCGGGCAGGATCTGCTGGTTGAACGTGCGCACTTCGGTATTGGCGGTCTGCCACAGGTCCAGGGCCTGGCGGGTTTCGGTACGCAGGCGCAGTTCGATGGCGTTGCGCAGGTCGCGGGCCTGGTCGGCACGACGGCTGGCGGCAAGCACATTGCCCTGGTTGCGGTTGAACAACGGAATCGGCATCGACACACCCACCACATTCACCCGCTCGCGCACGCCGGCGTCGTACTGGCTGCCGATGGACACGTCGAGGTCGGGAATGCGCTGGGCTTTTTCCACGCCGATGCTGGCTTCGCTCTGCAGGATCTGCAGTTCGGCCAGGCGCAGTTCGGTGGTCTGTTCGACCCGCGCCAACAATTGCGCGGCTGCTGGCAAGGCGGGTGTAGCCCGGCTCGGCGTGGCGACGGACTCGAAGTCGGCGGCGGCGTTGCCGGTGCTGGCGGCGAGACGGCGATAGGCATCGGTCAGGCCCATTTGCGCACGGTTGAGTTCGAGGCGGATCTCAGACAATTGCACCTGGGCCCGGGTGGCTTCCACCGGCGAGGATTTACCGGCGGTGACGCGCCCGTTGGCGACCACCAGGCCGCGTTCGGCCAGCGCCAGCGAGCGTTGCGCCAGGTCGAGGCGTTCCTGGGCGCGAAGGGCGCCGTAGTAACTGTCGATCACCTCGACGCGCAGCGTGTTGCGCCGCTGTTCCAAGGTGAGTGCGGCGGCGTCCTGAGCACGCGTGGCCAGGTCGATACGCGCCCCACGCTTGCCGCCCAGTTCGAGGGTCTGGCTGAGTTTGATCGTGGTGGTGCGGGTGTCGCGGCGCGTGTCCTCGGCATCCCAGGACGCGACCGGATTGGGGATCAGACCGGCCTGCTGGCGACCGCCTTCGGCGATGTCGATTTCCCACTGCGCCGCGGCCAGGTCGGGGTTGTTGGCAAAGGCGGTTTGCAGGGCTGAGTCGAGTGTCAGGGTCTGGGCGCCGACCCCTTGCGCCGTCGCCAGCAACACGACGACCGACCACAGTAATGTTCTTGCACGAGTTGGCATAACGAGAGTTCCAGGCCCATGAAATGGCGGATAAATCCAAGCCGGGGCACTGTAACTTTCGCTACTTATCAGGGCGGTGGGGGGAACATTACAAATCCGTTAGCAAGGCTCAAGGATGGGTATCTTCGAGGTAACTCTTTCACTGAAATCGCTCTCGCACTTACATCCAATAAAACGACTTTCAAGACCTGCAAGCTATGAACGCCCTTGCTTTGAAAAGCCAATAATGGCATATAGACACCAAGCAACAATTTATCTTTAACAATAATCGCACGGAGCGTGGCAGTGATTACCTACAGCGAAGCTATACAATCAGTTCCCCCTTACCAAATGACCTCTATCCTGCTTGCCAATGGTTTCTCTCAAGCTTGGGATCACAACATATTCAACTATAAGTATTTGCTCCAAGCTGCAAACTTTGGAGATCGCGCGCCTCAAATTCAAGAACTGTTCAAAAAACTTAAAACCTATGACTTTGAAAAAGTCATGAAGCGGCTAGTATCCACACAACTTGTACTTGAGATTTACGGCGCAGACCCGCAACTTATAGAAACGGTAAAACAAGACCAAGAAATACTAAAATCCGCACTTATCAGTGCGATATCCAACACCCACCCCAAGCTACCAAGCAACGTCACCAACGATCAATACACAAGTGTCAGAAAGCTACTATCTCGATTCAATCAAATATTCACCTTGAACTACGACCTCCTACTTTATTGGTCAAAAAACAAAAATGACTTGCCTCCGGAAAACTACTCTACTGACGATGGCTTTAGAGGCTTCCCTACGCACTGGCAAGGGTACGGCACCGACCAAGAGGTGCATTTCCTACATGGAGGCCTTCACATTTACGATACTGTTTCTGGCATAAGAAAACACAAGTGCACAGAAGATGGCGTACCGATAATTGATCAGGTAAGACAAAATTTAGAGCAGGGAAAGTTCCCTCTATTTGTAGCTGAACCCACTCACGAAAAGAAACGAGCAAGGATAGAACACAATCCATATCTAAATTACTGCCTACGGCAGCTCAGAGCCCTGACGGGCACGCTATTCATATATGGCCACTCCATTGCAGACAATGACAGCCACATCTTTGAAGAAATTAAAAAAAGTCACATCACTAAAATATTCATTAGCATTTACGGAGATATGGACAGCAAAGAAAACCGAGCAACCATGATGAGGGCACGAAACCAACTTTTCGGAATGGATATTGAATTTTTCCAAGCTGAAACAACACCTGTCTGGGCAGCGATTTAGCTCGTGCATCCACCACTAGAGCTAACGCCCTATCCAGGCTGACGAATATAGAGTCTAAAAACACATCTTATAGCCCAAGTCTGGGCTATAAGATTCCGCATAAAATATCGCTTCACACATGTATCAGTCGTGAACAATCTGGGCGCGACGACTAAAGACAATAGCACTCCCCACCCCCACCGCGCCCATCACCACGCAATAGCCCACGCAAATCCAGGGGCGGGTCGGCATCAGCGCGATCAGCATCAGCGGTGTGGTACTCGCCCACAGCGCATAGGCGATGTTGTAGGTGAACGAAATCCCCGACACTCGCACCGGCGCCGGAAACAGGCCGACCATCACCGACGGCACCGCGCCCACTACGCCGCAACTCAAGCCCGCCACCGCGTAGGCGGCGCCCAGCCAGAGGCCGCCGTTGATCAGGCTGGCATACAGGATTGCAATGCCCACCGGCAGCAACAGGCTGTAGACCAGCACCGCGCGCCAGGCGCCGATGCGGTCCACCAGCAGGCCGGCGAGGACGCAGCCGATGTTCAGGAAGACGATGCCCAGGGCGCTCAAGGCAAAGGTGTGGCTGGGGCTCATGCCGAAGGTTTTCTGCATCATGGTCGGGGTGATGACGACAAGGACCACCACCGCCGAGGTGAGCACGCAGGTGAGGATCATCGCCGGCAGCAGCACGGCGCGATGGTCGCGCAGCACGGTGCGCAAAGGCAGTTCGGCGGCGGCCTGGCGACGGGCCTGCATCTCCAGGAATACCGGGGTTTCACTGAGCCAGCGGCGCAGCCACACCCCGATGACGCCGAACACACCGCCGAGCAAGAAGGGAAAACGCCAGGCGTAGTCGAGGATTTCAGTGGGGGTGAACACCTGCGCCAGCAGCGTGGCGGTGAGGGCGCCGAGCAGGTAGCCGAAGGTCAGGCCGGCCTGCAGGAAACCCAGGGCATAACCCCGGTGGTTGGGCGGTGCGTGTTCGGCGACGAAGGTCCAGGCGCTGGGTACTTCGCCACCCACTGCCGCGCCTTGCAACACACGCAGCACCAGCAGGATCAGCGGTGCGAAATAGCCGATTTGTGCGTAGGTCGGCATGATCCCGATCAGCAGGCAAGGCAAGGCCATCATCAGGATGCTCAGGCTGAACACGCGTTTGCGTCCCAGATGATCGGCAAAATGCGCCATCAGGATGCCGCCCAGCGGCCGCGCCAGGTAGCCGGTGACGAAGATCCCGAAGCTTTGCAGCAGGCGCAGCCACTCGGGCATTTCCGGGGGGAAGAACAGCTGGCTGAGGGTCAGCGCGAAGAATACGAAAATAATGAAGTCGTAGATTTCCAGGGCGCCGCCCAGGGCGGCCAGGCCCAGGGTTTTGTAATCGGAGCGGGAAAAGCGCTGTGCCTGTGCAAGCGAGGTGGCAGTCATGTTGAGGCTCGGCAGACAAACAAAATGGCGTGCAGGTTATGAGCTGAGCCAGATGATGGCAATCGCGGCAGATATATTTGTTTTCCTCATGGATCGATGAAGATAACTGCATTCCCATATCAATGGCCGTAGCGGAACATGCCGGAAAATTGCCAACTCCATAATAAATACAAGAGGTATGACTCGTGGCCGATGCTATCGAAGAAAGCCGCTATGCCCGATTTGCCCTGCGTTGCTCCAACTTTGCCGAGCGCTGGTTCCCCGACTCCTGGGTGTTCGCCGCCCTGGCCGTGATCGTCGTCGCCGTGGCGACCCTGGGCGTGGGCGCCGCACCGGGCGAAGCCGCCAAGGCCTTTGGCGATGGGTTCTGGAGCCTGATCCCGTTCACTATGCAGATGGCCTTTGTGGTGATCGGCGGTTACGTAGTCGCCAGCTCGCCACCGGCGGTGAAGCTGATCGACCGCCTGGCGCGCATCCCGAAGAACGGCCGCTCGGCCGTGGCCTGGATGGCGTTGATTTCCATGGTGGCCTCGTTGCTCAACTGGGGCCTGTCCCTGGTGTTCGGCGGGTTGCTGGTGCGCGCGCTGGCGCGGCGTACCGACTTGCGCATGGACTACCGCGCTGCCGGCGCTGCGGCCTACCTGGGCCTCGGCGCGGTGTGGGCGCTGGGGCTGTCGTCGTCGGCCGCGCAGTTGCAGGCCAACCCGGCCAGCCTGCCGCCGTCGATCCTGTCGATCACCGGGATGATCCCGTTCACCGAGACCATCTTCCTGTGGCAATCGGGCGTGCTGTTGCTGGCGCTGATCGTGGTGTCGCTGATCATCGCCTACGCCACCGCCCCCGGCCCGAACAGCGCCCGGGATGCCCAGGCCTGCGGCGTCGACCCCGCGTTCAACCTGCCCAAGCCGCAAGCACCGAGCCGTCCGGGCGAATGGCTGGAACACAGCCCGCTGCTGACCATCCTGCTGGCGTTGCTGGCGGCCGGCTGGCTGTTCCACGAGTTCTCGACCAAGCCGGCGATCAGCGCGATCTCGGGGCTGAACACTTACAACTTCCTGTTCATCATGGTCGGTGCCCTGCTGCACTGGCGCCCGCGCAGCTTCCTCGACGCCGTGGCCCGCGCCGTGCCGACCACCACCGGCGTGCTGATCCAGTTCCCGCTGTACGGCTCGATCGCCGCGCTGATGACCGTGGTCAAGGGCGGCGACAGCCAGACCCTGGCGCACCACATCTCGACCTTCTTCACCTCCATCGCCTCCCACGACACCTACGCGCTGCTGATGGGCGTGTACTCGGCGGTACTGGGCTTCTTCATCCCGTCGGGCGGCGGCAAGTGGATCATCGAAGCGCCCTACGTGATGCAAGTGGCCAATGACCTGCAATACCACCTGGGCTGGGCCGTGCAGATCTACAACGCCGCCGAGGCGCTGCCGAACCTGATCAATCCGTTCTATATGCTGCCGCTGCTGGGGGTGCTGGGGTTGAAGGCGCGGGACTTGATCGGGTTTTCGTTCGTGCAGTTGCTGGTGCACACGCCGCTGGTGTTGTTCCTGCTGTGGGCGTTGGGGACGACGTTGAAGTATTTGCCGCCGGTGATGCCTTAACGTGTGGATGGAAGCGACGAGCTGAAAGCCGCTTTTCCGATAAAACCCGTGGGCTTGTCCCACTCAAAACGAGGCCAAGCCCTGACTCCGTCCACCAGCGTCTTTGATTAACCTGACCCGGATGACTCCTCACCCACCAAGGAAAATCCGATGACCCCTTTATCCAAATCACTGGAAGAGCTGCTCAATGATATTTACCAGGACGACACCGTCTCCTTCGGGGAGTACAAGGCCCTGCGTGATGATGCCGATCGCCGCATGAATGCGGTCATCCAGGAGTTTGGCCAGCACAACAACGTGACCGCGTTCCAGAAAGCCATGGATGTGGCCATGCAGTTGCTGCAGACCAGTGTCATCGACGCAAAGAAAGCCAGGCTGACCGACACGGGCGAAGCCATCGTCAAGGATGCCGTGACGGCGCAGGTGGAGTATTTGCGCGCCGGCAGCCAATTGGCCCTGCGGCTGTTGTGATCGGCTGAAAAAGCCTGTCTTCGTTCCGTCATATTGCATTGCTACCGTCCTGCGAAATATCTTGCAATATTTCCCCAGGAACGCCCCGCATGAGCGACGAGCACGAAGACCGCCCTTCCGCCGATTCCGTCACCCCACCGCCGGTCGATACCAGCCGGCGGCGTTTCCTCGGGGGCGCGGCGGTGCTGGGGGTGGGCGCGACCTTGGGCGCCTGTGGCGATACCCGTGACGCGCCGGGCAAGCCGGTGGCACGGCCGCTCACCCCGCAGGAACTGGACAAGGCCTTGCGCGACCAGGTGAAGACCGTGGTGGTGATCTATGCCGAGAACCGCAGTTTCAACAACCTGTTTGCCGATTTCCCTGGCGTGGAGAAGCCACTGTCGGCGCTATCCGCCGCTGACTGTCAACAGCGCGACCGCGACGGCAGCGTATTGACCAGCCTGCCTCCGGTCTGGGGTGGCGTGTTGCAGGTCGGCGCGCAAAGCGTGGATGGGGTGACCTACCCCAACGCCGTGCAATTCCAGGAAAACCTGCCCAACGCGCCGTTCGCCCTCAAGGGTCCGAACGCCGAAGACCTGCCCCTGAGCCTGGTCACTCGCGACTTGTGGCACGTGTTCTACCAGAACCAGATGCAGATCAACGGCGGCAAGAACGACGGTTTCGTCGCCTGGGCGGACTCCGGCGGCCTGGTGATGGGGCATTACGCCCAGAGCCGTTATTCCCTGCGCCTGTGGGACGTGGCCAAGGAGTTTGTGCTCTGCGATAACTTCTTCCAGGGCGCGTTTGGCGGTTCATTCCTCAACCATCAATACCTGATCAGCGCCACCGCGCCGTTCTATCCGAATGCCGCGCAGTCGGTGGCCAAGGCGCAGATCGCCACGCTGCAGAGCGATGACCCCACCGACACGCGCCTCAAGCCGTTGGACAAGTCCCCCGCCAGCGCCATGACCGGCCCGCCGCAGTTCGGCCCCAGTGCATTGACCCCGGACGGCTACGCCGTGAATACCCTGGCCCCGCCCTACTGGCCGACCTGGATTCGCGACCCGGAAAACCCGGATTATTCCAAGCCCGACCTGCCCAACGTCCTGATGCCGCAAACCCACGAGCATATCGGCGACAAGCTGTCGAAAAAGAACATCGATTGGGCCTGGTATGCCGGCGCGTGGCAGGCAACGCTGGAGCAGTTCAAGGATTCGGACGGCATTCCCAAGATCCCCAACTTCCAGTACCACCATCAGCCCTTCAACTACTTCAAGCAGCAGGGTCCCGAAAACCGTACCGAGCGCGACAAGCGCCTGCGCGATGGCGGCCTGGGCGAAGAGGCCGGCACCAACAAGTTTTTCGCCGACGCCCAGGCGGGCAAGTTGCCGGCCGTGACCTTCTACAAACCCCAGGGCAACCTGAACATGCACGCGGGTTATGCCGACGTAGCTTCCGGCGATCGCCATATCACCCGCGCCCTGAAGGTGCTGCAGGAAAGCCCGCAGTGGAAAAACATGGTGGTAGTGGTGACCGTCGATGAAAACGGCGGCTGGTGGGACCACGTGGCGCCGCCCAAGGGCGACCGCTGGGGCCCTGGCACGCGGGTGCCGGCGATCGTGGTATCGCCGTTCGCGCGCAAAGGCATGGTGGACCATACGGTGTACGACACGGCGTCGATCCTGCGCCTGATCACCCGGGTCTTCCAACTCGAGACACTGGACGGTCTCAAGCAGCGCGACGACGCAATGATCGCCCGTGGCCAGAAGCCCATGGGGGATTTGAGCAACACCTTGCAATTCAACGTATAGGACGCTTATCCAATAGCGACATGTGGGGCAATTGAGTACGCGGTTTTCCTGGTCAGCCGCTACTGTGTGGGGGTGGGCTTTCACCCCGCACAGACGGGCTTTCGTTGACAAGGGAACCACTATGTTTAAACCGACCAGGCTGTCCTTCACCCTGGCCGCACTGATGGCCAGTGCGGTCGTACACGCCGACATCGACGTACCACTGGGTAGCACGCAACGGGTGACCCAGCTGTTCGCTTACCCCAACAACTGCAACGTGATCTGCTTTCGGCCATGGACGCTGGAGCAGACCGTCGAGCATTACCTGAACCAGAGCCTGCAACGCGATGGCTACAGCCGGGCCAAGGTCAGCGTCAAGGTCCATGATGGCCAGGTCGCAGCGACGTTCAGCGGCGTGCCGGACAGCTACGGCACGCCACTGACGACGCTGCTCAATACCGCCGACCTGGCCTACCAGGGCGCCAGCAAGCTCAATGGCGACGGCAAATGGGCGTACAACTGGTACCTGTTCCTGCCGCTGGGCATGGCCCTCGAAAACCGCAAAAGCATCGAACTGCTGCACTTCCCGCCGGATTATTCGCTGACCCAGGCCCAGGATTACCTGGAATCGGCCACCACTGATCGCTGGGCCAGCCTGCTCACCGACAACGGTGTGCCAGCCACTGAAACCCCAGCCTTTCAGACCATCATCGATATCGCCCCGATCGCCGCGCCGTCCAATGCCGGCAAGGACTTGGAGAACGTCTACAGCTACTTCACCGACTACCAGACGCGCATGGTCACGGAGCTGAGCCTGCACGCCAACGGTTCGTTGCCGATGGTTGCGTTCGGCGCACCGGTGCGCAACTGGATCAAACAACAATACGGGCAACCCGTAGCGGTGCTGGGCCTGGCACAAATCAGCCCGCAAGCGGGTAAAACCGTGTCGGTCCTGGGTGCCAACCATCCAAGCTACATCTGGTACGCGGCCAGCCCCGATAGCTATGACGGCGACGAACAGAAAGCCGACGAAGCCGGCCTGAAAGTGATGGGCCAGGACTTGAGCGCCGCCTGCTGGCAGGCCGGGATGGGCCAGAAGCCGGCGAGCGATCCGAATGTACTGCTCAAGGCCTGTATGAACACCTGGCAGGTCACACGCAAAGAGCAGACCTGCGAATTGTTCTTCACCTCGGTGCGCGGCCTGACCCCGGAACAGGCGAATGCCAAATGCGCCACGCCCGCGATCAAGGCTCAGGTCAAAGCCCTGAAAACCCCCGTCCCAACGCCGACGACCACCCCGCCGGTGCTGTAGCGCGCACAAAAAAAAACCGATTTCTACTGTCAACTCTGACAGTAGAAATCGGTTCAATCTTCAGCCAGTCTTGAGGCGGGCCATCCGCTGCAAGACTGGTAGTCAGACACCACCCGCAAGTCGATGCAGCCCAACCAAGGAGAGTTATGAAAACTCATGCCATGGACAAGGCTAAAACCGCTGCCAATGACTGCCTCTATCCCTTTGCGACATCGCTGTTAGAGCGCGGCTACCCCTCGCCCCGCCAGTTTCAAGTGGTGCGCAACCGCAACGGCACGCCGACGGGAATCAAAGCCCGCGTCGCGTTTGACAGCCGAACGTGCATTGCCAAGGTTTCAGGCTACGCCCTGGGCGAGCGGCGCCAGTACACCTTCCAGATTTCGTCGCGCATTCATCTGTACGACCGCTGGTTCTGCGGCCTGCTGCGCCATTCATGCAGCCCGAATGTGTATTTCGACATCCATTACCTGGAAGTCTGGACCCTGGAGGCGATTACCGCAGGGAGCTGGCTGACCCTCGATTTCGCCGACACCGACGACATCTTGCCCCGCCAATTTGCCTGCCACTGCGGCGCGCCCGAATGTCGCGGCTGGATCAAAGGCCGCAAGGAACAGATCAATGCCGAGGGGCTGCGCTTCCTCGAACAGCAGCGCAGCCCCGAGTGCCGTTAGGCTTCGCCCAACGGACGCAGGCGATACTGCGGCGGCAACTGCTCGAAGCCACTGATGGTGGTGTTCAGGCTCTTCCAGCGACCATCCTTGATGCCATAGATGCAGCCATGGACCGACAGGCTCTGCCCGCGATGCCAGGCGTTCTGCACGATACTGGTGTGGCCGACGTTGGCCACCTGCTGAATCACGTTCAACTCACACAGGCGATCGACGCGCTCTTCCTCGGTCGGCAACTGGGCCAGCAGGTCGCGGTTTTCGTAGTAGAGGTCACGGATGGTGCGCAACCAGCCGTCGATCAGCCCGAACTGCCGGTCCTGCATCGAAGCGCGCACGCCGCCGCAGCCATAGTGGCCGGTGACGAGGATGTGTTTGACCTTGAGCACGTCGACGGCGTACTGGATCACCGACAGGCAATTGAGGTCAGTGTGCAGCACCACGTTGGCCACGTTGCGGTGTACGAACAGATCGCCTGGCAGCATGCCGACGATCTCGTTGGCCGGTACGCGGGCGTCGGAGCAGCCGATCCACAGGTATTCCGGAGTCTGCTGGCGGGCGAGCTTGGCGAAGAATTCGGGATCTTCCTGTTTGATCGCATCCGCCCAGCGTTCGTTGTTATCAAGCAGGTCTTGTAGTTCGTTCATCAGGGAAAGCCTCAGGAATGATGCCCAGCTTTGACAGACGACCGCCCGTCCGGGTCACGCGAGGCGACGAATAGCTTGAATCTTTAGGCCGCAGTGCGTGTCCACACACTATAAGCCCCACAGTATGAGGATTGGCCATGACTGAATCACGACGTCCGTACGGCGCTACACAGCCGGAACCGATTGACGACAATGAGGACCGCATGGGCTCCATGCGCGAACTGGATTTCAACAAAGAGGAGCCATCGGCGCAGATCGGCAACGAAATCGCCCCTCGCGAGCGAAAGCATCGGGTGCGCGAGGCTGGGATGACCGGCGCTTCGACGGCCGATCAAGAGTCGAGCGAAGAAGACATGAGCCCGGAGACACTGATCCGTGAAGACGGCGCGCGCGATGCCCAGGAAGCCGGTGAAGGCGAACAGGCCGATTGGGAACTGAGCATCGTCGATGAAGACGAGATTGGCGGCGGCAACGGGTGGGATGAGGCCGAATTGGCTGACCTCGACCCTGTAGACGGCAATCGCTGACCTACCGTAGATCCAACTGTGGGAAGGGGCTTGCTCCCTCCCACAGGGGTTGGCGTGTTTAATCGACGAGCGTGCAGGCCATGACAACCGCATCTTCGCGCCCGCCGACCGCAGGGTAGTAATCGCGCCGACGGCCGATTTCATTGAAACCGTAGCGCTCATACAGACGGAACGCGCCGGCATTGCTATCGCGCACTTCGAGGAAACACTCGCGGGCGCTGGCCGCATAGGCCCGGGACATCAGATGCTCCAGCAGCGCCAGGCCCAAACCGCGGCCCTGGTTTTCCGGCTTCACGGTGATGTTCAGCAAATGCGCCTCGTCGAGGATGATCTGCACCACGCCGTGGCCGACTTGCTGCTCGCCTTCGAACATCAGCCAGATCTGGTACTTGCCCAGCCCGTCGAGAAAAATCCCACGGGTCCAGGGGTGACTGTACGCCGCGTATTCGATTTTCAGCACCGCGTCGAGGTCGGCCTCGATCATCGGGCGGAAGGATAAAGCCTCACTCATCAATTGTTTTCCAGCGCGCCATCAGCCGGCGCATGGCTTGCCAGACATCAGCCTTACGCTGTGGCTCTTCCATTAATAATTCCAGGCCCGGCAGGGCCCACACCGAACCCAGGCCTTCGACCTGCAGCTCGCGGTACCAGGCCTCGGCATTGGCTTCGCCGGCAAAGCGCACGGCGGGCAGGCCGATCAGCCACAGGCACACGCAGGGTTCGTCTTCCAGGCGCGCCGACACAAAGCCTTGCACAAAATCCCGCGCCGCGTCCGGGCCCTGGTCCATGGTGCCGCGCACCAGCAGCGGCCAGCGCACCGGGTCGCCGACGATTTGCGGGCTGTCGGGCAGGCCGGCGGCGCGCAGCATGTCCTTGAGCAGCATGTAGGCCGGGTCGCGGGTCTGGAAGCGTTCGCCGGTGGGCAATTCCACCAGCAACAGGCAACGCCCGGCCCGCAGCAGTTGCAGGGCAAACCGTGGAGGCGGGACGACAGGCGCCTTGACCACCGGGGCAGCCTCTTCGGCCACCGCCGGCTTGGCCATCGGCGAAGGGCGTGGCACCTCGACCTTGGCGCGTTCCACCACCGGCCGCGCCGGCGGCGCGGGCTTGACCACCGCCACGGGTGCGGCGGCCTCTTCGCCCGATGTCTCGAACGCCTCATCGGGCTCGAATGCCTGCAGCAACTCGGGCCGCGACGGCGCGGCAAACGGCAGTTCGGTGCGGGGCAGCCAGTTGACCACCTGCATGGCGGTCAAGTAAGCGCGACGTCGGGACTCGGTAAGCACAGCTCGGCCACTTGTGGATAAGTAAAGAGCGGGGATTCTACCGCTGTTCGGTAACAATCGCCCACTGCGCACTGACCGGCTGTGGATAAATCCCGGGCCCGATGCAGTACAATCGCGACTTTTAATCGCCAACCAGCCGGCCATTCCCATGATCGAACCCAAGCGCGTCCTGCGCGCCCTCGCCGAACACTGGGCCTTACTTGAGCCACTGTGCGAACACTTCGACCAAGGCACCCTGAGCCTAGGCGAACTGCGCGCGCAACTGGCCGCCCAACAACTGGACAGCACGCCCCAGGACATCACCAGCCTGCTGGACGTGTGGATTCGCCTGGATATCCTGGTGCCTGTCGCCAAGAGCCCGAACCGTTTCGAGCTCAATGCGCAGATCCATGACTTCCTCGCCTATCTTCGCAAGGAGCACCGGCTTGGCCTGTGCCTGGAAATCGAAGCCTACCTGCGCCACCTCGAGCGCCTGGCCGGTTATATCCAGGACGCCTTCGACATCCGTGACGGCCACGACCTGGCCCGGCAACTGCGCCTGCTGGACATGCGCGTGCGCGATGTACTGAAAAAACTCGCCAACGACGAACAGGCCCTCGCCGCCGTGGCCGACCGCGCCAAGACCAGCGACCGCCAGATCCCGTTGCGCCAGCGTTACGCCGAGGTGCTGGCGACCTGGGACGAATACGTCGAACCGATGATCCAGTTGGTGAACGCCGACGGTGCCTTCGAACAAGGCGTGCGCAAGGTCGAGAACGTGCTGCTGCGCCTGCTCACCGAACAGCAGCGCCTCGGCCACCTGGTCGACGACGACATGCTGCTGCGCACCCATGCGCGCATCCTCGAAATGCAGACCAGCGCCCAGTTGACCCTGCGTCACGCCCGCGAATTGCTGTTGCCGCTGCGCGAAGAAGCGCGCCGGCACAACGCCGTGACCCGTGGCGCGGCGCTGGCACTGTCGGCCATTCGCCGTAAAGGCCTGGACGCAGTGCCACAGGCCGCGATGCCGATGTTCACTCGGCCGCAAAGCACCTTTCTCGGCAGTGCGAGCCAGGTCGAGGCCTATGTGTATGCCCTGGCGAACTTCGAGCCGAAACCGGCGCGTTTCCCCAAGGCGCACAAATCCCATAAAGGCGACGTCCAGCGCGCACCGCGCACGGTCAAGGAAATGCTCGAACGCTGCGAAGACGCGCTGCCGATGCCGGACCTGATGACCTGGCTGCTGGAACAGGAACCGGACGGCGCCACCGACGAATTGCTGTACTGGTTCTCGCGCCTGTCCCGGGAAAAACGCTTCAAGCGCGAGCGCCTGGAACGCCGCGATTACCACACACACGAGCACCAGGTCAGCCTGCGCTCATTCGCCCTGCTCCCGGCCGGCACCGACGCCGCCGAGCATTCTGCGAGTACTCCTTATGCATCTTGATCTATCCGAACTGTCCCAGCTGGCGCCGATCTTTCGCGAGCTGTTCAAGGGTTACCACGTCAGCCGCCGCGACCCGGAACTGTACGCGCAACTGTCGAACTTCCAGGACCAGTACCGCACCTTGTTCAAGGCCCTGGGCTTTGAGCTGGTGTGCGATACGCGGGGTTTCTACTATTTCGTGCCGGATTCGGCCATCGCCAGCGCGCAGGTGAACAAGACCGCGCAGCGCCTGGCACTGTTCACCTTCATCATCGTCGAGCACCTGGCCGACCAGGGCCGCGACCCGATTGCCGTGCTCGACGGCGGCAGCCTCGGCCGCGATGAACTGCCATCGCTGCTGGAAAAATACCGCGACCTGTTTATCCAGGCCGAAGTGCAAACCCAGGAAGAACTCGAAGAAAAAATCATGCGGCGCATGACCCAACTGGGTTTCGCCAGCGAAGACAACGGCATCTATCGCTTCCTGCCGCCGATGCACCGCTTCCTCGATGTGTGCCTGTCGGTACAGCAGGACCGCGACCTCGCGGCCAGCATCCACAGCGTGCTGCCATTGCCGACGCCGGTGATCATCGACGAAGACAGCGATGAAAAACTGCTGAAGACCGACGACCCGCTGGACTTGAGTGACTTTGCCGACGAAAGCGAAGAAGACGCCCTGGCCCGCGCCATTGCCGAAGAACAGGAGACCGACGCATGAGCAAGGAACGCTACGGCATCCGCCGCTTCGCCCTATTGAATACCGCCGGCTACAGCCTGGGTTTGTTCCCGCTGGAAGAGCCGCTGTCGGTGTATGGCGCGAACAACCTGGGTAAATCCGCGTCGATCAACGCCCTGCAGTTCCCGATCCTGGCGCGCATGTCGGACATGAGCTTCGGCAAGTACACCCTGGAACAATCGCGGCGCTTCTACTTCGCCACCGACACCAGCTACATCCTCGTGGAAGTCTCCCTGCCCCATGGCCCCCACGTGATCGGCGTGGTCGGACGTGGCCCGGGCGGTGGTTTCGGCCACCAGTTCTTTGCCTACACCGGCAAGCTGGACCTGGCCCATTACCAGAAAAACGACACCTGCCTGCGCCAGAAAGAGCTGTTCACCAATCTGGAGCGCGAGGGCCTCAAAGCCTACGAACTCAAGCCCGATGAACTGCGCCGCTTGCTGGTGGGCGGCCACACGTCGATCCCGCTGGACCTGACGTTGATCCCGCTGCGCTCCACCAGCGAACAGAGCCTGAAGACCTTCCGCGCGCTGTTTATCAACCTGCTGCACATGCGCGAAATCACCGCGGCCAAACTCAAGCAATTGTTCCTCGATGCGTTCGAACACAGCCTGCGCTCGGGCAGTGTCGATTACATCGCCGCGTGCGAAGAAGCCTTCCGCGACGTGCGGCGCATGGAGCAGGACTACAACGCTCTGGTCGCCGCCGGCCCGCTGGTCGAGGCCCTGGCCAATGGCGTGAAACAGCGCGACATCCTGCGCGGCAAACTGCATCGTCTGTCGCCGCTGTTGGATTCGCTGCTGGGCACCTGGTCGGACTACGCCAGCGCACGCAAGGAAGAGCTGACCCTCCAGGCCGAGCACTACCGCAACGAGCAGGACGCGCTGCAGAACGACCAGCGTGGCGGTACCCAGGAACTGATGCGCCTGGAGCGCGAAATCAGCGGCATCCAGCGTTGGCTGGGCGAGCTGTCGGTGCTCAAGCATCGCTTTGCCCTGGTGGACGACGTCAGGGTGCTGGAACAGCAACTGCTGGCGGCCAAGGATGCCCACGACGAACTCGCCGGCGCGCTGGCGCAGTCCCGGCAGTTCAGTGCCGAGGACCTGGACGAGCGTCTGCGCGACCTGGAAAAACGCTTGAAGTCGGTCAGGCAACAGCTCGATCACGCGGACAACAACAGCTACGCCAAGCTTCGCGAAGAATTCTCACAGCAGGATGTCGAGCGTCTGATGCGTCTGTTCAACAGTTCGTTGTTCAGCCTGCCATTGGGCGAGCATGGCATCACGCTGGACGAGGACGGCCAGTGGGTCAAATCCCTGGAGCTGATCCTGGATGGCTTCAAGGGTGAACGCTTTGAAGTGCCGGGGCTGTCCATCGACATCTCCCACATCGAACCACCGGCGTTGCAGGCCCTGGCGGATCGCGCTGCATTGCGCGACCAGAAAGAGCGTCTGGAAAAAGAACTCAAGCAACTCAAAACCCAACAAGCCGTAGCCTCCGACCGCGCCGCGAGCAAGACCCAGACCGAAGCGTTGTACCAACAGGTGCTGGACGCACAAAAGGCCCTGGAAGATTTCCGTCGCGCGCAAACCCTGAGCGCCGAAGAAGGCGAGAAACTCGAGCAATTGGCGCAGATGGAAGCGGCCCAGGACGAGTTGAAACGCTCCAGCGATGCATTCACCGAACGCGTCCAGCAGCTGTCGGCCAAGCTGCAACTGGTGGGCCGGCAGATCGGCGACATGGAAGCCAAGCAACGTACCCTGGATGATGCGCTGCGCCGTCGCCAGCTGCTGCCGGCGGATCTGCCGTTCGGCACGCCATTCATGGACCCGGTCGACGATTCCATGGACAACCTGCTGCCGCTGCTCAACGACTATCAGGACAGCTGGCAGGGCTTGTTGCGCGCCGACGGCCAGATCGAAGCGTTGTATGCCCAGGTACGTCTCAAGGGCGTGGCCAAGTTCGACAGTGAGGATGACGTGGAGCGTCGCCTGCAACTGCTGATCAACGCCTATGCACACCGTACCGACGAAGCCCTGACCCTGGGCAAGGCGCGCCGCGCGGCAGTCACCGATATCGCGCGGACCCTGCGCAATATCCGCAGCGACTACGACAGCCTGGAACACCAACTGGCCCTGTTCAACCGCGAGATCAACAAGCGCCAGGTGTCCAACCTGCAAAGCTTCCGCATCGTGCTGGCGCCGAACAAGGAAGCGCTCAAGCATATCGACCAGATCATCCACAGCGCCGGTCAGTACGAAGAAGGCGAAACGCTGTCGGTGTTCGACCTCAGCCAAAGCGCCGAGCAGGACAACAAGAACGAAGAGGCCAAGGAATACCTGGCGCGCCTGGTGGCGGCCAACCACAACCAGCTGGGCCTCAAGGACTTGTTCGAGTTAGCGTTCGAGATCACCAAGGTGCACGGTCAGCCGGTGATTCACACCGACATCGACGGTGCGGCGTCCAACGGCACCACCATGACCATCAAGGCGCTGACCAACATGTACTTGTTGCTGCACTTGATGGACCGCGACCAGGCCGGGCGCGTGCGCTTGCCGTACTACCTCGACGAAGCGGCCGACATCGACGAGAAGAACCAGGCGGCCTTGCTGGAAACCAGTTTGCAGCTGGGCTTCGTACCGATCCTGGCCAGTGTCAAGCCGCAGGTATCCGCCCAGGTGGCCATCGACCTGGAAGGCGGTAGCGGGCCAAACGGGATCTATATCGACGAGGCGGACTGGAAGTACATCCGTCGCCACGATGTGGTGAAGGCGACGGTGAACGTGCAGGCGGATGAGCCGGAGTTGGATGAAGTCTGACGCTCTGCCCTGAAATGCAAAAAGGCCGCGATCTTATGGATCGCGGCCTTTTTTGTGCAGTTGGGGTTTTGTAGTGCCTTTTAGGGGCTCGTCGGTCTACTTGCCCAGCTGAATCTTTGGTGCCCAGGTCAGCCATTCGTCTTCGAACTTGTCGAACAACGGAAAGGTCTGCTGCGGCCGTGCGACGTTACCCATGCGCTCGCCGTCTGGCGTGGCGAAGGCGATACCGCCCGAGACCAGGGTTTCCAAAGACTCGGTGCGCACCGTTGCGCCTTTGAACAGACCGAAGTCGAGACCAAAGCCGCTGGTGTTCCAGAAACGACTGCCGCTGCGCACCAAGGGAGCGTATTTGGGTTCGATCAGAATGTGGATCAACACGCGGTCGGCGGTCTGGCCCAACTCGTAGCCGGTGACTTTGCCAACAGTGACTTCACGGTAGGTGACCGGCACGCCTTCCTTCAATGAGCCACGGCGTGCAGCGCTCAGCACCAGGCTCAAGCCCGCCTCTTGGCGGAGGGCTTCGGGCGGCTGGTCCAGGGCGACAAAGCTTTTTTGCGGCCCTGCGTTTTTCGCTGCTGGCTGCACCTCGATATATTGCCCAGTGACCAGGGTTTCCAGGTTCGAGGTTTTCATCAGGCCCAGCTCAGGCTTGACCACCCAGAATTGGCTGCCGACGCGGGCGATACGGTCCGCCACTTGAGTGATGCGCGCAGTGAGCAACACCGACTGCAGGTCGGCACTGAGGTCGACGCCCTCGATCTTGCCCACATCCAGGCCCTTGAAGCGCACCGGCGTGCCCGGACGCATGCCATCGGCGCGGTCGACCTTGATAGTGACCAGGGTGCCATGTTGATTGGCGGCCTCGCGATCAGGGAACAGGCGGAAACGCGGAATACGCTTTTTCAATGGCACGTTCGGCTCAGGGGTTTCAAAGGCAATGCCGCCGGACATCAAGCTGGCCAAGGATTCACTTTTGACCTGGATCCCCCCGGTAAGTCCGCCGGTGAGCGTGACGCCGCTGGCATTCCAGAAAAGCGTCGAGCCGTTGACCAGATTTTCGTATTCCTTCTCGATATGAACGCCGATCACCAATTGCTTGTTCTTGCGCGAGAACTGGTAGCTCTGTACCGAGCCGACTTTGACCTGTTTGTAGAGGACTGGACTGCCCACATCCAGGGAGCCGAGGTTGTCGGTGAACAACACCATGTGCAAGCCCGGGGAGCGCAGATCCAGCGGCGGCGCCTTGGCACGGGCAACGTATTCGCGTTGTGGAGCGCTGCCTTTGTCACCTGGGCGCATCGCGATGTAGTTACCTTTGACCAACGCCTCAAGCCCTGTGATACCGGCCAGGGAGATGGAGGGCTTGACCACCCAGAACTGGGTGTCTTGTACCAGGTAATCTTCGGCCAACGGGTCGAGGGTAAGCTCGGCATTGGCGCTGGAGAGGTCCGGGTCGATCTTCAAGGTTTTCAAGCTGCCGACCTGAATACCTTTGTACATGACTGGTGTACGCCCGGCCTGCAGGCCTTCGAAGTCGGAGAGTTTGACCTTGACCTTGATACCGGCGGCGGCGGCGTCGAAATCTTCATATAAACGGAACGGCAGGCTGGGATCGGTCGGCGGGCTGTCCTTGCGATTCTCCGGGGTGGCGAAGGCGATACCGCCGGCGACAATGCTGGAAAGGGACTCGCTGCGCACCTTCACGCCGGAGAGGTTGGCGTCGATGCTGATGCCGCTGGCGTTCCAGAAACGTGTGTGTTTGCGCACCAGGCTGGCGTATGTCGGTTCGATATAGACCTTGATCTCGACCGTACTCTGGTCCTCTGAGAGCAGGTAGCTTTTGACCTGGCCGACCTGAATCTGCTTATAGAACACGGGGCTGCCACGGTTCAACGAGCCGAGTCGATCGGCCTTGATGGTCAGATGAAGACCGGGCTTGGCATCGGACAAGGGCGGCTCTTCGGATAGCGCCTTGAATTTACGCGTGGGCTCACCGTCGCCAGGGCTGGCGGCGATATAGTTACCCGACACCAGGGTTTCCAGGCCAGTGATGCCCGCCAGGCTGACGCTGGGCTTGACCAACCAGAAGCGGGTGTTGGTCTTGAGGTACTGTTCGACGTCCTTGTTCATCTCGATGGTGGCAATCACCCCGCGATTGTTGCCCTCGTCGTCCAAGGCCAGGGTCTTGACCTTGCCCACGGGCATACCTTTGTAGACCACTTCGGTCTTGTTGACCTGGATGCCTTCTCCGCTCTCAAAGCGCACCTGGATCTCGATACCCTGCTGGGAATAGGCACGCCATCCCAGCCAACCGCCGATAATCAGGGCAATCAGGGGCAACACCCAAATAGCCGACCAGTTGGAGGCCGGCCGGGTTTTAGCTTTAGGCAAATCACTCATGGTCGTCGTCCGACTCCGTGTTATCCCAAATCAGTCGGGGATCGAAAGTTACTGCAGCAAACATCGTCAAAATCACCACACTGGCGAATGCAGCAGCGCCGAGGTTGGCCTCGACACTGGCAAGCCGCCCAAAGTTTACAACCGCCACCAGGATGGCGATCACGAAGATATCCAACATGGACCAGCGACCAATGAATTCGATAAAGCGGTACATCACGATACGTTGCTGCGCGGACAACGGCTGATGACGCTGTACCGAAAACAGTAGCAGGCCAATACCTACCAATTTGAAGGTCGGCACCAGGATGCTGGCAATGAACACGACGGCAGCAATCGGGAACATTCCATGCTGAACCAGCTGGATCACGCCCGCCATGATGGTACTGGGATCACCCTGACCCAGGGAGTTGATGGTCATGATGGGTAACAGGTTTGCAGGGATATACAGAATCGCCGCCGTGATCAACAGCGCCCATGTACGGGTGAGACTGTTGGGACGGCGAGCATGGACCCATGCACCGCAACGGGTGCAAACTTGCTCATCACTGTCCGGATCCTGTTTGTTCAACTCATGGCATTCGGCACAAATCAGAATACCCGCATCAATCGCCCGCATGATCATCCTCTCCCGAGAGTGCTTGCCAGATCTGGTGGGGCGACATCACCACCTCAAGCAATACCTGAACCATCAATAGACTGACGAAACAGACCAGCCCCAAGCCAACCGTGATAGAGGCCATGTCGGCGAGCTTTACGATCGCCACCAGTACGCCCATCAAATAGACCTCCAACATCCCCCAATCCTTCATGTGATGGTAGATGCGGTACAAGAGCAGCCCATAGCTGCGGCCAACGTTCCATCGAATGCTGAGCAGAACTGCTAATTGGCAGAGCAACTTGAGCAGGGGAATCCCCATGCTGCATAGAAAAACGACAGCGGCGACGCCTCGCATACCGGTATCGAACAAACCAACGACGCCGCTCCACACGGTGTCCTCCGAGGACTGCCCGAGTAAATTGAGCTGCATGATGGGCAAAAAGTTCGCGGGGATGTACAGCAACAACGCGGCGAGTACCAAGGCGAGGCTTCGTTCAACGACATTATGGCGGTGAGCGTACAGTTCATAACCGCAACGCGGGCATTGGGCTTTTTCGCCGAGGGCGAGTGCCGGTTTGCGCATCAGCAAGTCGCACTCATGGCAGGCCACCAGGTCGTCCAGCGGTAAATCAGACACCTCAACGGCATCAACCGGATCAGGCATAGATAGGGCTCTGACTCTAAAAAGGTTAGGTGCCTATTCTAGTAGCCTGGTTCAGAAATAACTGTGCAAATTTGTCGGGCTCGGGATAGTCCCCGGAGACGGCGGGGACGAAGTTCAACGCGAAACACCTGCTTCTTGGTACTTTCCGAGCGCCCAAAACAAAACCCCTGTCTGCGTGAGCAAACAGGAGTTCTGGAATTTAATCTTGACGATGACCTACTCTCACATGGGGAAACCCCACACTACCATCGGCGATGCATCGTTTCACTACTGAGTTCGGGATGGGATCAGGTGGTTCCAATGCTCTATGGTCGTCAAGAAATTCGGGTACTGACTCGTGACCTCATGGCCTCGCTTCAGCAAATTGGGTATGTGATAGCTTTGGTGTTTTGTGAGATTCGAACTTTCGGTTCGTTTCGTCTTCACACACCGCAATCTGGTGCTCTTTCGCTTTTCAGCTCGAAGCAAGCAAATTGCTTGGGTGTTATATGGTCAAGCCTCACGGGCAATTAGTATTGGTTAGCTCAACGCCTCACAGCGCTTACACACCCAACCTATCAACGTCGTAGTCTTCGACGGCCCTTCAGGGGACTCAAGGTCCCAGTGAGATCTCATCTTGAGGCTAGTTTCCCGCTTAGATGCTTTCAGCGGTTATCTATTCCGAACATAGCTACCCGGCAATGCCACTGGCGTGACAACCGGAACACCAGAGGTTCGTCCACTCCGGTCCTCTCGTACTAGGAGCAGCCCCTCTCAAATCTCAAACGTCCACGGCAGATAGGGACCGAACTGTCTCACGACGTTCTAAACCCAGCTCGCGTACCACTTTAAATGGCGAACAGCCATACCCTTGGGACCGGCTTCAGCCCCAGGATGTGATGAGCCGACATCGAGGTGCCAAACACCGCCGTCGATATGAACTCTTGGGCGGTATCAGCCTGTTATCCCCGGAGTACCTTTTATCCGTTGAGCGATGGCCCTTCCATACAGAACCACCGGATCACTAAGACCTACTTTCGTACCTGCTCGACGTGTCTGTCTCGCAGTCAAGCGCGCTTTTGCCTTTATACTCTACGACCGATTTCCGACCGGTCTGAGCGCACCTTCGTACTCCTCCGTTACTCTTTAGGAGGAGACCGCCCCAGTCAAACTACCCACCATACACTGTCCTCGATCCGGATAACGGACCTGAGTTAGAACCTCAAAGTTGCCAGGGTGGTATTTCAAGGTTGGCTCCACGCGAACTGGCGTCCACGCTTCAAAGCCTCCCACCTATCCTACACAAGCAAATTCAAAGTCCAGTGCAAAGCTATAGTAAAGGTTCACGGGGTCTTTCCGTCTAGCCGCGGATACACTGCATCTTCACAGCGATTTCAATTTCACTGAGTCTCGGGTGGAGACAGCGCCGCCATCGTTACGCCATTCGTGCAGGTCGGAACTTACCCGACAAGGAATTTCGCTACCTTAGGACCGTTATAGTTACGGCCGCCGTTTACCGGGGCTTCGATCAAGAGCTTCGCGTTAGCTAACCCCATCAATTAACCTTCCGGCACCGGGCAGGCGTCACACCCTATACGTCCACTTTCGTGTTTGCAGAGTGCTGTGTTTTTAATAAACAGTCGCAGCGGCCTGGTATCTTCGACCGGCATGGGCTTACGGAGCAAGTCCTTCACCCTCACCGGCGCACCTTCTCCCGAAGTTACGGTGCCATTTTGCCTAGTTCCTTCACCCGAGTTCTCTCAAGCGCCTTGGTATTCTCTACCCAACCACCTGTGTCGGTTTGGGGTACGGTTCCTGGTTACCTGAAGCTTAGAAGCTTTTCTTGGAAGCATGGCATCAACCACTTCGTCATCTAAAAGACAACTCGTCATCAGCTCTCGGCCTTAAGATCCCGGATTTACCTAAGATCTCAGCCTACCACCTTAAACTTGGACAACCAACGCCAAGCTGGCCTAGCCTTCTCCGTCCCTCCATCGCAATAACCAGAAGTACAGGAATATTAACCTGTTTTCCATCGACTACGCTTTTCAGCCTCGCCTTAGGGACCGACTAACCCTGCGTCGATTAACGTTGCGCAGGAAACCTTGGTCTTTCGGCGTGGGTGTTTTTCACACCCATTATCGTTACTCATGTCAGCATTCGCACTTCTGATACCTCCAGCAAGCTTCTCAACTCACCTTCACAGGCTTACAGAACGCTCCTCTACCGCATCACTTACGTGATACCCGTAGCTTCGGTGTATGGTTTGAGCCCCGTTACATCTTCCGCGCAGGCCGACTCGACTAGTGAGCTATTACGCTTTCTTTAAAGGGTGGCTGCTTCTAAGCCAACCTCCTAGCTGTCTAAGCCTTCCCACATCGTTTCCCACTTAACCATAACTTTGGGACCTTAGCTGACGGTCTGGGTTGTTTCCCTTTTCACGACGGACGTTAGCACCCGCCGTGTGTCTCCCATGCTCGGCACTTGTAGGTATTCGGAGTTTGCATCGGTTTGGTAAGTCGGGATGACCCCCTAGCCGAAACAGTGCTCTACCCCCTACAGTGATACATGAGGCGCTACCTAAATAGCTTTCGAGGAGAACCAGCTATCTCCGAGCTTGATTAGCCTTTCACTCCGATCCACAGGTCATCCGCTAACTTTTCAACGGTAGTCGGTTCGGTCCTCCAGTTAGTGTTACCCAACCTTCAACCTGCCCATGGATAGATCGCCCGGTTTCGGGTCTATTCCCAGCGACTAGACGCCCTATTAAGACTCGCTTTCGCTACGCCTCCCCTATTCGGTTAAGCTCGCCACTGAAAATAAGTCGCTGACCCATTATACAAAAGGTACGCAGTCACAGAACAAAGTCTGCTCCCACTGCTTGTACGCATACGGTTTCAGGATCTATTTCACTCCCCTCTCCGGGGTTCTTTTCGCCTTTCCCTCACGGTACTAGTTCACTATCGGTCAGTCAGTAGTATTTAGCCTTGGAGGATGGTCCCCCCATATTCAGACAAAGTTTCTCGTGCTCCGTCCTACTCGATTTCATGACTAAGAGATTTTCGCGTACAGGGCTATCACCCACTATGGCCGCACTTTCCAGAGCGTTCCGCTAATCTCAAAGCCACTTAAGGGCTAGTCCCCGTTCGCTCGCCACTACTAAGGGAATCTCGGTTGATTTCTTTTCCTCAGGGTACTTAGATGTTTCAGTTCCCCTGGTTCGCTCCTTACACCTATGTATTCAGTGTAAGGTAACCATCTTATGATGGCTGGGTTCCCCCATTCAGACATCTCCGGATCAAAGTCTGTTTGCCGACTCCCCGAAGCTTTTCGCAGGCTACCACGTCTTTCATCGCCTCTGACTGCCAAGGCATCCACCGTATGCGCTTCTTCACTTGACCATATAACCCCAAGCAATCTGGTTATACTGTGAAGACGACATTCGCCGAAAATTCGCAATTACTCACAAATTTTACCTTAGCCTGATCCGTTACCAGTGAAAGTAACGTTCAGTCTATCTTTCTATCACATACCCAAATTTTTAAAGAACGATCTAATCAAAGACTAGAAATCAACATTCACCATCACATTGATGGAATGCTCATTTCTAAGCTTTCAACTTCTAGAAGCAGTAGTGGTGGAGCCAAACGGGATCGAACCGTTGACCTCCTGCGTGCAAGGCAGGCGCTCTCCCAGCTGAGCTATGGCCCCGTATTTCTACAGGCGTTTCCCACACAAAATTGGTGGGTCTGGGCAGATTCGAACTGCCGACCTCACCCTTATCAGGGGTGCGCTCTAACCAACTGAGCTACAGACCCAATTTCGGGCTGCTTCTTATCGTCTTCTTCAATGAATCAAGCAATTCGTGTGGGAACTTATGGAGCAGCTGATGTCGTCGATTAAGGAGGTGATCCAGCCGCAGGTTCCCCTACGGCTACCTTGTTACGACTTCACCCCAGTCATGAATCACACCGTGGTAACCGTCCTCCCGAGGGTTAGACTAGCTACTTCTGGTGCAACCCACTCCCATGGTGTGACGGGCGGTGTGTACAAGGCCCGGGAACGTATTCACCGCGACATTCTGATTCGCGATTACTAGCGATTCCGACTTCACGCAGTCGAGTTGCAGACTGCGATCCGGACTACGATCGGTTTTCTGGGATTAGCTCCACCTCGCGGCTTGGCAACCCTCTGTACCGACCATTGTAGCACGTGTGTAGCCCAGGCCGTAAGGGCCATGATGACTTGACGTCATCCCCACCTTCCTCCGGTTTGTCACCGGCAGTCTCCTTAGAGTGCCCACCATTACGTGCTGGTAACTAAGGACAAGGGTTGCGCTCGTTACGGGACTTAACCCAACATCTCACGACACGAGCTGACGACAGCCATGCAGCACCTGTCTCAATGTTCCCGAAGGCACCAATCTATCTCTAGAAAGTTCATTGGATGTCAAGGCCTGGTAAGGTTCTTCGCGTTGCTTCGAATTAAACCACATGCTCCACCGCTTGTGCGGGCCCCCGTCAATTCATTTGAGTTTTAACCTTGCGGCCGTACTCCCCAGGCGGTCAACTTAATGCGTTAGCTGCGCCACTAAGAGCTCAAGGCTCCCAACGGCTAGTTGACATCGTTTACGGCGTGGACTACCAGGGTATCTAATCCTGTTTGCTCCCCACGCTTTCGCACCTCAGTGTCAGTATCAGTCCAGGTGGTCGCCTTCGCCACTGGTGTTCCTTCCTATATCTACGCATTTCACCGCTACACAGGAAATTCCACCACCCTCTACCATACTCTAGTCAGTCAGTTTTGAATGCAGTTCCCAGGTTGAGCCCGGGGATTTCACATCCAACTTAACAAACCACCTACGCGCGCTTTACGCCCAGTAATTCCGATTAACGCTTGCACCCTCTGTATTACCGCGGCTGCTGGCACAGAGTTAGCCGGTGCTTATTCTGTCGGTAACGTCAAAACAATCACGTATTAGGTAACTGCCCTTCCTCCCAACTTAAAGTGCTTTACAATCCGAAGACCTTCTTCACACACGCGGCATGGCTGGATCAGGCTTTCGCCCATTGTCCAATATTCCCCACTGCTGCCTCCCGTAGGAGTCTGGACCGTGTCTCAGTTCCAGTGTGACTGATCATCCTCTCAGACCAGTTACGGATCGTCGCCTTGGTGAGCCATTACCTCACCAACTAGCTAATCCGACCTAGGCTCATCTGATAGCGCAAGGCCCGAAGGTCCCCTGCTTTCTCCCGTAGGACGTATGCGGTATTAGCGTCCGTTTCCGAACGTTATCCCCCACTACCAGGCAGATTCCTAGGCATTACTCACCCGTCCGCCGCTCTCAAGAGAAGCAAGCTTCTCTCTACCGCTCGACTTGCATGTGTTAGGCCTGCCGCCAGCGTTCAATCTGAGCCATGATCAAACTCTTCAGTTCAAACATCTTTGGGTTTTTAAGAAACCCTAAACTTGGCTCAGCAATCGTTGGTTACATCTTTGATTTCTCGCGGAGTAACTTGTGATGCTGATAATCTTGTTGACTATCAGCCTAACTCCACAAGCACCCACACGAATTGCTTGATTCAGTTGTTAAAGAGCGGTTGGTTAAGATCTTTCGTCTCAACCGAGGCGCGCATTCTACAGCAGCCTCATTTGCTGTCAAGTGATTATCTTCAGAAGTTTTCGAGGTTTTCCTCAACAACTTCAACCACTTGCGCTTCCGATCTCTCGTTAGCGGGAGGCGAATTCTACAGCGTTACACGCTGCTGTCAACACCTCTTTTTCTCCGCTTTCGACCGAGAGGATCGAAACGTTAATAGAGCCAAACTACACTGCCCTACCAACTCCTTCTGGGCCTCGATAAACTGAAGCAGGTCGCTGTCGAATCTCGCATAACTCTTTGTTTACCAAGGAGTTTTCCATTTAGACTGCGCCGGAAGTGGGGCGAATTATAGACTTCCAGAATCTGCCGTCAACCTTTAATTTTGCCTTTCTGTCATATCAGTCAAAAATCACGCTAAAACACAAAAGCCGGCCCCTTCGGGCCGGCTTTCGTTCATCCCGTCTTACAAGCTGGGAAACGCGAACTGCGAGGCTTCATGGCTGGCACGTTGCGGCCAGCGCTGGGTGATCGCCTTGCGACGGGTATAGAAACGCACACCGTCCGGCCCGTAGGCATGCAAATCGCCAAACAGCGAGCGCTTCCAACCACCGAAGCTGTGGTACGCCACCGGTACCGGCAGTGGGACGTTCACGCCAACCATGCCCACTTCAATCTCATCACAAAACAAACGCGCAGCCTCACCATCACGGGTGAAGATACAGGTACCGTTGCCGTATTCATGATCGTTGATCAGTTGCATCGCCGCTTCCAGGCTGTTCACTCGCACGACACACAGCACTGGCCCGAAGATTTCTTCCTTATAGATACGCATCTCAGGCGTCACGCGATCGAACAAGCTACCGCCCAGGAAGAAACCTTCTTCGTTCCCGGCAATGCTCAACCCTCGACCATCAACCACCAGCTCGGCGCCGGAGGCCACACCGTCCTCGATATAGCCGCTGACTTTGTCGCGCGCCTGCCCCGTTACCAAGGGGCCCATATCCAAACCACAAGTCGTGCCCGCACCGATCTTCAACGCCTTGATCTGCGGCACCAGCTTGGCAATCAACGCATCGGCCACCTGATCACCCACACACACGGCGACTGAGATCGCCATGCAACGCTCGCCGCAGGAGCCATAGGCCGCGCCCATCAGGGCACTGACTGCGTTATCCAGGTCGGCATCGGGCATCAACACCGCATGGTTCTTCGCTCCACCCAGCGCCTGCACGCGTTTACCGCGCTTGGTCGCCTCGGCATAGATGTACTCGGCAATGGGCGTCGAGCCCACAAAGCTCAGCGCCTTGACTTCAGGCGCCTCGATCAACGCATCTACCGCGCCCTTGTCGCCGTGCACCACGCTCAACACGCCCTTAGGCAGACCCGCTTCCTGCAACAGCTGTGCAATCAGCAGCGTCGAACTCGGATCGCGCTCCGACGGTTTGAGGATGAAGCAGTTACCGCAAACGATCGCCAGCGGATACATCCACAGCGGCACCATCGCCGGGAAGTTGAACGGGGTGATACCCGCCACTACACCCAACGGCTGGAAATCCGACCAGGCATCGATGTTCGGCCCCACGTTGCGGCTGTACTCGCCCTTGAGAATTTCCGGTGCCGAACATGCGTATTCCACGTTCTCGATGCCGCGCTTGAGTTCGCCGGCCGCGTCTTCGAGCGTCTTGCCGTGTTCCTCGCTGATCAACTGCGAGATCCGCGCTTCGTTCTGCTCCAGCAATTGCTTGAAGCGAAACATCACCTGAGCGCGCTTGGCCGCCGGGGTATTACGCCATGCGGGGAATGCCGCCTTGGCCGAGTCGATCGCACTCTGAATGGTTTCACGACTGGCCAGCGGCACCTGGTGGATCACCTGGCCGGTGGACGGGTTGTACACATCGGCAGTGCGACCGGACTCACTGACCAACTGGCCGTTGATCAAATGCTGGATAAGGCTCATGCAGGGCTCCTGAAAAATTGTTCTATATAGAAGGAGAAATCAGTCGATCTTGTTCAGCACTTCGCCGACCGCGTCGAACAGACGATCCAGGTCCTGCGGTTTGCTGTTGAAGGTTGGCCCGAACTGCAGGGTGTCACCGCCGAAGCGCACATAGAACCCGGCTTTCCACAAAGCCATACCGGCCTCGAACGGACGTACGATCGCATCACCATCACGCGGGGCAATCTGGATCGCACCGGCCAGGCCATAGTTGCGGATGTCGATCACGTTCTTGCTGCCCTTCACACCGTGCAGCGCATTCTCAAAGTGCGGGGCGATTTCGGCTACGCTCTGCACCAGGTTTTCCTTCTGCAACAGGTCCAATGCCGCCAGGCCCGCCGCGCAAGCCACCGGGTGCGCCGAGTAGGTGTAGCCGTGGGGGAATTCCACCGCATATTCAGGCGTCGCCTGATTCATGAAGGTCTGATAGATCTCGCTGCTGGCAATCACCGCGCCCATTGGGATCGCGCCGTTGGTGACTTGCTTGGCGATGCACATCAGGTCCGGCGTCACACCGAAGCTGTCGGCACCGAACATCGAACCGGTGCGGCCGAAACCGGTGATCACTTCGTCGAATACCAACAGGATGTTGTGCTGGTCGCAGATTTCACGCAGACGCTTGAGATACCCCTGTGGCGGCACCAGTACGCCAGCGGAGCCGGCCATTGGCTCGACAAATACCGCAGCGATGTTCGAGGCATCATGCAGTTCGATCAGCTTGAGCAGCTCATCGGCCAGGGCGATCCCCCCCTGCTCCGGCATACCACGGGAGAAGGCGTTGCTTGCCAGCAACGTGTGAGGCAGGTGATCAACGTCCATCATCGCCTGCCCAAACATCTTACGGTTGCCGTTGACGCCGCCCAGGCTGGTGCCGGCGATGTTCACACCGTGATACCCACGGGCGCGGCCGATCATCTTGGTCTTGGTGGACTGGCCTTTCAGACGCCAGTAGGCACGCACCATTTTCACCGCTGTATCGGCGCACTCGGAACCGGAGTCGGTGAAAAACACGTGGTTCAGGTTGCCCGGGGTCAGGTCGGTAATTTTTTCCGCCAGTTGGAAGGACAACGGGTGACCATATTGGAAGCCTGGGGAGTAGTCCAAGGTGCCCAATTGCTTGGCGACCGCTTCCTGGATTTCCTTGCGCGTGTGCCCTGCGCCGCAGGTCCACAGCCCCGACAACGAATCGTAGACCTTGCGGCCCTTATCATCGGTCAACCAGCTGCCCTCGGCGGCCACGATCAGGCGCGGGTCGCGCTGGAAGTTACGGTTGGCGGTGTAAGGCATCCAGTGAGCATCCAACTTCAGTTGGCTGGCCAGGGACGATGGGGCGTTTTCGGGCATGTTCATCAGCAAAACCTCGCAAGGCAAAAGGCAGCGTCGGGATTGAAAAGCGTTCTTGCAGCTAAATTGCCACGGGGATAAAGTCGGTGAAATCCAACTCTTCTAACCTTCAGTCTGGCCTTCACTAAACTATGAGCAGCCGTCGACACGATCCCCTGGCCCAAGTCAGCGACTTCGATATCCGCCTGCTGCGCATCTTTCGCAGCGTCGTGGAATGCGGCGGCTTCTCCGCAGCGGAAACCGTGCTGGGCATCGGCCGTTCGGCCATCAGTCAGCAAATGAGCGACCTTGAACAACGCCTGGGCCTGCGCCTGTGCCAACGGGGCCGCGCCGGTTTCTCCCTCACCGAAGAAGGCCGCGAGGTCTACCAATCGGCGCTGCAACTATTAAGTGCGCTGGAAAGCTTCCGTACTGAGGTCAATGGCCTGCACCAGCATTTGCGCGGCGAGTTGATCATTGGCCTGACCGACAACCTGGTCACCCTGCCCCACATGCGCATCACCCATGCCCTGGCCCAATTGAAGGAGCGCGGCCCTGACGTGCAGATCCAGATCCGCATGATCGCCCCCAACGAAGTCGAACAAGGCGTACTCGATGGCCGCCTGCATGTCGGCGTAGTGCCTCAGGCGAGTGCGCTGTCCGGGCTTGAGTATCAGCCGCTGTACAGCGAACGCTCGCTGCTCTATTGCGCGGTTGGCCACCCGCTGTTTTATGCCGACGACAAGCAACTGGACGACGAGCGCATCAACGCCCAGGACGCGATCGCCCCCACCTTTCGGTTGCCCGCCGAGATCCAGGCCCATTACCAGGCACTCAATTGCACCGCGAGCGCTTCGGACCGTGAAGGCATGGCATTCCTGATCCTTACCGGCCGCTATATCGGCTACTTGCCCGATCACTACGCTAGCCTGTGGGTGCAACAAGGCCGACTGCGCGCGCTGAAACCAGCTACACGTTTTTACGATTTAAGCCTGGCATCGGTCACGCGCAAGGGTCGTCGCCCTCATTTGGTGCTGGAAAGCTTCCTGGAAAGCCTGGCGGCAACGCGCTAACTCGGGCTTTACGCAAAAAGCTGAGCAACTGGACAGCTTTTTGCAAGGACACGAGGACCTAGAACCGTCCGCCTCGAGTTTGCCCACCATGCCACCAGAATCCTCCAGCCCCAGCGACCTGATCTACGGCCTCAACGACCGCCCCAAACCCGCCCCGGCACTGCTGGCCGCACTGCAACATGTGCTGGCCGCGTTCGTTGGCATCATCACGCCGCCGCTGATCATCGGCTCCACTCTGGGCCTCACCGCTCATTTGCCCTACCTGATCAGCATGGCGCTGATGGTGTCCGGCGTCGGCACGTTCATCCAGGCGCGTAGGCCGTTTGGTATCGGTGCAGGGATGATCTGCCTGCAAGGCACCAGCTTCGCATTTCTCGGTGCGGTACTGTCGGCGGGTTTCCTGGTGAAGCAGCGGGGCGGCAGCCCGGAAGACATCATGGCGATGATTTTCGGCGTGTGCTTTTTCGGCGCTGCGGTGCAAATCGTGCTGAGCCGCTTTATCGGCCAACTGCGCCGGGTGATCACACCGCTGGTGACCGGGATCGTGATTACGCTGATCGGTATCAGCCTGATCAAAGTGGGCATCACCGACCTTGGCGGCGGCTTCAACGCGCCTGACTTCGGTGCGCCCCTCAACCTGGCCCTGGGCGTGTTCGTGGTCCTGACCATCATTTTGCTCAACCGCTCCAACACGCCTTGGGTGCGCCTCTCGGCGATCATCATCGGCCTGGCCCTCGGCAGTCTCGCGGCCTGGTTCAGCGGCAAGCTGGTGCCCCACGCCCTGCCCGACTTGCCATTGATCAGCGTGCCGATGCCCTTTCGCTTCGGTTTCAACTTCGACTGGAGCGCTTTCTTGCCGATCGCGCTGATTTATCTGATCAGCAGCATCGAAACCGTGGGCGACCTCACCGCCAACTGCATGATCGCCCGCCAGCCCATCAGCGGCCCTTCTTATATAAGCCGGCTCAAGGGCGGCGTGCTGGGCGATGGCGTCAGTTGCATGATCGCCGCCACCTTCAGCGCCTTTCCCAATACCACCTTTGCCCAGAACAACGGCGTGATCCAACTCACCGGCGTGGCCAGCCGTTACGTCGGTCTGTACATCGGCGTGGTGCTGTTTTGCCTGGGGCTGTTCCCTTTGATTGGCGCGGTGCTGCAGCAAATCCCCAAACCGGTATTGGGCGGCGCGACCCTGGTGATGTTCGGCAGTGTGGCCGCCGCCGGCGTGCGCATTCTCGCCCAGGCGCCGTTGGACCGTCGCAGCATGCTGATCATCGCGACCTCGTTTGGCGTCGGCCTGGGCATCGCCGCGCAACCTGGTTTGTTGCACTTGATGCCAACCCTGGTGCAGAACCTGTTCGACTCGGCCATCACCAGCGGTGGGTTGACCGCCATTGCGTTATGCCTCTTGTTACCGGAAGCCAAAGTGACCGCCACGGCGGCAAACCACGCACAGGAAAGCGACACACTGGAACCGCTTTGACGGTTTTATTGCATCAGGACTTGTCTGAGGCTTGAGGGTGAGTTATCTGTGCACACGTCGTCTCTATCGATCAGCACGGAAACCTCCATGAGCCTCGAAGTTCCTGCCCACAGCATCCACGCCGGTAAGCCCGCCAGCCGCATTCGTCAAAAGAACGAACAGGCGATTCTCCAGGCTGCTGAAGATGAGTTCGCGCGTCATGGCTACAAAGGCACCAGCATGAACACCATCGCGGCCAGTGCCGGGCTGCCGAAAGCCAACTTGCACTACTACTTCACCAACAAGCTGGGCCTGTATATCGCTGTGCTCAGCAATATCCTGGAGTTGTGGGACAGTACCTTCAACGCGCTGACCGCCGAGGACGACCCGGCCGAAGCGCTGACCCGCTATATCCGCACCAAGATGGAGTTCTCGCGGCGCCAGCCCCAGGCCTCGCGGATCTTCGCCATGGAGATCATCAGCGGCGGCGAATGCCTCACCGAATATTTCAGCCAGGACTATCGCGCCTGGTTCAGTGGCCGGGCGGCGGTGTTCCAGGCGTGGATCGACGCCGGCAAGATGGACCCCATCGATCCCGTGCACCTGATCTTCCTGTTGTGGGGCAGTACCCAGCACTACGCTGACTTTGCCACCCAGATTTGCCGCGTCACCGGTCGCACCAAGCTGACCAAGCAAGACATGGACGATGCCGGCACCAACCTGATCCACATCATTCTCAAGGGCTGTGGCATCAAGCCAGCCTACTGAAGACACGACCTATGCCTTTCACGCTCACAGGCCTTTGCGAATTTCGTGAAGAAATACGCAAAAGCCGCTTTATTACCCTCGCGACACCGATCACCAGCCCGCAGGATGCCCAGGCGTTCTTCGAGCAACACAGCGACCTGAACGCCACGCACAACTGCTGGGCCTGGAAACTTGGCGATCAATACCGCAGCAGTGACGACGGCGAACCCGGCGGGACCGCTGGGCGGCCGATCCTTGCGGCCATCGAGGCACAAGGTTTTGATCAGGTCGCCGTGCTGGTCATTCGCTGGTACGGCGGTATCCAACTGGGCACCGGCGGCCTCGCCCGCGCCTACGGTGGCGGCGCGAATAAATGCCTGCAAACCGCCGAGCGCATCGAGCTGATCAGCCGCGTGCCCCTGAGCTGCGCCTGCGGGTTTTCCGAACTGAACCTGGTCAAACTGCGCGTGGCCGAACTCGGCGGGCTGGTGGTCGAAGAAAACTTCACCGCCAACGGTGTGGAGCTGCAACTGGCGATGGGCGAAGCCCAGATCCAGACCCTGCAAACCCAGCTCGCCGACTTGAGCCGCGGACGCATCCTGCTGCAACGTTGAAGCTGCTACTGTTGTCCACTGAATTCCCTGAACCGCGATGTCAAAGGAAGCCCTTCATGTCTACGCCAAAAACCGCTCTGATCATCGGCGCCTCACGCGGACTGGGCCTTGGCCTGGTCAAGCAATTGCTCAAGGACGGCTGGGACGTGACTGCCACCGTGCGTGATCCGAGCAAGGCCGACGCCCTTAAGGCCGTGGGTCCGGTACAGATCGAGAAACTCGACATGGACGATCAGCAAGCCGTGATCGCCCTGAGCCAGCGTCTCAAGGCGCGCACCTTCGACCTGCTGTTCGTCAACGCAGGCGTCAAGGGCCCGGCCAATCAAGAGCCTGGCCACGCCACCCTGGCCGAAGTCGGCCAACTGTTCTTCACCAATGCCGTGGCACCGATCAACCTGGCCCAGCGTTTTGTCGGGCAGATCCGCAAGGACAGCGGTGTACTGGCCTTCATGAGTTCGGTGCTGGGCAGCGTGACCATTCCCGACGGCTCGGACCTGGCGCTGTACAAAGCGAGCAAGGCTGCGCTCAACTCCATGACCAACAGCTTCATCACCCAACTCGGCGATCAAAAACTCACCGTGTTGTCGCTGCACCCCGGCTGGGTGAAGACCGACATGGGCGGCGAAAACGCCCACATCGATGTCGACACCAGCGTGCGCGGCCTGGTGGACCAGGTGAATGCCTATACCGGCAAGGGCGGCCATCACTTCGTCGATTACAAAGGCAACACCATCGCCTGGTAAGCCCCACAGGATCGTTATCGACCGATTGCCGTCGGTAACGATCCGCGCGTAGACTGCGCACCTCGCCCTCACCGGCGACCCTGGATCAGCAGACAGGGCAACACTGAGCTGGCAAACCTGAACCCATCATTCAGAGGAGCCGGCCCATGCCTGCGACCCGTATCTGGTTAAAAAACCCCCTCGCGATTTTCACTGCCAATGGCCTCGATGCCCGTGGCGGCCTGGTGCTGCAAGACGGTGTGATCGCCGAAGTATTGGCCCTGGGACAAGTACCCGCGCAGCCCTGCGCAGAGGTGTTCGATGCTCGCGAGCATGTCGTGCTGCCCGGCCTGATCAACACCCACCATCATTTCTACCAGACCCTGACCCGCGCCTGGGCGCCAGTGGTCAACCAGCCTTTGTTCCCTTGGCTGAAAACCCTGTACCCGGTGTGGGCACGGCTCACCCCGGAAAAACTCGCCCTGGCCACCAAAGTCGCGCTGGCCGAGCTGTTGCTCTCGGGTTGCACCACGGCGGCCGATCACCACTATTTGTTCCCCGATGGACTGGAACAGGCGATCGATGTGCAGGTGCAAAGCGTGCGCGAACTGGGCATGCGCGCCATGCTCACCCGCGGTTCCATGAGCCTGGGCGAAGCGGACGGCGGCCTGCCACCACAGCAGACCGTGCAACAAGGCCAGGTGATCCTCGACGACAGCCAACGCCTGATCCGCGAATACCACCAACGGGGCGACGGCGCGCAGATCCAGATTGCCCTGGCACCCTGCTCGCCGTTTTCCGTCACGCCGCAGATCATGCAAGCCAGCGCCGAACTGGCCGACAGCCTCGATGTGCGCCTGCACACCCATCTGGCGGAAACCCTCGACGAAGAAGACTTCTGCCTGCAACGCTTCGGCCTGCGCACCGTGGACTACCTCGACAGCGTCGGCTGGCTCGGCCCGCGTACCTGGCTGGCCCATGGCATTCACTTCAACCCGGATGAAATTGCACGCCTGGGTGCCGCCGGCACCGGTATCTGCCATTGCCCAAGCTCGAACATGCGCCTGGCCTCCGGTATCTGCCCGACCCTGGACCTGCTCGCCGCCGGCGCACCGATCGGCCTCGGCGTCGACGGTTCGGCCTCCAACGATGCATCGAACATGATCCTCGAGGCGCGCCAGGCCCTGTACATCCAGCGCCTGCGTTACGGCGCGGAAAAAATCACCCCGGAAGGGGTGCTGGGCTGGGCCACCCGGGGTTCGGCACAGTTACTGGGGCGCACGGATATCGGCGAATTGGCCGTAGGCAAACAGGCCGACCTGGCGCTGTTCAAGCTTGATGAGCTGCGTTTCTCCGGCAGCCATGATCCGATTTCCGCACTGCTGCTGTGCGGCGCGGACCGGGCCGATCGGGTGATGATCGGCGGCACCTGGCGCGTGATTGACGGCCAGGTTGAAGGCCTCGACCTCAAAGGTTTGATCGCCGATCACACTCAGGCTGCGCGACAGCTCATCGCCGGAACCTGAGCCAAACACCGCTTCCGCGATGTGGATGAACCGCTTACACCCCCAGCAGCGACAGCATGATAAAGGTCGCAAACAGCACGAAATGGGTCATCCCTTCGATGGCGTTGGTTTCGCCATCGTTGAGGTTGATCGCGCTGACGACCAGCGTGATAAGCACCATGACGGTCTGCACCGGTGTCATTGCCATCTGGAACGGCTGACCGGTGTAGAGCGCCATGGCCTCCATCACCGGCACCGTCAGAATCACCGTCGATAACGAGGCGCCCAGCGCGATGTTGACCACCGATTGCATGCGGTTGGCCAGGGCCGCGCGCAAGGCGGTCAGGATCTCCGGCGCGGCGGAAATGGCTGCCACCACAATCGCCGTGACCACTGGCGGCGCGCCTGTGCCTTCCAGTCCCAGGTCGAGGGTCTTGGACATCACCTCGGCGAGCGCACCGATCACAATCACGCCAAACACCAACGTCCCGATGGAGAACGCCAGGTTCACCGGCGGCTCGATCTCTTCTTCCGGCAGCTTCTTGCGACGTTTTTCCGGGTAGCGGTAACTGAAGAAGTAACTGTGGGGCCCCACCTGCATCCTCAGGAACAAGGTGTAGAGCACCACCATCGCGCCGATGGTGAAGGCCGAGTAAATTTTCCAGTCCGCTTCGGGGATGAATTCCGGCACCACCATCGACACCCCCATCGCGGTGAGGATCATCACGCTGTAGGTACGCGCCGAATCATCGTTGTAGGACTGTTCACCATGCTTGATGCCGCCCATCAGCGCGGCCAGGCCGAGGATGCCGTTGATGTCGAGCATCACCGCCGAGTAGATGGTGTCGCGCACCAGGGTGGGTGACGCCTCGTTGCTCATCATGATCGCCAGGATCACCACCTCCACCAGCACGGCGGCCAGGGTCAGGATCATGGTGCCGTAGGGGTCGCCGACTTTTTCTGCCAGTTGCTCGGCATGGTGGGCGACACGCATGGACGCCATCACGATAAAGCCGATCAGCGCCAACCCGGCCAGCAGCGCCACCGATTGCCCGCTGTGCAGCATCCAGTGTTCCAACGGGTAGGCGACGATGGCGGCGATCAGCGCCAGTAGCATGTATTTTTCTTGCTTGAAGGAAGTAAGCATTCCGGGCCTTATCAAACGGTGAATCAGTCAGTGATGGGGTACAGACTGCGTTGCGCTGCTAACGTTTCGTTACACCTTAGTTCACACAGCGCTTGCGTGAATAAAGTGAATCCTCTCCTGCTGGTCAGGTTTTGCCAATTATTTCAGCCATGGCCTGTAGAATGCCGCCATTGCACCTGATGAGAATTTAGACATGTACGACTGGCTCAACGCCCTGCCCAAGGCTGAACTGCACCTGCACCTGGAGGGTTCGCTGGAGCCTGAGCTGCTGTTCGCCCTGGCCGAGCGCAACAAGATCGCGCTGCCGTGGAACGACGTCGAAACCCTGCGCAAGGCCTACGCCTTCAACAACCTGCAAGAGTTTCTCGACCTGTATTACCAAGGCGCCGATGTACTGCGCACCTCCCAGGATTTCTACGACCTGACCTGGGCCTACCTGCTGCGCTGCAAAGAACAGAACGTGATCCACACCGAACCCTTCTTCGACCCGCAAACCCACACCGACCGTGGCGTGCCGTTCGAAGTGGTGCTCAACGGCATCGCCGCCGCACTCAAAGATGGCGAGCAGCAACTGGGCATCACCAGCGGTTTGATCCTCAGTTTCCTGCGCCACCTGAGCGAAGCCGAAGCCGAGAAAACCCTCGACCAGGCGCTGCCCTTCCGCGATGCATTCGTGGCCGTGGGCCTGGACAGTTCGGAAATGGGCCACCCGCCGAGCAAGTTCCAGCGGGTGTTTGATCGTGCGCGTCACGAAGGTTTCTTCACCGTGGCCCACGCCGGCGAAGAAGGCCCGCCCGAGTACATCTGGGAAGCCATCGACCTGCTGAAAGTCCAGCGCATCGACCACGGCGTGCGCGCCATCGAAGATGAGCGCCTGATGCAACGCATCATCGACGAGCAAATCCCGCTGACCGTGTGCCCGCTGTCCAACACCAAGCTGCGTGTGTTCGACGACATGGCCCAACACAACATCCTCGACATGCTCGAACGTGGCGTGAAGGTGACGGTGAACTCGGATGACCCGGCGTACTTCGGCGGCTACGTCACCGAAAACTTCCACGCGCTGTATACCGCCCTGGGCATGACCCAGGACCAGGCCAAACGCCTGGCGCAAAACAGCCTGGATGCGCGACTGGTCAAGCCGTAACTGAAAATGTGGGAGCGGGCTTGCTCGCTCCCACATTTGTCAGGAACTCAACTCTTCCAGCGTCTTACCCTTCGTTTCCATCCCGAACACCCACACCACCAGCGCTGCCACGGCAAAACACAGCGCGCCCAGGGCAAACACCCCGCCCTGCCCGGTAATCGGAAACACCAGCCCGGTGACCAACGGCCCGAGCAGCGAGCCGACCCGGCCAATCGCAGAAGCAAACCCCGAGCCCGTCGCCCGTGCCGAGGTGGGATACAGCTCCGGCGTGTAGGTGTACAGCACCGCCCACATGCCAAACAAAAAGAACTGCATCAGCAGGCCCGACGCGATCAGCAGGCCGACATTGCCGCCGAACACGGCGCTTTGCCCATACAAAAACGCCATCGCCCCGCCGCCCAGCAAGGTCACGATGCACACCGGTTTACGCCCCCAGCGCTCTACCAGCCACGCAGCCATCAGAAAGCCCGGAATCCCGCCCAGGGAAATGATCACCGTGTAATACACCGACTGGGTCACCGCAAAACCGGACTGCTGCAACAAGGCGCTCAACCAGGAGGTGAGCCCATAAAAGCCGAGCAAGGCGAAGAACCACACGCTCCAGATCATCATCGTGCGCTGGCGATACTGCGCCGACCACAACTGCTTGAACGCCGAGAAAAAATCTCCCGGCGTGGTCTGCACCCGTGGCAGGCGGATCGGTTCCGGCAAATCGGTGCGGCCCAGCGAGTCGCGGACTCTCCTCTCGATGCCCGACAACACCGTGTCCGCCGCGTCATGCCGCCCGGCCTGTTCCAACCAGCGTGGCGATTCCGGGATGAAAAAGCGGATTGCCAGTACAAACACCGCCGGCACCGCCAGCACCAGGAAAATGTCGCGCCAGCCAATCACCGGCAACAAAAAGTAAGAAAGCACGCCGGCAGCCACAAAGCCCAAGGGCCAGAACCCGTCCATCAAGGCGATATAACGTCCGCGCTTGCTGGCGGGAATCAACTCCGACAGCATCGACTGCGCAATCGGAAATTCCATGCCCATGCCAACGCCCAACAGGATGCGAAACAGCGTCAGCGTTTCCACGGTCTGCGCCGTGGAGCACAGGTAGCTGGCGAGCCCCCATAACACGATGCTCCACTGGAACACCGGCTTGCGACCGAAGCGATCGGCGAGCATCCCGGACAACGACGCGCCCACCACCATGCCGAAAAAACTCGAACTGGCGAGTAACCCGGCCTGGGCCGAACTCAGGCCGAACTCGGTTTTGATCGAGCCCAACAGGAACGTCATCATGGCCAGGTCCATGGAGTCGAAGAAAAACGCCAGGGCGATGATGATAAAGATCACGCGGTGGTAGCCGCTGATGGGTAACCGTTCAAGCCGTTCCGCTGCGCTGTAGCCTTGCATTCCCATGCCGCACCCCCTGTGTGAAAAATCCCCGCATCGAGTGTGCGGCATGGGTTTTCCGGGTTATTGCTGGATGCGACCCGACTGAAACTCTGAACGACGCGCCTACCGGTAAATCGCTGGCTAGGGCGCGTCCGATGCGGCCAACCGGCTGATTTCCTCCAGCCCGGTATCGCTGACCAGCAAGGCGCGGGACTCGTTGTGGATACTGACCCAGTTCAACTGTAGGAACAGTTGCAACAGCCCTGCCCCCAACGCGCCGCCCAGGTGCGGTTGCTGCTGGCTCCAGTCGGAACAATCGCACGCCACCGGCGACGCCAGTGCCTGGGTAAAAATGCCCAGGTTCGCCAGCTGTCGCGCGCCTTTGGGGGTCACGTCGATGCGCGGGTCACAACGCTCGACCCAGCCCGCCGCCATCATGCGCTGATACAAGCCCGCCGCCAGCTCGCCGCCAAGGTGGCCCTGGCACAGCCGGGCGCGGCGCAACTGAGGCGGCGCCACCAGGGCCACCGCCGTTGCATTGGGGGCGCTGCGTACCGCGCTGGCCAGCGTGGTGCTGGCCAGGGCGTCGATGGCGGTGCTGACATCGGCCGCCGCCATCCGAAACACCCGTGTGCCGCGCCGGGCCTCGACCCGCAGCAAACCGCTGCTGGTCAGCCGCGCCAGGTGCGCATTGGCCGACGCGGGCGACAGCTCGGCGAGCGCGGCCAGTTCCGCCGAGGACTTGGACGAGCCGTCCATCAACGCCCAGAGCATGGCGGTGCGTTTGGGATCGGCGAGCAAGCTGGCGATTTGACTGATGCAAGGTGCCTGTTCCATCTGTTCACTCCCTGTTAAATCATTTGTCTGCTGCTGTTGGCGCCAAAGTATAGGTGCGCAAACCGCCGGTTCCGCGGCGTCTGACAGCGCAGATAGGGACAGGAGTTGAGTGAAATTTCCTTATGTGATGGATGCTGTTACGTAGAGCTCACGCGGTCCGGCCATTGAGCGGTCAATGTCGCACAGCGGGACACGAGCATTTCCCGCAGCAGATTGATGGGTTTACTCAGTTGCGCACGGTGGGCGCACAACAGATTCAGCGGCGTCCGTTCGCCACGCAACTCCGGCAGGATCACGCGCAAGCGCCCGGCCAGTACATCGGTGCTCACATCCAGCCAGGATTTATAAGCAATGCCCACGCCCGCCACCGCCCAGCGCCGCACCACGTCGGCATCGTCGCTGAAGCGGTCGCCGCTGACCGTCAGGCTGACGTCACGTTTGCCGTCATGAAAACTCCAATGGTCATGGACCCGGCTGCCAAGCATGTACAACAGGCAATTGTGCTGGGCCAGTTGCTCCAGGTGGCGGGGCTCGCCGTGGCGCGCGAGGTAGCTGGGGGCGGCACATAGCACACGCACATTCTGCGGCGCGACGGGCAGCGCGATCAGACTGGAATCTTCGGGCTCGCCGTAGCGCAGGGCGATGTCCACCGGTTGACGGAACAGATCGGCAATGCGATCGCCCAACAACAGGCGCACGCTGAGTTGGGGGTAGTCACGCTGGAACTCATCCAGCCACGGCAGCAGTTGATTCCGGCCGAAATCCGAAGGTGCGGACAGTTGCAGGACCCCACTGACGTGATCCTGGCCACTGGCCAACAAGCGCCGCCCTTCATCCAACGAACCCAGGGCCGCGCGGGCGTATTCCAGGAAGCCTTCGCCTTCGGCGGTTAAACGCAGGCTGCGGGTCGAACGCGCCAGCAAGCGCGCGCCCAGTTGCTGTTCGATGCGTTTAAGCGCCGCGCTGGCCACTGCGGGGGACAGGTCCATCACCCGCGCCGCCGCCGACAGACTGCCCAGGTCGGCGGCACGTACAAACAACTGCAAATCATCAAAGCGCAGCATGCATTTCCGCCAATTATCAAAATTCCATTGAAACAGACTGCTGTTTTAGCGGCTTTTATCTGCAAGGGAAATAGCCAATCATCTGCCCATCCCGCTCATCACGTGTCTGGAGTCGAACATGTCCACTGCCTTTAACGTCATCGCCACGCTGATCGCCAAGCCCGGCCAACAAGCCATCCTCGAACCTTTGCTGCGTGGCCTGCTGGCGCCGACGCGCCTGGAAGCCGGTTGCGAGCAATACGACTTGCATCAGGACCTGCAACACCCCGAGACCTTCTACATGCTCGAACGCTGGGCCGACGACGCAGCACTGGCCGCCCACGACCAGAGCGCGCATATCCAGAGCTTCCGCGCCAAGGCCGCCGATGTGATCGAACACTTCGAACTCAAGCGTCTGAAGTTTCTCGCCTGATTCCCCATTTTGTGTAGGAGCGAGCTTGCTCGCGAAAAAACCATCGGCGACACGGGCTTCCAGAAGCGCTGCGTGATCGTTAACGATTTTCGCGAGCGAGCTCGCTCCTACCGTCAATCCGCGTATTTCCCCGGAGACACCATGAAAGCCATTGCCTACTACGCGTCACTGCCGATCACCGATCCAAACGCGCTGCAAGACATCGAACTGCCAGCCCCCGTCGCCGGTCCGCGCGACCTGCTGGTGGAAGTCAAAGCCATCTCGGTCAACCCGGTAGACACCAAGGTGCGCCAGAACGTCGCCCCGGAAAACGGCGCCGCCAAGGTGCTGGGCTGGGATGTGGCCGGCGTGGTCAAGGCCGTCGGCAGCGAAGTGACCCTGTTCAAGGCCGGTGACAAGGTGTTCTACGCTGGTTCCCTGGTACGCCCCGGCGGCAACAGCGAGTTGCACACCGTGGACGAGCGCATCGTCGGCCATATGCCCAAGAGCCTGGGTTTTGCCGACGCCGCCGCCTTGCCGCTGACAGCCATCACCGCCTGGGAATTGCTGTTCGAGCGCCTGCAGGTGCGTGAAGGTAAAGAAGATCAAGGCCAGAGCCTGCTGATCGTCGGTGCCGCCGGTGGCGTGGGGTCGATCCTGACCCAACTGGCTCACCAGCTCACCGCACTGAAAGTCATCGGCACCGCCTCGCGCCCGGAGACCCAGGCATGGGCCAAGGCCCTCGGCGCCGACTTGGTGATCGACCACAGCCAACCGCTGAGCGAAGCGCTGAAAACCGCCGGCCACCCGCACGTGACCCACGTCGCCAGCCTGACCCAGACCGAACATCACCTGGATCAACTGGTGGAAGCCTTGCAACCTCAGGGCAAACTGGCGCTGATCGACGATCCCAAGGCGCTGGACGTGAGCAAACTCAAGCGCAAGAGCCTGTCGCTGCATTGGGAGTTCATGTACACACGCTCGATGTTCGAGACCCCGGACATGATCGAGCAGCACAACCTGCTCAACCGCGTGGCCGACCTGATCGACGCCGGCATCCTGAAAACCACGGTGGGCGAGCACTTTGGCGTGATCAATGCGGCGAACCTGCGCCGTGCCCATGGGCTGCTGGAAAGCGGCAAAGCCAAGGGCAAGATCGTATTGGAAGGCTTCTGAAGAGGCCGCATCGGTGCCGTCTGTTATTCATCCGATTGATGGACGGCCCCATTAGTCCGAGAGTTGACCTCTGTCATCTTTGTGAGCGTATTCGGGTTTATATTGGCGGCCTTTGCCACGATTCTTTTACGTGAGGAAGTCAGCAATGAAGATCCTGATAAGAGCGTTAGCAAAATCCCCCGGCCATAAATGGCAGGTCCGTCTCAATAAGGACGCGTTCACCTTCCGCACCGAAGCCGAGGCCCGCGAGTTCGCCGAGACCCTGCAAGCCCGTATCCAGGCCCCCCACCGCTTTCCGATCAGCCAGCAACGCTCCGCCGCTGGCTGACCCGCACGTCAGACCTGCGCCTGCGCGGCCCTCGCCCGTTGCAGGCGCTGGGTCGCCATCGCAATGCTCACCGCCAACACACCGCACAAGCAGATGACCGTGGCCATCGGCATCGCCGTGCCGTCGTGCAGCACCCCCACCAACGAGGCCGCGCCCGCTGCCACGCCAAACTGAATGCAGCCGAGCAATGCCGAAGCGCTGCCGGCCCGCGCGCCCTGCCCGCTCATGGCACAGGCCGAGGTGTTGGGCAGAATGCAGCCCAGACTGGCGATGCAGATAAACAGCGGCACCAACAACGGCCACAAGGCCTCGGTGCGCAAGGCGGCAATGCCCAACAGCGCCAATGCCGCCAGCAGGTAGACCCAAACCGTGCGCGACAGCAAAAACGCCGGGCCGCGCCGGGCCAGCAAACGCGCATTGACCTGCGCGACCAGGATAAACCCCGCAGCGTTGGAGCCGAACAGCCAGCCATAATGCTCGGCGGGTACGCCATACAGTTTGATAAAGACGAAGGGCGAACCGGCAATGTAGGCAAACATCCCGGCAATCGAGATACCGCCGGTCAAGGCATAGCCGAGGTAAACCCGGTCGGACAACAGCGCGCCATAGCGGCGCAGCGACCCGGACAACGGCTGGCGCGGCTGATGGGCCGGGAAGGTTTCCGGCAAACCGACCGCCACGGCGACGGCGGCCATCACGCTGAACAGCGAAAGCGTCAGGAAGATCGACTGCCAGCCCCACAACCCGACCATCAGCCCACCCGCCAACGGCGCGAGGATCGGTGCCAGCCCGGTCACCAGCATCAATTGCGAATAGACCTTGGCCGAGCCCACCGCATCGCATTTGTCGCTGACCACCGCGCGGGAAATCACCATGCCCGCGCAGCCGCCCAGGGCCTGCACGAAGCGCGCACCGATCAGCCATTCCAGAGACGGCGCAAAGGCACAGGCAAAGGACGCGAGGGTAAACAGGATCACGCCGCTGAGCAGCGGCCCGCGCCGGCCAAACCGGTCGGCCAGCGGGCCGTAGATCAATTGGCCGATGGCCAGGCCAGCGAAATACACGGCCAGGGTCAGCTGGATGTGTTTTTCATCGGTGGCAAACGCCGTGGCCATGGCAGGAAAGCCAGGCAGGTAAAAATCGATCGCCAGCGGCGCGAAGGCGCTCAAGGCACCCAGAATCAGGAGTATGCGGAGGTTCATCAGGCACCCAAGTGTGTCGGCAGCCGGACAGTCTAGCCGTGCTTGAGTGCCTTGAACATTAAGTTAGCTCGCTAACTATTAAGTTTCAGACAACGGTGTAGCCTTCTTCGCGGATCAACCCGGCGATCACTTCGGGGCTGAGCTGGCTTTGTACGCTGACTTGCTTGGCGGCGAGGTCCACCGTTACTTCAGCCGCCGGGTCCTGGTTCTTTATCGCCTGGGTCACGGCCTTGACGCAGTGGCCGCAGGTCATTCCTTCAACGTTGAACAATTGCATGACATGACTCCTTTGATGAGGTTGGACGCAGTGTCGACCTTGCCACGATGGCAAGGTCAAGTTCCGAGAATCGCTGCCGGGCTGGTATTCGGCGGCAACGTCGGCCAAGCTTGGGCCTTTCTTAGATGTGAACCACGGAGCATTCGCCATGCGCTGGTCGTTTTTTGGCCTTGTCGGCCTGATGTGTTTGTCTGCCGCTGCGCCCCAGGCCCTGGCCGCAGAAGACTATGCGGTGCTGATTATTTCCCGGGAACGCCTGGAAGTGCCGACCAATTGCGAGATCGGCCTGTATATCAATGACCAGTTGGCGGGCCGGCTGTTCCAGGAGCAGGCCACCTCGTTCAACTTGCCGGCGGGCAATCTGTCGTTGCGCCTGAAACTGTTGCCGGGCCAAGCGCCGGGCTGCCTGCCGAGCCTGCTGGCGCCCCCTGCGCAGAACATTACGCTGAAGGTCGGTGATGTACGCAAATTACGCATCGCCCAAGGCCCCGAAGGCATGTACCTAAAGCCTGCGGCATTGGAATACTAAAGACGCTTGACCTTCCCCACAGGTCAAGGTTGATCCTAGGGGGCAACGTCTTCAGGAGGACTGCCCCATGAATGGAACCACCACGTTTGACCTGCCCATCGGCGGCATGACTTGCGCCAGCTGCGCCGGACGTGTCGAGCGCGCGCTGGGCAAGGTGCCGGGGGTGCAAAGCGTCAGCGTGAACCTGGCCAACGAGCGCGCCCACATCGAAGTGCTCGGCCAGATGGACCCCGCCGTGCTGATCGCCGCCGTCGACAAGGCCGGCTACACCGCCACCCTGCCCCAGAGCGAAACAGCCACCCAGGCCAGTCAGGCCCAGCGCCTGCACCACGAACGCTGGGCGCTGCTGCTGGCCATTTTGCTTGCGTTGCCGCTGGTGCTGCCGATGCTGGCACAACCCTTCGGCGTGCACTGGATGCTGCCCGCCTGGGTGCAATTCGCCCTGGCGACGCCGGTGCAATTCATCTTCGGTGCACGTTTTTATATCGCCGCCTGGAAAGCCGTGCGCGCCGGTGCCGGCAATATGGACCTGCTGGTGGCCATCGGGACCAGCGCTGGATACGGCCTGAGTATGTATGAGTGGCTCACCGCCCCAGCAGGCAGCATGCCCCATCTGTACTTTGAAGCCTCGGCGGTGGTGATCGCCCTGGTGCTGCTCGGCAAATACCTGGAAAGCCGCGCCAAGCGCCAGACCGCCAGCGCCATCCGGGCCCTGGAAGCCTTACGGCCGGAGCGGGCGATTCGCGTGGTCGACGGCCGCGAAGAAGACGTCGCCATCAGCGCGCTCAAGCTCGGCGACCAGGTGCTGGTCAAGCCCGGCGAGCGCTTCCCGGTGGACGGAGAAGTGGTGGACGGCCAAAGCCACGCCGACGAAGCCCTGATCAGCGGCGAAAGCCTGCCGGTGCCGAAACAACCGGGCGATAAAGTCACCGGCGGCGCCATCAACGGCGAAGGGCGCCTGCTGGTGCGCACCCTGGCCCTGGGCGCGGAAAGCGTACTGGCGCGAATCATCCGCCTGGTGGAAGACGCCCAGGCGGCCAAGGCCCCGATCCAGAAACTGGTGGACAGAGTCAGCCAGGTGTTCGTGCCGACGGTGCTGGTGCTGGCGCTGATCACGCTGTTGGGCTGGTGGCTTTATGGCGCCGCGCTGGAGACCGCGATCATCAATGCAGTCGCCGTGCTGGTGATCGCCTGCCCGTGCGCCCTGGGCCTGGCCACACCGACCGCAATCATGGCCGGTACCGGCGTCGCTGCACGCCACGGCATCCTGATCAAAGACGCCGACGCCCTGGAACGCGCCCATGCGGTCAGCGTCGTGGTGTTCGACAAAACCGGCACCCTCACCTCCGGCTCGCCGAAAATCGCCCATCTGGCGGCGGTGGACGGCAACGAATCCCGCGTGCTGCAACAAGCCGGCGCCTTGCAGCGCGGCAGCGAACATCCGCTGGCCAAGGCGGTGCTGGATGCCTGTGCCGAGCGGGGTTTGACCGTGGCGGATGTGAGCGCCAGCCAATCCCTGACCGGACGCGGCATTGCCGGCACCCTTGATGGCCAGGCGCTCGCCCTGGGCAACCGCCGTCTGCTGCAAGAAAGCGGCCTGAGCGAAGGCGAACTGGGCAGCTGCGCCACCGCCTGGGAAGCCGAAGGCCGGACGTTATCCTGGTTGATCGAGCAAGGTGCGCAACCGCGCGTGCTGGGGCTGTTCGCCTTCGGAGACACGCTCAAGCCCGGTGCGCTCGAGGCCGTGCAGCAGCTCAAGGCGCAGCACATCAGTAGCCATTTGCTCACCGGCGACAATCGCGGCAGCGCCCGCGTGGTCGCCGAGGCGCTGGGCATCGACGATGTACACGCCGAAGTGTTGCCCGCCGAAAAAGCCGCCACCGTTGCAGAGCTGAAAAAAACCGGCGTGGTCGCGATGGTCGGCGATGGCATCAACGACGCCCCGGCCCTGGCGGCTGCTGATATCGGTATCGCCATGGGGGGCGGCACCGACGTGGCGATGCACGCGGCCGGCATCACCCTGATGCGCGGCGACCCACGCCTGGTGCCCGCCGCCCTGGAGATCAGCCGCAAGACCTACGCCAAAATCCGCCAGAACCTGTTCTGGGCCTTTGTGTATAACCTGATCGGCATTCCCCTGGCGGCGTTCGGCCTGCTCAACCCGGTGCTCGCCGGCGCGGCCATGGCCCTGTCCAGCGTCAGCGTGGTGAGCAATGCACTGCTGTTGAAAACCTGGAAACCCAAGGACCTGGAGGATCGACACCCATGAATATCGGCCAGGCCGCCCGCCACAGCGGGCTAAGCGCGAAGATGATTCGCTACTACGAATCCATCGGCCTGCTCAAAGCCGCCCATCGCACCGACAGTGGCTATCGCGTGTACGGTGCCGACGATTTGCACACCCTGGCGTTTATCAAACGCTCGCGGGACCTGGGATTTTCATTGGAAGAGGTCGGCAAGCTGCTGACCTTGTGGCAGGACCGGCACCGGGCCAGCGCCGATGTGAAGGCCTTGGCGCGCCAGCACATCGACGAGCTGAATCAAAAGATCCTGGAGCTGGGGCAACTGCGCGACACCTTGCAGGACCTGGTCGATCACTGCCAGGGCGATCATCGGCCGGACTGCCCGATTCTCAAGGAGTTGGCGTCCGGAAGTTGCTGTACCTGACGATTCAACCGACTCAACACAAAACCCAATGCGGGAGGAGGCTTGCCCCCCTCCCACACTTTTCAGATTGCCACTTGCCGGGGGATCACTGCATCCACGGCGGCGGTGGCGGCTCATCAGGGGTTTTGCTCGGAGGCGCATCATCCGCCGCTCGGATCGCCTGGCGACGCTCTTCATCCAGCCGCGCCGCTTCGATCTCGCGGATCACACCGCCCACGTCCGCCAACTCTTCCGGCTCGTCGAACTCACCGGTCAGGACGCTGGCCGGGTGCAAGGTGCCGGCTTCGTACAACGCCCACATTTCCTTGGCGTACTTGGTTTTTTTCAACTCCGGGGCAAAGCGCCCGAAGTAGGACGCCATGTTGCCCACATCCCGTTCCAGCATGCTGAACGCGTGGTTGTTGCCCGCCGCATCCACCGCCTGGGGCAGATCGATGATCACCGGGCCCGTGGGCGTGAGCAGTACGTTGAACTCGGACAGGTCACCGTGCACCAGGCCGGTACACAGCATCAGCACGATCTGGGAAATCAGGAAGGCGTGGTATTCGCGCGCCTGGTCCGGCTCCAGTGTCACATCGTTCAGACGTGGCGCCGCATCGCCGTATTCGTCGGCCACCAGTTCCATCAACAGCACGCCTTCGAGAAAGTCGTACGGCTGAGGCACGCGAACGCCTGCACCGGCCAGGCGGAACAAGGCCGCCACTTCAGCGTTCTGCCAGGCATCTTCGGTTTCTTTCTTGCCGAACTTGGAGCCCTTGGCCATGGCCCGGGCTTGGCGGCTGTTACGGACCTTACGGCCTTCCTGGTATTCGGACGCTTGACGAAAACTTCGTTTATTCGCCTCCTTGTAAACCTTGGCGCAACGCAATTCGTTGCCGCAGCGCACCACATAAACAGCTGCTTCTTTACCACTCATGAGTGGGCGCAGCACTTCGTCGACCAGACCGTCTTCGATCAGGGGTTCAATGCGTTTAGGAGTCTTCATCAGCTTTTATTGTGGGTCCTTTATTACCAAATACGCGTATGGCACTCGTTATACGGCAATCAGCTCGCCGGTGGGAGAGGCTAGCGACCTCTGACCACTCAAGAATGCATCCAATATGCCAGTTTGGGCGGCAATCAACGTTCGATGATTGCGGTGACACCTTGGCCGCCAGCCGCACAGATCGAAATCAGCCCACGCCCCTTGCCCGCCGCGTCGAGCAACTTGGCGAGGTTGGCGACAATACGCCCGCCGGTGGCGGCAAACGGGTGGCCGGCGGCCAGGGAGCTGCCCTTCACATTGAGCCGGCTGCGGTCGATGGAACCCAGCGGCGCGTCCAGCCCGAGGCGGGTCTTGCAGTAATCCGCATCCTCCCACGCCTTGAGCGTGCACAACACCTGGGCAGCGAACGCTTCGTGGATCTCGTAGTAATCGAAATCCTGCAGCGTCAGACCATTCCTGGCCAGCAAGCGCGGCACTGCATACACCGGCGCCATCAGCAGGCCTTCGGCGCCGTTGACGAAATCCACCGCCGCCGCTTCGCCATCACGCAGATACGCCAGGATCGGCAGGCCGCGTTCCTCGGCCCAGGCTTCGCTGCCCAACAGCACCAGGGAGGCACCGTCGGTGAGCGGCGTGGAGTTGCCGGCGGTGAGCGTGCCCTTGTCACTGCGCTCGAAGGCGGGCTTGAGCGCGGCGAGTTTTTCCAAGGTCAGGTCGGGACGCAGGTTGTTGTCGCGGGTCAGGCCCAGAAACGGCGTGAGCAAGTCGTTGTGCCAGCCTTCGGCGTAGGCGGCGGCCATTTTCTGGTGGCTTTCCAGGGCCAACCGGTCTTGCTCGACGCGGGGGATCTGCCAGGTCTGGGCCATCCGTTCGCAATGCTGGCCCATGGACAGACCGGTACGCGGCTCGCCGTTGCGCGGCAGCTCCGGTTTGAGGTGATGGGGACGAAGTTGTAACAGGAGTTTTAATTTATCCGCCATGGACTTGCTGCGGTTGGCCTGCAGGAGAATCTGGCGCAGCCCTTCATTCACGCCGATCGGCGCGTCGGAGGTGGTATCCACGCCGCCGGCAATGCCGCATTCGATCTGGCCCAGGGCGATTTTGTTGGCCACCAGCAAGGCCGCCTCAAGCCCGGTGCCGCACGCCTGCTGAATATCGTAGGCCGGGGTTTGCGGCGACAGACGCGAGCCCAGCACACATTCGCGGGTCAGGTTGAAGTCGCGCGAATGCTTGAGCACCGCGCCGGCGGCCACTTCGCCCATGCGCAGGCCGTGCAGGTTGTAGCGCTCGATCAGGCCTTCCAGGGCGGCAGTGAGCATCGCCTGGTTGCTCGCGGTGGCATAGGGACCATTGGAGCGGGCGAAAGGTATGCGGTTACCGCCAATGATCGCTACACGGCGCAATTGAGTCATGGAAAGCTCCCTGTCTGTTGTGGGCTGGATACCTGAGCCTAGTCGAACGACTGCTACCCTGGGATGGTCAACCCTTTGAACCCCAGCCTTCGGAGAGCGTTCCATGTCTGACCGTTATATCGACTTCGCCAACTCAAGCCTCGGCCATCGCCTGGTCGCAGCCCTTGGCCTGCCGTCACCGGTACGCCTGGAACGCTGGCAAGCCGGGCGCCTGCGTCCGGTGGAAGGTGCGCTGCTATTGAGTGGTGGCGCGCTGACAACTCACGTACAAGCGTTTGCCCACAAGCTTACCGACGCCATCTACACCTATGGCTGCGAGTCCTCGACTTGGATTCCCGGCCACGGCCCCAAGCTCAAGGCCGTGGTGTTCGACGCCAGCGACCTGCAGCACACCGATCAACTCAAGCAACTGCGCGAATTTTTCCAGCCGCTGCTGAAAAACCTGCAGAACAGCGCGCACCTGGTGATCCTCGGCCGCGCCCCGGAAAGTCTCGACGACCCGTTTGCCGCCAGCGCCCAACGCGCCCTCGAGGGCTTCAGCCGCTCCCTGGCCAAGGAGCTGCGCAACGGCGGCGTCCTGCAATTGCTCTACGTCGGTGAAGGCGCCGAAGACCAATTGGAAGGCGCGCTGCGGTTTTTCCTCTCGCCGAAAAGCGCCTACATCTCGGGTCAGGTGATCCGCCTGGACGCCTGCGCCACGCCGGTCGAGGACTGGACCCGTCCACTGGCCGGGCGCAAGGCGCTGGTGACCGGCGCCGCCCGTGGCATCGGCGCGTCCATTGCCGAAACTCTCACCCGCGACGGCGCCGAGGTGATCCTGCTCGACGTGCCCCAGGCCAAGGCCGACCTCGAAGCCCTGGCCGCGCGCCTGGGTGCGCGCACTGTGGCGCTGGATATCTGCGCCGAAGACGCCGCCAGCCAGTTGATCGAGCGCCTGCCCGACGGCCTCGACATCCTGGTGCACAACGCCGGCATCACCCGTGACAAGACCCTGGCCAACATGACCCCGGAATACTGGGACGCGGTGCTGGCGGTCAACCTCAAGGCGCCACAGGTGCTGACCAAGGCCCTGCTCGACAGCGGCACCCTGCGCGACAACGCACGCGTGGTGTTGCTGGCCTCCATCAGCGGGATTGCCGGCAACCGTGGGCAAACCAACTACGCGGCGAGCAAGGCCGGGCTGATCGGCTTGGCCCAGGCCTGGGCGCCACTGCTCAAGGCGCGCGGTATCAGCATCAATGCCGTGGCTCCAGGGTTTATCGAAACCCAGATGACCGCGCATATCCCCTTCGCCCTGCGCGAAGCCGGGCGGCGCATGAGTTCCCTGGGCCAGGGCGGCTTGCCCCAGGACGTCGCCGAAGCCGTGGCCTGGCTTGGCCAGCCGGGTTCCGGTGCGGTCAGCGGGCAAGCGCTGCGGGTGTGTGGGCAAAGTCTATTGGGAGCGTAAGCATGCACTGGCAAACGTTAGACGCGACACCGTTTCTGCCGCCGCTGTATTGGCGCGCGATGCTCAAGCGCAAGATTACCGGCAGCACCTTGCCTGCCCACGGCTTGCGCTGCGAGGTGAACGTCAACCCTCGGAATGTGGCGGCGTATCGCAAGGTCTGCGGGTTTGCCGACAGCCCCCTGCTGCCGGCGACGTATCCGCACATCCTGGCGTTCGGTGTGCAGATGCAGTTGCTCACCGACCCCTCGTTCCCCTTCCCGCTGCTGGGGTTGATTCACCTGAGCAACCGCATCCGCCTCCATCGCCCCCTGGGCGGTGTCAGCCACCTGTGGATAAATGTGCACGCGCAGAACCTCAAGCCCCACCCCAAGGGCGCGACCTTTGACATCGTGACCACTGCCAGAGATGCCCTCGGCCTGCTGTGGGAAGCGCAGAGCCGCATGCTGTGTCGCGGCGTGAAGCTCGAAGGCGCAGCGACCGACGCGGCACTGCCCACGCCCACTCATGTCAGCGAACTGACCCGTTGGACTGCACCCGCCGATATCGGCCGCCGTTATGCGCGGGTCAGCGGCGACTACAACCCGATCCACCTCAGCGCCCTGACCGCCAAGCTGTTCGGCTTCCCCCAGGCCATCGCCCACGGGTTGTGGAACACGGCGCGCAGCCTTGCCGCCCTGGGCGAACACCTGCCTGCCGCCCCTATCGAAATAGACGTCGAATTCCGCAAGCCCGTGCGCCTGCCCAGTGACGTGACGTTATTGGCCAGCGCTGCCGGTTCCAGCGGTGAGTGGCTGTTGAAAGGCGCGGGGGAGATTGAACATATGGTCGGCCAGTGGCGGCCGATCACCTGAAACACACTGAGTCGTCGCGTACATATGCCCTCAGGTCTAAAGGCACCGATGAAATGCGACGCTCTCGGTTTTTTCGCAGGCAAGCCCGCTCAGGGCACAACTCTGTAGGAGCGAGCTCGCTCGCGAAAAACCCAAGAGCGCCGCGGGGAATCAGGCTGCCCCCGTCATCGTTGACGTTCTTCGCAAGCAAGCCCGCGCCTACAGGGGTCAGTGGGGTGGGTAGCTGGAAAGGACTCGGCTGACCGTGGTGCGGATCTCCTTGTCGCGGTCCTGCGGGTTGGGCGAGCTGGCCATCATCTGCTCGTCACTGCCACGCCACACCAGCTTGCCGTCCTTGCCGTCGAGCAGGTCGATCTGCAGGGTCGCGACTTTGTAGGTGATGTTGCGGGTTTCGTTGTACATCGGCCCGCCCCAGTAGCCATTCCACGGGCCGCCCCAGGCGCCGCCGTAGTTGGTGGTGACTTGTTGCTGGCGGTCTTCGACGATCAGGTAGGCCTGTACGTTGACGTCAGCCTTAGTGCCCGCCGCCGCTGGGCGCAAGCCGCGCTGGTCGAGTTGCTCGCCCACGGCTTGGCGGATGCGTTGTTCGGTGAGGTCGCTCTTGATCCGTGGATCATCGGGGCGGTATTGCAGGGCCGGCTCTTTCCAGGCCCAACTGCGGTAGGCGCCGAAGTCTCGGCTGGCGTCAAAATCGTGGTTGACCTGGCTGGTCTGGCAACCGCCCAGCAGCACGGCAAAAGCAAGCATAGCGATACGACCAAACATGGTGCTTCTCCAAGGAGCCAACGGCGCTAGAGATGAGAATAGCGGTTAATGGGGCGGATACGCGGTCATCGCCTTTTGCACCGCCTGGCGCAAGGCATCGGCGCGCTCACTGAGGCTGCCCTGGCTGCCGGTTTCCGCGCTGGAGCTCCACACTGGCTGGCCCGTGCGCCCATCGAACAGATTGACGCGCACCACTACAACCTGGACTTCATAGGTGCGCACGATCGGCACCGCGTTGTACATGCCGTAGCCGTTGCCGTAGCGGTTATAGCCGCCGTAACCGTAGCCGTAATCATCTTGGACTTGCTTGAGGCGCTTCTCCAGGTGCACGTCGGCGCTTACCAGCAGGTCCGCCGGGCGGTTGTCGTGCAACGGGCGCAGGCCACGCTGGTCGAGGGCGCCGCTGACGGCTTCGGCGATTTGCGCCGAGTCTGCCCAGGCCGAGCCCGCCGGCAATTGGCCGTTGCGCCAGGCCCAATTGCGGTAGGCACCGTAGTCGCGCACCGGCGCCGGGTAGGCGCTGGCATCGAAGGTGTTGGCCGCCTGCGCCGGAGCGGGCGGCATCGGCGCGGAAGCAGCCACATAAGGATTGGGACTGGAACAGGCGCCCAGACCGAGGGACAACAGGATCAAACCGAGACGACGCATTTCGACCTCCGCAGACTGGGCCGCTTAAACCGGACGGCAGATCCAGTGCAAATAACGCCCAAGTCCGGCAAAGCTTGGGTGACGACGGTGAGCGAGTTCCATTTCCACAAGGTCCTGCAAATCGGCGCGGGCCTGGAACTCCACCGGCATGTAATCGTGGAACACCCGCACGCCACTCTGGCTTTCGACCTGCCACAACCCCTCGAGTTGCGCCGCCAGCTCGCGTGGGTCGAGGGGTTGTTGCGGGGTCAGGCTCTGTTTTTCGCCGGCCATGTCGTTCTTGCGCATTTTGCGGAAATGGCCTTTGAGCAGGTTGCGGTAAATCAACGCATCGCGATTGTAGAACGCCAGGGACAGCCAGCCGCCGGGCACCGTGAGCTGGTGCAGCACCGGCAGGATCGCGTGGGGTTCGGCCAGCCATTCCAGCACCGCATGGCACAGCACCAGGTCATAGGGTTCGGTGAGCTGGCCGAGCAGGTCTTGCCAGGGCGCCTGGATGAACGTCGCACTCTGCCCGGCCTCGGCGAAGCGCTGACGCGCGCCTTCGAGCATGGGTTCGGCGGGTTCGGCCAGGGTCACCTGATGGCCGCGCTCGGCCAGCCACAGCGACATATGCCCCAGGCCCGCGCCGATATCCAGCACGCGCAATGGACGTTGCGGCAAAGCTTCAGCGAGGTCGGCCTGAAGCACCGCCAGGCGAATCGCACCTTTGGCGCCGCCGTAGATCTTCTCGGCGAAGCGCGTGGCCAACTGGTCGAAATGGCGGTCACTCATGGGCAAACCGCCGTTCGCTGTCGGCCAGTTTGGCGCGCACCACCTCGTTCATGTCCAGGCCCAGCTCGCTGCACAGCAACAGCAGGTACAGCACGATATCGCCGACTTCCTGCCCGGCATGGGCGAGTTTTTCGGCGGGCAATTGGCGGGATTGGTCTTCGCTCAGCCATTGGAAAATCTCGACCAGTTCGGCCATTTCCACGCTGGCGGCCATGGCCAGGTTTTTCGGGCTGTGGAATTGTTTCCAATTGTTTGTATCGCGGATGCGGTGCAGGCGTTCGGTGAGGTGTTCGAGGTTCATGGTGGGCTCCTGAAGGGGTATAGCTTCGGGGGGATCAGCCGGGAAGGCAAGTGAATAGGGGGGGTTGAGGACGCCATTGGGAGCAAGCCCCCTTCCACAGCTCAATCGACGACGCTGAATTCGAGCCGGGCCGTCTGGCCGGCTTCGTCGAGGACGCTGAGCTGGTAGCGGCCCAACTGCTCGAAACTGGCGTTGATGAAATCCTGATTGGCGCTGTCCCCCAACGGCGCCCCATTGAGAAACCACCAGCGCCGGCCGCTGCCGCCCAACGCCGAGAGTTTCAGGCGCAGGGTTTGTTGGCTGCCAGCCGGCAGGCGCAGTTGATCGCCTTCGCGCACGCCGACGATCGACAGCGGCGACGCGGCGGCCAGCGCCGGTGGCGGGCAATCGGGGTCGGCGGCCGGGATGCGCGCTTCGCGGCGTTCGGCCCTGGGCAACCATGGCTCCAGGGGTGCGGGCCACAGCGCGATGTTTTTCGGCTCGGCGCCCGGGCAATGGGCGTCGACCCGCAGGCCCCTGGCGTTGACCCACACGCTTTCCATCAGGCCCACGCTCAAGGGTTGATCCAAGGCCAGCAAGGTCGGCGGCGTGGTGTTGTCCAGCGTCCAGGCAAACCGCTGGCGCCGGCAATTGGGATCGCTGCGGTTCATGGGCTGGCCCAGCGGCCAACAGATGGCGGCCACACCGACATTGGCCGGCACCGGTAACACCGGCGCGCTGATGCCGCGCTGGCTGTCGCGGTTGGTCAGCAGGTCGTGCACCTGCAACATCAGTGGCGCCGCCGAGGCCAAGCCGAACTGCCCCGGCACCGGCGTGCCGTCCGGTCGGCCGATCCACACACCGATCAAGTAGCGCGGGCCTACGCCAATCGCCCAGGCATCGCGAAAGCCATAGCTGGTGCCGGTCTTCCAGGCCAACACCGGGCGTTGCACCAGCTCGGCGCGTGGGTCGCGGTCGGGCCGCGCCTGGCCGCTGAGGATGCGCCGCACAATCCAGGCAGCCCCTGGCGACAGCAGCGGGCGTTCTCGAAGCCCATCGTCGGGCTGTAATCGCAGGGTTGCAGACTTGCCGCCCCGGGCGAAGGCGCTGTAACCGCTGACCAGGTCTTCCAGACGACTGCCCGCGCCGCCCAGGATCAGTGCCAGGTTGGGCTCGGCCAGCGCCGGCAGGGCCAACGGCATGCCGCCGATGCGCATCTGTGCGGCAAACCGTTTGGGCCCGTAGGCTTCCAGCAACTGCACCGCCGGCAGGTTCAGCGAACTGGACAACGCGGTACTGGCCGGCACCGCGCCGGTAAACCCCATGGAGAAGTTGCCCGGCCGGTAATCGCCGTAACGCCGGGGCACATCCTGCAGCAACGATTCGGAATGAATCAGCCCGTCGTCCAACGCCATGCCATAGAGAAACGGTTTCAACGTGGAGCCTGGCGAGCGCAGCGCGCTGATCATGTCCACATGACCAAAGCGCTTGGCATCGTTGATGTCCACCGAGCCCAGGTAGGCACGCACGGCCATGCTCTCTTCTTCCACCACCAGGATCGCGGCGGAGGTGTATTCCGGCAGACGTGCGCGCCAGCCCAGCAGCAAATCTTCGAGACGGCGTTGCAGGGTGGCGTCCAGGGTGGTGCGAATCAGCGGCGGGCTGTCGGGACGGTTCAGCCGGCGGGCGAGCAACGGCGCCAGGCTGGGTTCCAGGCGCGGGGCGAGCAGCAGCGGTTCTTGCAGGGCTTCATCCACGGCCGATTGCGGCCACACCTGGAATTCGCCGAGGCGGCGCAGCACCTTGTCGCGGGCTTGCTGGGCGCGCTGGGGGTGACGATCCGGGCGCAGGCGGCTCGGCGCCTGGGGCAATACCGCGAGCAGGGCAGCTTCGGCGTAGGTCAGTTGCGTGGGTGATTTGCCCAGGTACGCCCAACTGGCGGCCGCCACGCCCTGCAACGTGCCGCCAAACGGCGCGCGGTTCAGGTACAGATTGAGAATCTCATCCTTGGACAGGTGCCACTCCAACTGCGCGGTGCGCCACAGCTGGCGCAATTTGCCCAGGAAGGTGCGCGAGTGCGGGTCGAGCAAACGCGCCACTTGCATCGACAGCGTGCTGCCACCCGATACCACCCGCGCGCCCGTCAGGTTCTGCCAGCTCGCGCGCACCAGTGCCAGCGGGTTCACGCCGGGGTGTCGATAGAACCAGCGGTCTTCGTAGGTGAGCAACGCATCGAGGTAATACGGCGACACTTCACGGGTCTGCACCGGGTAACGCCACACGCCGTTGGCATCGGCGAATCGCCACAACGGCGTACCATCCTCGGCCAGCACCACCCGCGCCAGGTCATCCTTGGGTAACGGCAACGGCCAGATGCGATCAGCCAGCCATAGCAGGGTCATCGTCAAGACCAGGCTCGCCAGGGTCCAGCGGGCAACTAAACGCAAATTCAAACGGTGAAACCTCTATGCTTCAAGGGAACTCGCCCGGTTGATAAACGACCAAAGGCTCAGTGCTGGCAATTTCGTCCACTCTTTCATCGAGACACACCTATGCAAGTAGACTTTTTCGGATGGTTGGGTCACACCCTCGGCCTGATCATCCACTACATCGTCGAGTTCTTCAGCGGCGTGTTCAACATGCTGTCCAACGCCGGCGGCGACTTTGTCGAAGGGATGTCCCGCGCACTGGGCATGGACACTTCGATCATCAGCATCCTCACGCTGATCATCGGCCTGCTCTTCCTGTATTCAGCCGTACGCGCGTTCATGCGCGCCTCGATCATCATCGGCGTCATCTGGCTGATGCTCGGCCTGTGGCTGCTCAGCTGGGTCGTCCACTAACCCTCCTCCCTGTAGGAGCGAGCTCGCTCGCGAAAACCCCAAGAACACCGCGCTCATCCAGCATTGCCCGCGTGATCGTTGACGACCTTCGCGAGCAAGCTAGCTCCTACGGGTTATTTGCCTTTGATCACCAGGTCCGCCGGGGTTTCGCCCACCGCCTGCCAGTTCGGCCGATACATCGACTCCACCTGCGGCGGCGGCACGCGGTAGGTGCCGGGTGTCACGGCCCGT